>CAYWHG010000012.1:25594-32016 GCA_964457865.1 uncultured Steroidobacter sp.
TCGCAGATCGAGCACTGCGCGAGATTCGCTGCGATCGAGACGCCGGAACCCGAGCTCGAGCCGCGCGGCACGCGTTCGGTGTCGTATGGGTTGCAGGGCTGCCCGCCCCACGCGCCGAACGCGAGATTGCTCGACAACAACAGCGATCGCGGCTTTTCGGGTCCCGCTTCGCCATGGCCTGCACGCGCGGCGTTCGCGATGGCGAAGCTGATCGCGCCCTTTTTACGCAGGTCCGCGATATCCGGCGAGTCCTCCCTTGGCGCATCCATCGCGAACGTGACGTCGTTGCCGCCGGTCGCGCGCATGTCGGTCGCGTCGTACCAGTTCTTCCACGAGAACGCGACGCAGTACATCGGCATGCTCTCGAGATCGGGCTTGCTGCCGTACTGCGCGTCGAGCTCGGCGGCGCGCTCCAACGCATCCGGTTGCCGCCTGAACGCATCGCACGCTGCGGGACACGAGGCCGGCAGCGCGCCGCTCGATGGATGGGCGTCGCACTTGGCCTTGCATGTCTGGGAGCGTTCGCCGCGAATGTTCAATGTTTCGAGCGCATTGACCTGCCCTGCATCGGGAATGCCGACGCGCATGCCGAACTGCTGCGGCACGCTCGGCTCGGTCCGCGTTGCCTCCATTCGACCGAACTCGAGCGGCAATCCCTGGTATTGATCCAAGTCAGGTAGGAATGTCGACGCCGCGACCGTCTTGGTCGGAAATTGAAGCGGTATGCCTGCTCGGATGACGCCTTTCGCGCGCGGAATGGACTTGCCGTCCTTCGTCACCAGCGCGGTGCACGTGCCGTTGTATGCGCGCACTCGATCGATATATGACTGAACGACTGTGCGACAGGTCGCCTGTCCCGATTGGATGGCGCGATGCACGTCGCCGATCGTTGCTTCTTCGATCTGAAAATCTTTGTCCTGGCTCCATGCAAGCTGCGGACCGATCGACAGCGACAGCACGGCGGTCGCGGTCAGCAGCACCTTTCCGAATCTGGCGATCTCCATTACTGCAGCCGGTCCGCGAGGCATCTTTCGGGACATGTTTGCCGACCTTGCGTTTGTCGCGATTGAACCCGGAGCGCCGCTGCCCACTGTTGGATGAGGACGCGATGCGAAGCGAATACCCCACCCGGAAGAGAAAAGCAGTTGACGGTTGGCGGTCAGAGAGCGAGCGCGCTCGGCTATCTATCAGTCCGTATCGAAGCGAAGCGAGGGTCCGTTGCGTTCATTCTTGTTCATCCCTATCCGCTTCCTCTTCACGGTTCGCCGCGTAACGGGCCGAATGCCGGTGGCGGAGCTCGATGCTTGGTCGCTGCCTCGTAGGCAGACGCGATGCGCAACAACAGCGGCTCGGAAAACGGGCGACTCAGGAAGTCGATGCCGACGGGAAGCTTGGCGGCGACGGGGCCGACCAAGCGCGTGCCGTCGGGACTCGACGCGTCACGGATGCGATCGTAAACATGCGTAGTGAAGCCTGCGGGAACAGAGATGGCGGGAAATCCCTGCTGGCCAAGGAGATTCCATGACGAGCCGCCGTTGCGAGCATTCGCGTTCGGCTCGTACGGTGCGCCGAGAATCGGCGTCGGCACGTTACCTGTGGGATAGGTCAGCGCATCGACCTTGAGCTCTTGCATGCACTGTAAAACCATCTGCTGAATGGCAAAGCGCTTCTGCAATCGCGGCGCCGTATTCAGCGTCGTTTGATTGGCTTGATTCAGCAGCGATCCCTTTCGATCGGCGCTGCCGGCGAAATCCGGTTGATCGAAGAAATTGGCTTTGTTCGCCAGATCGGCAACCGTCTTGATACTCGCATCGCCGCGTTCGCGCAGATAGCGCTCCAACAAATATCTTCCCTCGCCTTGCGCAGCCGCCGGACCGAGATCGCGCAGCGAGAATGCAGCGGGAACCGACTTCGGATCGAACGCCAATTCCACCAGCAGCGCGATGTGGTCCTGCGTCGGTTTGCCGGCCGAATCCACCGGGAACATCTCGGGAAATTTCTGGATATAGGCGCTGCCGTTCAGGTACGGGTTGTATTTGTCGAGACACGTCTGAAACAGCGATCCGCCCGGACCTGGATCGACGATGGTCGCACCCAGCTTGCGCAGGTCCGTAACGGCGCGATCCACGATATCGATGGATTCGGCATCGGCCTGCGTGAACAAGCTTTTGTCCATGTACTCGCGAACGACGCCGATGCGAACGCCTTGCAAGCTACGCTCGCGCGCGAAGCTCTGATAAGGCTGCGTAGGCAAGCGATCGATGCTGAACACGGTCAGCTCGTCTTTAGGGTCGTAGCCCGCGATGACATCGAGTACGCGCGCAGCGTCCTCGACCGTGCGACAGATCGGACCAGTTCGCGTGTTCAAGCCGGCGCCGATCATGCCGTCGCGACTCACGAGCTCTTGCGTCGGCGCGATGCCGACGGCACTGTTGTGCCTGGACGGCGTGCGAATCGAAGCCCCGGTTTCCTCCGCGATTGCGCACGTCACTAGGTTCGCGCCCACCGAAGAGCCTGAGCCGCCGCTGGATCCGCCTGGATAGCGTTGCGTGTCGTACGGATTGCAGAACGTGCCGCCGAACGCGCTGCGGCCCATCGGCGATGCGTACTCGCCCAAGTTGGATTTCGCCAGCACGATGGCGCCTGCGTCTCGCAGGCGCTTGACGAACGTCGCATCGTCGGGCGGGCGATCGTTGGCATAAAACGCATCCGCGCCCGCGGTCGTGCGCATGTCGAATGTGTCGTACTGATCCTTGATCGACATCACGACACCGTGGAGCGGACCGACGAGCTTGCCGGTGCGCGCAAACGCTCGATCTTGTTCGGCGGCCGTCTCGAGCGCATCGGGCATGGTCGACGCGTCGTCCTTCGCATCGGTCATGCTGCGCGCCTTGCGCTCATCGAAGCCCAGGGCTTTGCGCGTCGCCGGACGCAGATTGAGCGTCGAGAGCGCATTGATCTGTCCGGCGTTCGCGATCGGACTGACGCGCCCGAGAATGCCTCGAGGCTGTTCGACGCAGGTGCCGTTGTAGGCTTTGATGCGCGCGAGATACAAACGGACGAGCTGCTCGGTCGTGATCTGCTTGGACAGAATGGCTTGCTGGATGTGCTCGATCGTCGCCTCTTCCAAATGGAATTGCGCCGGCGCTTGGGCCTCGTCCTGCGCTGCCGCATCGCGAGTCGATGCGCCCGCGAGCAGCAATGCCGCGGCGAAGCCGCAGATCGCATTGATCTTGTCGAAGCTCTTGCTCATCAGTATTCGAAGCGCTCCCCCGGCAACGGTGGTGTGAGTGCGGGCGTCTTGCGGCGCTTGCTGGCTTGTTCGTAGCCGTGAGCGATCTTGAGCAGCGTCAACTCGCTGTGCTGGCGACCCAGGATCTGAATACCGATGGGCAAGTTGTCTTTGGTGTAGCCGCCGGGAACGATGACGGCGGGCAGTCCCATGCTGGAAGTCAGATTGGTCGTCGATTCGGGCGGACGCGGACCCGGAGAGGGCTCCGGCGGATACGTTCGATACGGCAGCGCGATTGCGTCGAGATCGAACTCGTCCATCGTGTCGTGAATCAATCGAATGAACATTGCGCGCGTGCGGTAGCGAGCGAGATAGTCGGGGCTTTTGTCCGGCGACGGCAGTCTTCGCGCTTCGCCGACGGTCTTCTCCAGCATTTCTTCGATGCTCTTCCACTTCGTCGCTGAGCCGAGCCGGGCGAGATACGCGTTCTGAAAGTGCAACTGTTCGTAACTCGACGTGCCCGTGTACGCGCCGAGCGTTTGCGTCTTGAGATCGATGCCGGTCAAGACAGGGTCGACGATCACGGCGCCTGCTTTGCGCATGTCGTCCAACGCACGCTGATGGATCGCCCGCCCTTCCTCGTGCTGCGGTCCTTCGTAGATCATTTCGCGGAGCACGCCGATGCGTTTGCCGCGAATGTCGGCCGCGTCGAGCTCCTTTGACCAATCGCTCTGCGGGAAATGGCCGATGTTGCGAGCGGTCATGAGATCCTCCGCATCCCAACCCCCGATCACGGACATCATTGCGGCGACGTCGTAGACGCTGCGCGCCATCGGGCCCGGTCGATCCTGAGTCGCACCATTGGGGATGACGCCCGCACGACTCACCATGCCCTGTGTCGCCACCATTCCCACCACGCTACAGTTCGCGGATGGATGCTGAACCGATGCGCTGTTGTCGGTACCGATGGCGAGCGCCGACAAGTACGCCGCCATTGCGGCGCCGCTACCGTTGCTGGTGAATCCCGGCGAGCGCCCCGGATGATAGGGATTGAGCGTGTGACCGATCGGATGCTGCTCATCGCTACCGAACCAATTGCGCGTCGAGACTTTCGCCAGCATGACTGCGCCGGCATTGCGCAGGCGAGTCACGATGGTCGCATCGCGCAGCGGCACCGGCGCACCGAATGGCGCATGGCCAGCGGTTGTCGGGAGGCCTGCGATGTCGACCAAATCCTTGAAGACGACAGGCACGCCATGCAATTGCGATCGCGAACCTGTGGCCTTGCGCTCCGCATCGAGCGCACGCGCTTCCTCGAGCGCTCGCGGATTGATCGTGATGACCGAATTGATCTTCGGACCTTGTCTGTCGTACGCCTCGATGCGGTTGAGATACAGCTGAACCAGCTTCTCTGAGGTCAGCGCGCCCGCGTCCATTGCGGCCTGAATATCGGCAACTGTCGCCGTCTGCAGATCGAAAGTCGCCGCCGATGCGGTGCTGACGCCCAGCGCGCAACACATGAGCGCCAGCATTTCGATGTGTGGTTGCACGAAGATCGGTGACGCTTCGGCAACTGGTTGCGCCACGTATCCACTACACACGTTAGCGGCCGCTTGCAATAGCCGTGGCCTGACTCAGCTGTTCGCGCGTCGCCACGACAGGTCCAAACGCCGGCGGCGCGAAGCGATGATGCGTCGCCGCTTCGTACGCGGTGCCGACCTTGATCAACATCGGCTCCTCGCCCTGGCCGGCGAAGAATGTGATGGAGATCGGCATGGGGTGCGGCAGCTTGGTCTTCTCGGTTCCTGGCGCGAGCACCGAGACGTAGTCCGTCTTGGCGTCATTCAGCGCATATTGCGGCTCGTACACGACGTCGGTCACGCCAGCGGGCACCGCCACTCGTGGAATCTGAAAGAACGGTGTGATGCCATCGAGACTGCTCGTGCCTACGTTCGGCCCTTGGATCTTCGGTGTGGGCACCGTGTTCTCCGGGTGCACGAACACATCGATGTCGTTTTCGTACATGACCTTGAGCAGCGCGAGCCGCGCAACGTGGCTTCGCGCCAGGCGATCGCCCTTACCTGCCGCGGTATGGTCTTTGAACTTCAGCCAATTCTCGGCGCCCGCGCGCGACTTGTCCTCGCGGAACTTGGCGTTCGCGACCCAGTCGGCCCAGTTCTTGATCTTCGCGTCGCCTCTGTTCGCGAGATAGCGGTCGAGATCGAGAATCGTGTTGCTGCAGTTTCCGCCATGACACGGCAGGTTCGCGAACGAGCCGAAGTTCGTGAAGGTGATCTTGTCCGTGAGCGGCGCCTCGCGCCGGCTCAACTTCAACAAGTACTCGTATGAAGTGACATCGTGCCCCGGCACCGCGAACAGCAACTCGCCTTTCTCGTCGCGACGCGAGAAGACTTCCGGCATGAACCTCGGCAACAGCTCGGAAAGCGCGTCCGAGAACGTGTACTTCAGATTCGCAACGCCCGGATCGTCCGGATAGCCGGGCGTGATCGTTTCCGCGAGATCGGCGCCGAGCCGATCGCGCAGCACCGTCTTGATCTCCTGATCGATCTGGTCCGAGATGGCCTCGTGGTTGAGCGTCTTCTTCACGAAGTGCTCGCGCAGCAGGGCAACGCGAATGCCTTGCAGCGGCTTCGGATTCGTCTTGAGCGCCTCATCCGTGACCGCGAACGTTGCGTACGGTCTTTCCGGAATCAGTCCTTTCGGGATCGCGGTGAACGGGTCGCGCGAATCGAAGTAGCCCGTATTCGGGTCTTTGATCGCATCGAGCGCAAATGCCGCATCCGCCAAGGTGCGAGCATGAATGCCTGCACGATCGTTGAACCACTGATTACCGATGCCGCCGTTGTCGGGCAGGATGCCCTTGGTGGTCAGGATGAGCGCTACGCCATTACGCGACGCCGGGCCCTGACAGGAAGCGCCCGATTGCTCGCAAATGCCGATCATCGACAGATTGGCGCCGACGGATACGCCCGAACCGCCGCTCGAGCCGCGCGACACGCGTTCGGTGTCGTAGGGATTGCAGGCTTGGCCGGCCCAGGCGCCGAGCGTTTGACCGCCCGCAACCCAATTGCTCTTCGTCTTCGAGGGGCCGCCGGGATCGCCCGGGCCGCCGTTGAATTCGTGCGCCACCGACTTGGCGTAGATGATTGCGCCTTTCGCGCGCAATTGC
>CAYWHG010000012.1:32116-58530 GCA_964457865.1 uncultured Steroidobacter sp.
GCTGCTTCATACGCCGTGCCGACCTTGATCAGCATCGGCTCTTCGCCCTGGCCGGAAAAGAACGTGATGGAAGTCGGCATCAGATGCGGCAACTTGGACTTCTGCACACCCGGCGGCAGCACGGAGATGTAGTTCGTCTTGTCCTCGTTCAACGCGTACTTCGGCTCGTAGATCACATCCGTTGCGCCGGCAGGCACGACGATTCTCGGGATCTGGTAGAACGGCGATATGTCATCGAGGCTGTGCGTACCGACATTCGGGCCTTGGATCTTCGGCGTCGGGACGGTGTTCTCCGGGTGCACGAACACATCGATGTCGTTCTCGTACATAACCTTGAGCAGCGCCATGCGAGCGACATAGCTGCGCGCCAGACGATCGGCCTTGCCGGGTATCGTGTGGTCTTTCCAGTTCAACCAGTTCTGTGCGCCGGCAGTCGAGGCGTCCTGACGGAATTTGGCGTTCGCGATCCAGTCCGCCCAATTGGTGACCCTGGTATCGCCGCGCGCGCTCAGGTATCGATCCATATCGAGCGTGAAGTCGCTGCAGTTCGACGAATGGCATGGAGTGACGCCGAACGAATCGAAGTTGGTGATCGTCACCGCCGGCGTGAGCGGCGCCTCGCGCTTGCTCAACTTCAGCAAGTACTCGTACGAGGTCACGTCATGACCGGGCACGGCGAAGATCAACTCGCCCTTGTCGTCGCGGCGGGAAAACACCTCGGGCATGAACCGCGGCAACAGCTCCGATAGCGCATCGGCGAACGTATATTTCAGATTCGCGACCGTTGGATCGTCCGCATAGTCGGGCGTGATCGTTTCGACCAGTTCGGCGCCGAGTCGATCGCGCAGCACGGTCTTGACCTCTTGATCGATCTGATCCGAGATGGCCTCGTGATTGAGCGTCTTCTTGACGAAGTGCTCGCGCAGCAACGCAATGCGAACGCCCTGCAGCGGTTTTGGATTCTTCTTGAGATCCGCATCGCTGACCGAGAATGTCGCGTAGGGCTGCTCGGGAATGAGCCCCTTCGGCAACGCGGTGAATGGATCGCGCGAATCGAAGTAACCCGTTTTTGGATCCTTCATTGCATCGAGCACCAGGGCCGCATCGCCCAACGTGCGCGCATGAATGCCGGCGCGATCGTTGAACCACTGATTGCCGATGCCGCCGCTGTCGGGAATGATGCCCTTGGTCGTGAGAATGAGCGCAATGCCGCTACGCGACGCAGGGCCCTGACACGACGCGCCCGACTGTTCGCAAATGCCGATCGTCGCAAGATTGCCGCCGATCACCGCACCCGAACCGCCGCTCGAACCGCGCACGACGCGCTCAGTGTCATAGGGATTGCACGCCTGTCCGCTCCACGAGCTGACCTGCTGTCCGCCGGCCACCCAATTGAATTTCGCCTTCGCCTCGCCGCCCGGATTGCCCGGACCTGCGTTGAACTCGTGCGCGTTCGATTTGCCATAGATGATCGCGCCCTTGGCGCGCAACTGCGCGACGAGCGTCGAGTCGAACGGCGGCGCATCCATCGCGAAGTTGACGTCGTTGTTCGACGTGGAGCGCATGTCCTTCGTGTCGTACGGGTCCTTGAACGCCGACACGACGCAGTACATCGGCAAGGTCTTGAGATCGGGGTTCGTGCCGTACTTCGCATCGAGCTCCGCTGCGCGTTCCAGCGCGTCTGGTTGCTTGCGAAATTCTTCGCATGCCACCGGTGCGCCCGCGGGCAACGGCCCCGTCGATGGATGCGCATCGAACTTGCCTTTGCACGTGACCGAGCGCTCGCCGCGGATATTCAAGGTCTCCAGCGCATTGATCTGCCCGGCGTCCGGCAGGCCGACGCGCATGCCCATTTGCGTGACGACGCTCGGATCCGAGACAGTCGCCTCCATGCGGCCGTATTCGAGCGGCAAACCCTGGTATTGATCCAGGTCCGGAAATACCGTGGATGCCTTCACCGTCTTGGTGGGAAACACGAGCGGCTTGCCCGCACGCACATACCCTTTGCCCGCTTTGATGCTCCCGCCGTCTGGCGTGATCAGCGCCGTGCAGACCCCGTTGTATGCCTTGGCCCGATCGATATAAGCCTGCACCACACCTGCGCACGTCGTCTGACCCGACTTGATCGCGGCATGAATGTCCGCAATGGTCGCCTCTTCCACCTGGAACTTGACCGGCGCGGCGGCATATGCGCCGTCGAAGGGAGTCGCTGCGACACTGCCTAGTGCAGCCAACACTGCGAACGTGAGCCCTCTCTTCTTCGTCTGAACGTCGATCGCTTCGATCGCGTGAGTTGCAAGCAACGAAGGTGAGCGGTCTGTTTTGATCGACACGAATTTTTCTCCGATGGCAGCGATGTAAGCTCGTTCCCGTCGATCAGACGCGCGCCGCGTCGCAGCCCCCCACCTCTTGTCGCGTTGGCTATTTGGTGCGCGGCTTGCCCGCGATCGGCCCGAGCTGCGGCGGGGCAAACCGATGCCGTGTCGCCACTTCATACGCCGTGCCGACTTTGATCAGCATCGGCTCCTCGCCTTGCCCCGCAAAGAACGTGATCGAGATCGGCATGGGATGCGGCAGCTTGGATTGCTTCGCGCCCGGCGGCAGCACGGAGATGTAGTTGGTCTGGTCCTCGCTCAACGCGTACTGCGGCTCATAGATCACGTCGGTCGCGCCGGCAGGCACGACGACTCTGGGGATTTGATAGAACGGCGAGATGCTGTCGAGACTGCCGGACCCCGCGTTCGGGCCCTGGATCTTCGGTGTCGGCACCGTATTCTCGGGATGCACGAACACGTCGATGTCGTTCTCGTACATGACCTTGAGCAACGCCAAGCGAGCGACATAGCTGCGCGCGACGTGATCGGCTTTGCCTGGAGCGGTGTGCGCCTGCCAGTCGACCCAGTTGGCGGCGCCGGCGCGCGATGCGTCTTGCCTGAACTTGGCGTTGGCGACCCAATCGGCCCACGTCTTGATTCGCGCATCGCCGCGCGCGCTCAGATAGCGATCCATGTCGAGCGTGAAGTCGCTGCAGTTGGACGAATTGCAAGGGACAGCGCCGAACGAGGCGAAGTTGGTAATGGTCACCGCAGGCGTCAGCGGCGCTTCGCGCTTGCTCAACTTCAGCAAGTACTCGTACGAGGTCACGTCATGGCCAGGCACGGCGAAATACAGCTCGCCCTTGTCGTTCCTGCGCGTGAACACTTCCGGCATGAAACGCGGCAGCAACTCGGACAGCGCATCGGCGAACGTGTACGTCAGATTCGGTACGCTCGGATCGTCCGCGTAGTCCGGCGTGGTCGTCTCGACGAGCTGCGCGCCGAGCTGATCGCGCAGCACCGCTTTGACTTCCGCGTCGATCTGATCCGAGATCGCCACGTGATTCAGCGTCTTTTTCGCGAAGTGCTCGCGCAACAGGGCCACGCGAACGCCCTGCAGCGGTTTCGGATTCTGCTTCAGATCCGCATCGCGAATCGTAAAGCTCGCGTACGGTTGTTCGGGGATCAGCCCTTTCGGCAACGCCGTGAACGGATCGCGCGAATCGAAATAACCTTTCTTTGGATCTTTCATCGCATCGAGCACGAGCACCGCATCGCTCAACGAACGGGCATGAATGCCGGCCCGATCATGGAACCATTGATTACCGATGCCGCCGCTGTCCGGGATGATTCCCTTGGTGGTGAGAATGAGCGCGATGCCGTTGCGCGAAGCCGGGCCCTGGCAGGAAGCGGACGACTGTTCGCAGATACCGATGGTGGCAAGGTTGGCGCTAACGGCCGCACCGGATCCGCCGCTCGAGCCGCGCACGACGCGCTCGGTGTCGTACGGATTGCAGGCTTGCCCGCTCCAAGCGCTGACTTGCTGTCCGCCCTGCACCCAATTGAAATTCGCTTTCGCGGCGCCGCCCGGATTGCCCGGGCCCGCGTTGAACTCGTGTGCATTCGATTTTGCGTAGATGATCGCGCCCTTGGCGCGCAGCTGTTCGACCAGCGTCGAGTCGAACGGCGGCGCATCCATCGCGAAGTTGACGTCGTTGTTCGCTGTCGTGCGCATGTCTTTGGTGTCGTACGGATCTTTGAATGACGCCACCACGCAATACATCGGCAGCGCTTCGAGATCGGGATTCCTGCCGTACTGCGCATCCAGCTCGGCGGCACGCTCGAGCGCATCGGGTTGCTGGCGGAATGCTTCGCATGCGGCGGGCGCGCCCGCTGGCAGCGGACCCCTGGCAGGATGCGTGTCGAACTGACCTTTGCACGACACCGAGCGCTCGCCGCGAATGTTCAAGGTCTCGAGCGCATTGATCTGACCGGCATTCGGCAGACCGACGCGCATGCCCATTTGCGTCACGACGCTCGGATCGGACACGGTCGCCTCCATGCGGCCGAGCTCAAGCGGCAGACCTTTGTATTGGTCGAGATCCGGGAAGATAGTGGATGCCTTCACCGTCTTGGTGGGAAATACCAATGGCTTGCCGGCGCGCACGTAACCCTTGCCGGGCTTGATGCTTGCGCCGTTCTCGGTGAGCAACGCCGTACACACGCCGTTATAGGCCCGCGCCCGTGCGATGTGCGCTTCCACCACGCCCTTGCACGTCGTTTGGCCCGACTTGATGGCGGCGTGAATGTCGGCGATCGTCGCCTCTTCCACTTGGAATGTTCCCGGTGTTGCAGCGCTCGCGACGGTGTAATGAACATCGGTGAAACAGGCGCAAGCAGCCAGCACCGCTAACGCCAGCGTGGCGTTCTTCGTGTCGATCGATTTTCCGCAATGAGTCGCAGACAGCGCAGACGGGTGGCCTTCGTTAGTCGACACGCATGTTCTCCCGTGAAATGAGCGGCGCTAGTTGTTCTCCCACTGCAGACGCGCACTGCGCGAGAGCCCCCACCTGCAGCGATCATCGGCTGCCGAGAGCCACTGATCGCTCGCACGCTCTTAGCGCGCCGTCAACTGCGTCTCTGCACCGGGATACTCGAACTTCTCGCCCGACAGCGGCGGCGTGCTCGCCGGCGTCTTGCGACGCTTGCTGACTTGCTCGTATCCATAGGCGACCTTGAGCACTTCCAGGTCGTCGAAAGGTTTGCCGAAGAACTGAATGGCGATGGGTAGATTCTTCGCCGGTGTGTACCCGCCGGGCACGACGACCGCCGGCAGTCCGAGCGACGACGTCAACGTGTTGCCGCCGAACGTATCGTTCGGATCGCGCGGTGGACGGCGCTCGTCGCTCTCGCCCGGACCGCCGAGCGCCGGCGGCGGCTGAGCCGTAAAGGGTTGCACGAGCACGTCGAGCTCGAACCGTTTCATTGTGTCGCCGATGAGATCGATGTACATCTGCCGTGCGCGATAACGCGCTGCGTAATCTGCGCTGGCGCCCGGAGCCGGCAGCTCGAGTGCGGAGATCATGCCGTTCGAGAATTTGTCGGCGCCGACCTTGCTGATCATCTCCTGCATGGTCTGGTATTTCGCGGCCGGCCCTAGTCGCGCGAGATACGCATTCTGATAGTGAATCTTTTCGTACTCGGCCGTACGCAAGCGCGCCTGCGACGTTTCGTTGCTGAGCGTCGGATTGCCGATCGACACAGGCACGATGTACGCGCCCGCCTTGCGCATGTCTTCGAGCGCTCGTTCGAAAATCGCCAACCCGTCTGCATAGGCCGGCCCGCTTGGGATCATCTCCTTCAGGATGCCTATACGTCGGCCGCGCAAGTCCGCAGTTGCAAGCTCTTGCGACCAATCGCCCTGCGGGAAGCGGCCCATGGGATTGAACGTAGTCAAATCCTCCGCGTCCCAGCCCGCCATCACGGAGAACATGGCCGCGACGTCGTAAACGCTGCGACCCATCGGTCCGGGACGATCTTGAGTCGCGCCGCGCGGGACGATGCCTGCGCGACTGACCATGCCGTAGGTCCCCACCATGCCAACGACGCTGCAATTGGACGACGGGCTCTGCACCGATACGCTCGTATCGGTTCCCACTGCGAGCGTCGCGAAATAGGTCCCCATCGCCACGCCGCTGCCGTTGCTCGAGCCGCCGGGCGAATAGTCGAGGTTGTACGGATTGAGGCTGGCGCCGATCGGATGCGTGTCGCCGAAGCCGCGACCGAACCAATTGGTCGTCGACGCTTTGCCGAGCATCACCGCGCCCGCGGCGCGCAGCTTCGCAACGATGCTTGCGTCGCGCAGGGGCACCGGCGCGCCGAACGGCTTGAAGCCCGCCGTCGTGGGCAGCCCGGCAACATCGATCAGATCCTTGAACACGACGGGTACGCCGTGCAAAGGCGAGCGCGGCCCTTTCGCCTTGCGCTCGGCGTCCAATGCGCGCGCCTCATCGAGCGCTTTCGCGTTGACCGTGATCATGGCGTTGACCTTCGGTCCTCTTTTGTCATACGCGTCGATGCGTGCGAGATACAGCTCCACCAATCGTTCCGAGGTCAGCGCGCCCGCATCCATCGCCGCTTGGATATCGGCGAGCGTAGCCGTCTGCAGATCGAATGTCGCCGCCGATACGCGTGCGGCAGCGGTCAGTGCTAGAAGAGCGCCGAGGACGCTGCCGAGCAAACGGAGTTTTTTCATGGCCGGGTCACATCCAGAACATCAATACTCATTGAACATGCGTGTGATCTCGGCCAGATCGGCGGTCTTGGTCAGCGCGAGCTGCAACAGCAGCCGTGCTTTCTCAGGCGGTAGATTGTCGCCGGGGACGATGTTTGCTTCGCGGCGCCGCGGCGTGTCTTGCACGCGTCCGCCGAAAGTGCGCGCCGTGGCGACGACGACCACGCCTTTTGCCTGCGCTCGCTTGGCTGCCTCGGTAAATTCCGCGGTCAGCGAGCCGGCTCCGGTACCGTCGAAAACGAGGCCTTTCACGCCGCGTTCGACCATTGCATCGACCAGATATCCCGGCGCGTCGCTGTACGCATAGAGCACTTCGACCGGCGGCAGTGAGGCCGGCAAAGTGCTGACGTTGAACTCGGACTTGAATGTGTGGCGCCGGGTCGGCTCGGTGAAGTATTTCACGATGTCCGGGTCCGCCACGCCGAGCACGCCGAGATCGACTCCCTGAAACGTGTCGACTCGATAGGCGCTGGTCTTGGTGACGTCGCGAGCCGCGTGAACGTTCTGATTCATCGCTTGCAGCACGCCCTTGCCGGCCGATTCTTTCGTCGCCGCGACTCGCACGGCGTTGTACAGGTTGAGCGGGCCATCGCCGCTGATGCCTGTCCAAGGCCGTTGTGCGCCGACGAACACGACCGGCTTCCTGATATCGACGACGAGGTTCATGAAATACGCGGTTTCGGCCAGCACGTTCGTGCCATGAGTCACGACGATGCCGTCGACGCTGTCGTCCGCGCCCAACTCCTGCAGGCGCCGGGCCACTTGCACCCAATGCAACGAGATGGGCTTGCTGGTCTTTCCTTCAGGTTCGCGCAAGTCTTCCGGCGTGACCTTCGCGACGAGCGCAAGCTCCGGCAACGCATCGATCCAGTCCTGCGGGCTGAGCCGCGGAGCGCCATAGTTCGTGATGTTCAGGCGCTCCGTCGCCGTGCCGGAAATCGTCCCGCCCAGAGAGATGAGCCGCACGTGCGGCAGATTCGCCGACGGTGAGTCAAGACCCGGCGGAGGAAGTTTGGGAATCTCTTGCGCTAACGCGCCAGTACACAGCACGCCGATGAGAGCGCACGCGCTGCTTCTAACCGCTAGCCGCTGCCGCACATGGATGTGCGAATGCCGCAGAGCCGCAAAGATGCGGGCGAACGACCAACCGCCAACCGCTTCGTTATCAGTACTCATTGAACATCCTCTGAATCTCGAGCGGATCGCGCGTCTTCGTCAGCGCAACGCGCAGCAGAATGCGCGCTTTCTGCGCGTTGAGATTGTCGGCCGTGATGTCGCCTTCGACCGGTCCTTTCAGGTCCAGCGTTGCTCGTCCCGCGCCCTTGCGATCGCTCTCGACGATGACGATGCCCTTCGACTTCGCACGCTGCAGGGCTTCGCGATAGGTTCCCGAGCTGCTGCTGAGCACGATGCCTTGGGATTTACTGTTGATGAGTCCATCGATCGACCCGGGTGAAGCTTCCTGATACCCGTAGACGATATCGACCTGCGGTAGCACATCGAGCGTGCTCACGTCGAATTCGCTGTGTGCCGTGTGGCGCGTCAGCGGCGAGCGATAGAACACGACCCGATCGGAATCGGTATAGCCCAGCGGCCCGATCTCGCGGGCGACGAAGGTCTCTACGTGAGCTGTATGGTTCTTGGTCACGAACCGGGCCGAATGAATGGTGTCGTTGAGCACGACCATGACGCCCTTGTTCTTTGCTTCAGGCGTGATCGCGGTGCGCACGGCGTTGTATAGATTGAACGGGCCGTCACGGCTGATCGCAGTGAACGGGCGCATCGCGCCGACGACGACGACGGGCTTTTCGGACTTCACGGTGAGCTGGAGAAAGTACGCGGTCTCCTCCAACGCGCCGGTGCCGTGCGTAACGACGGCGCCGACGATATCCGGCCGCGCCAGCTCCGCCGTCAATTGTTTCGCGAGCGCGAGATGCTCCTTGGCGCCGACGCTGCCGCTGCCCTTGTTGCTGATCTCCACCACTTCGACGTTGGCAATCGTGTTGATCTCAGGAACATCGGCGAGCAACTCATCCGGCGTCACCCGTCCGTCGCTGTAGTTGGTCAGCTTGAGCCTATGCGCGCCCTTGCTTTGAATCGTGCCGCCCGTCGTAAAGACTTTGATAGTCGGCAGCGGCGCGCTCGCCATCGCCCCAAGAGGCGCGAGCGCGGCCGCCGCGAGAAGCATGGATCCGAACGTTCGTCGCAACATGAGCATCCTCAATGGCGAATGGTCTCGCCGGAAAGCGCCGGCGTCGTTTTCGGCGTGACTCGAGCATGCGTAGCCTGCTCGAATGCATAGGCGAACCCGAGAATGCGCGGCTCGCTGAACGCAGCGCCCAGGAACGAGAGCGTGACCGGCAAGCCCTCGGTGGTGACGCCTGCCGGCACGATGGCATCGGGAAATCCCGTGATGTTCGCCAAGCTGGTGCCGCTTCCTCCGCCTGCGCCGCCGGTCTCGTAGTCGCGCACGATGGGCCGCGCGGGCATGGGCGCAGTCGGGTATATGAATGCATCGAGCTGCTGTTGCAGCATGGTGGCGGACAGATACGAGCGAACCATCGCCGTGCCCTGATCGCGAGCTGAGAGATAGACGGGGTCGTTCAACGGCAAGCCCGTCGCTTCGCGATCGAACAACTCCCAGCGAGCGGGATTGGGCTGTCCCACCGTGGCGGAGGTGGCGAAGCCCTTTGCCGCAGCGATCAGGTCATCGAGCGTGCGCGGATACCGGTTGTCGAGCGTGGCCAGATAATCGGCGATCTGTGCTTTGAACTCGGCGTTGCGAATGATGGACGTGAGCGAAGAGCGTTCTTTGATGTGCGCGGGCAGCTCGATATCGACAACCTTGGCGCCCAGCATCTTTAGTTTCTCGACCGACGCAGCAAAGATGCGTTTGGTCTCCGGATCGGAGCCCGCATAGTCGGTGAGCACACCGAGAGTGGCGCCGGCGAGCGCGTCACGCTGCAGGAAAACGGTGTAGTCACGATGAAAGAGACCCAGACTCTTTGCGGTGGCCGGATCCTCAGGATCGATTCCCGTCATGACGCCGAGCGATACGGCAACGTCGTACACGTTGCGCGCCATTGGTCCGCCAGTATCGAACGACAACGACAATGGGACGATGCCGGCGCGACTCAACAGTCCGTGCGTGGGCTTGATGCACGCAAGGCCGTTTGCCGCGCAGGGTCCGCGTATCGAGCCGCCAGTGTCGGTGCCGAGCGCGACGGGTGCATACCAGGCTGCCAACGCAGCACCCGAGCCGCCGCTGGAACCTGCGGGACCGCGAGTGAGGTCGTGCGGATTCAACGTTTGACCGCCCAACGAGCTGAAGCCGTTCGAGCGGCCGCTCGAGGCAAACTCACTGGTATTCGATTTCGCGAGAATGACGGCCCCAGCCGCGCGCAGCTGCGCAACCATGAAGGAATCTCGACGCGGAATCGATCCGGCGAGAAAGACCGAGCCGGCGGTCGTCGGCATGTCGGTCGTGTCGTAGTTGTCTTTCAAGATGACCGGGATGCCGTGCAGCGGCGAGCGTGGCCCGCTTGCCTTGCGCTCAGCGTCAAGTGCTTGCGCCGTCGCCAACGCTTGGGGATTGACTGTGATGAGGGCATTGAGCTTAGGGCCGCGCTCGTCGTAAGCCTCGACGCGCTTCAAGTAAAGCTGCACGAGCTTCTCGGACGTCAGTGCGTCCGCGTCAAAGGCAGCATTGATGTCTGCGATGGTCGCGGTGGATAAGTCGAAATTGGCTGCAAGCGCCGCCGGCTGACCAAGAGCGAAGGCGGTGGAGGCGATGACCGCCGCGGCACTCGGACGCAGCCATTTGTTGCGGCTCATAGTGGTATTGGGGTGGTGTTGGCGTGGCGTCGGACGTCAGTATTCGAAAGCTTCACCCGGTAGCGCCGGCGTCGTCGCAGGCGTCTTGCGATTCTTCGAGAGTTGCTCGTACGCATAAGCCACTTTGAAGAGCGTCGGCTCGCTGAACGGTCGCCCGAGGAACTCGACCGCGATCGGGCCGTTCTCCTTCGCCGTATAACCGGCAGGCACCAGCACGGCGGGCAGACCAGTCACGGAGCTCAATGGATTGTCCTTTTCCTCCATCCGTTCCGTATGCCCTTCGGGCGGCAATGATTTGAAAGGATGCACGAGCACGTCCAAGCGGTACTTGTTCATCAACTCCACGACGGCGTCCTTGAGCGTCTCTTGCGTATCGCGGCGCGCGAGAAAGTCCGGATGATGCGTGAGCGAGTTGAATTCCAGATAAGCCTTGACGGTGTTCGGCTTCACGAGGTCGCCGCCTTTGGCGATGAGTTCGTCCATGTCGTGAATGACGGCGTTGGGACCCAACCGTCGAAAGTACAGGTTGTACGAAAACTGGCCCTCGTAGTAGTTCGTGCGCGTTTCCTCGAGCAACGGAAACAAGTCGATACCGGTCGATACCGGATCGACGATCACGGCGCCTGCCTGTTTCATCTGAGCGATCGCCTTCTCGACCAAGGCGACGCCTTCAGCGTGTTTCTGGCCTTTGCGAAAAAGATCGCGAAACACGCCCACGCGCGCGCCGCGCAATCCATTCTTGTCCAGGAACGAGGTATAGGATTGCTCCGGCATCTTCCCCGGCGCGACGATCGTCAGCAGATCTTCCGCATCGAATCCCGCGACGATGTCCGTGAGCGCCGCCACGTCGTACACCGAGCGCGCCATCGGACCCGCGCGCTCTTGCGTGAACGAGGTCATGACTTGGCCGCTGCGAGAGATCAACCCGCGAGTGGGCGCGAGGCCCACTACGCTGTTATTGGCGGTTGGATTGCGAATGGACACGCCTGTCTCGGAGCCGAGGCCGATCTGAGCAAAGCCAGCCGCAAGCGCCGCACCCGTACCACCGCTGGATCCCCCTGGCGTGAGATCGAGGTTGTATGGATTCGACGTGCGGCCAAGAACCGTGCTCTGGTCGCCTCGTTTCGGTACTCCAAACCAGTCGCTCATGTTCACTTTCGCAAGGATCACTGCGCCGGCGTCACGCAGTCGCGCCACGACAGTCGCATCGTAGAGAGGCTGCGAATTCTTCATCGGTAGAAAGCCGGCCGAAGTCGGCATGTCCTTGGTATCGAAAAGATCCTTCAGCACTACCGGCACGCCGTGCAATTTGCTGCGCGGACCTTTCGCCTTGCGCTCCGCATCCAGCGCGCGCGCCAACTCCAGTGCATTCGGCTGCAGCGTGATGATCGAGTTGATCTTCGGTCCTTTTTTGTCGAACGCCTCGATTCTATTCAAATACAACTGAACCAACTTTTCCGATGTCAGCGCGCCGGAATCAAAGGCTCGGTTGATATCCTCGATCGTCGCGCTTTGTAGATCGAAAGTAGCCGCCTGCGACAACGAGGGTGCCACGGATAAAGCTAAAGAGAGGGCGATCCCGGACGCGAAGCGCGACGCAAAACGATTGTGCATGTGGGAGTGCCTCACGACGTCGATAGCGGGAGCGATCGTTTACGCAAGTGGAGCGAGCAATAACGCCGCGCTCCACTTGCGTGCTGGTTGTAGTTTCCTGGACGCGGACTTAGCGGAAATCGTGCTTGAGTGTCAGCGCCCACGCCCGTCCCGGCATCGAGCTCAGCAGCAACGTGCGCGTATCGCCGTTGCGCGAACGGTAGTACTGCTCGTCTCCCAGATTCGTACCGCTCAATTGCACGTGCCAGTTTCCTCCGGTCCAGCTCAAGCCGGCATTGAACACGGTCGTCTCGGGCAGCGTGATCGTTGAGATTCGAGTCACGGGCGTCTCCGAGAACCAATTGGCGCCGACATTCACGCCGAAGTTCTTGGTGATCTGCCAACTGCCGTTGAATCCGACCTGCGTTTCCGGATTGCCGTTGCGCGTGATGTACTGTGAGCGAAATTCCGCCGGCAGAGTCACGGTGTTGCGACCGCCGTAGATGAATGCGTCGGCGGGATACAGCACCTCGCCGGTGACTGGATCGACGACATCCATGAAGCCGAGCTGAGCGCCGGTCAGCTCGATATTGGCACTGGTCGCGAAGATGTATTCGATTTCTTGGAACAGCGCATAGGCCTGAAGGAAGATGTCTTTCGTCGGCACCCACTTGAACTCGACCTCGACGCCACGCGCTTCGGAACTCGTCACGTCTGCGCCGGCGGTTGGATCGTCAGGGTTGTTCGACAAGTCGGTACGCGATTGTTCGTAGGCAGCGGTGGTGAACAGCAGCTTGCCCCCGAACAACGTCGCCTTGAGCCCGACCTCCTTGAGTTCGGATTCACCGATGAAGCCGCCGGGTGCATCGATCGAACTGGCACTCAGAATGTTGTTTGCGCCATCCAACACTGCGCTCGCGGTAGCCATCGTTGCATACGGCCGCAGGCCCCACGGCAACTGATGAGAGATGGCGACGCTCCACGATAGGCCGTCGTCGGATCCTTTCGTTTTCTCATACGGCAAGTACTCACCGACGAATGCGGAGCTGGACGTACAGGGCGCGCTAGCCGAGCAGAACTCGCTGAAGCGGTCGAATTCCTCGTTCTTGCCATCGGCCCAATCCATGCGACCGCCAAGGACGATGTTGGTCTTGGTGAACACATCGATGTCGAACATCACGCCGATACCGGTCTCCGAGTACTTGCTGCGTTCGATGCTCGTCTTGGGAGCGCCTGTTTCGTACGTTTGGTTCTCCAAGTTGTTCCAGAAGCTCGCGTTGGGTATCAACGTACCGTCGCCAGCCATGATGTCGTTGCGATAATCGTAGTCGCCGCCACCGTCGGCCGCGTATGCGCTCGTGATGCGATGATTGATCGACGCCAATCCGTTCACGCGCAGCCAACTCGGGAGCACCTCATCGGGTATGCGCTTGGTGACGGTGAATTTATCCTCGAGGGCCCAGATCGACTGGCGCTCGCCGTAGGGGAGCTGCGAGTTCTTGAACGTCTCCAAGCGGTCATAGAACAATTGATTCTTGACCGTGAAATCCGGATTGGTGTCATACACCAGATCCACATACAGCAACGTGAGCTGCGCATCCTGCTCTTTTTCATACGCGCCGCGCCGTGGGTTCACCGTGTCGTAGCCGACCGAGCAAGGATCGAGCACGAAGCCGACCGGCAGCTGACCGCTTGTCGGCACCGGCCCACCGGCAGGCATGGACCGCATCACGTCCGCGGCTCGACAATTGATCTCCGGATGCGCATTCAAATAGTCCAGCATCGTCTGTGGAATGCCAGGCACCCCTGCGAAACCACCGTCGAACGCAACAGGTTGGCCGGTTGCAGGATCAGTGGGCCAGCGGAACCGCTGGCTCAAGGGTCGATTGGTGGACGTCACATTACCGCGCACCGGCGAGTTCAGATGCGTTTCCAAGAATCCGATCTGACCATCGCCGTTGCTATCGAGATTCACGAGTGGCACGCCACGAACATAGAGGCCGCTGTCGACCAGGGCTTGAGACGTTCGTGTCAGGTAAGCGCCCGCCGTATTCGAGTTCTGATACTGACCGCCGGTCTCGAGGCGGAACGGTCCGATCACATTGTCGATGCTGGTGGCGCCTTGCAGAATCTTCTGCTTGGCATGCACTTGCTCCATCCATGTTTCCGGCGTGTCTTCGTAAACGCCGTAGACGTAGTAGCCGCCGGGTCTATCGGCGATACTCAAAGGGCCGCCTAGCCCGAAGGACACTTCGGATCGATCCCACGAACCGACCAGAACTTGCGCAAAGCCCTGCGCGTCCGGCAAATAGGTGCCCGTCTTGGCGCGCCCTGCTTTCGGATACATGTTCGTGTAACCGCCCATGCGACCCATGCCGTAGATGGGCGATGGCGGACCCTTGACGACTTCGATTGCGTCCATGCCGGTGAACGACGTGCGGGCGTGACCTTGCATGCTCAGCCGCTTCATGCCGCGGAAGTACATGTCGGCCGAGACGCCGCGAACATCGACGCCGCCTTGCAATCCCCAGCGCCGCTGCGTGAAGACGCCAGGCACGACACGCGTGAGGTCGTCGGCCGTTGAGATGCCGAGCAATGTGATCTGTTCTTCAGATACGAAAGAAACGGCGCGCGGAGTTTCGAGCAGCGGCTTTGCAAAGCCGAACGAGGATGCGCTGGGTTCGTTTGATATCGCGCGGAGCGGATCTTCTGTCACGCTGATGTCGCTCAGCTCTGTCACATCTCCCTTTGTCTCGGCTTCGGACGTTGCTCTGTCAGAGCCTTCGGCGGCTTGAACGCCGGATATTTCCGGAACCATCGATACGGATGCCATGGCCAACGCAATCGAGATCGCTCGCCGAATGCCTAACGAACCGCCACGCGCCTCTGCACTGTGCATACTTGCTCCCCGATACTGCTGATTGGGACTCGACGACGAATCGAGTTCGAGGATTGAGACGCAGAGTGCGCAGTCCTACCCTACCTGGGCGTCGAACATCGTGCGCAAGGATGCTTAGAACTCCGCCTTCACCGCAAACTGCCAGCGCCGGTCCGGCAACGCCTGCGCGAGAGGATTGCCGAGCGTCTCGCCGGTGCGGGCACGGAAGTAGCGTTCGTCGAACAGGTTGCTGACATCGAGCTTGAACATCCAGCGACCGTGACTGAGAAAGATTCCGGCGTTCGCGAGAAAGCTCTGCGGGATGCGGACCGTGCACAGTCGGCCAGTGCAGGTATCCGAGAAGTAGTTGCCGCTCAACGAGAGGCCGATGCCGTTGTGCCACTGATAGCTCGTGCTGAAACCGAGCTGGTCCTCCGGGTTGCCTTCCTTGCGGGAATACTGCGACATGTCCGCCGGCAGGACGATGCGGCTGCGGCCGCCGTAGAGAAAGGCTTCGGCGGGATAGATGACATTGCCCTGTGCATCGACGATGTCCTGGAAACCGAGTGTGCGTGCGTCCACCAGCTGGACGCTGGTGTAGTTCGGGTCATAGCGGGTGACCTGGTGCATGGCGAACAGCGACAGGAACAGATTCGGGGTCGGCACCCATTTGACTTCCGCGGTCAGTCCGCGTGCGCGCGTCGCGGTCGGATAGGCATAGAGCAGTGCCGCAGGATCGTCGTTGTCCACACCGAGACGCGCCTGCTCGTACGCGGCAGTGGCAATGAACAGCTTCTCGTCGAAGAGACTCGCCTTGATGCCGACTTCGTCGAGCCGCGAGGATCCCACGTGACCGGCCTGGATCACGGCATTGGTCAGCGCGTTGTTGTTGCCATCCAGCACGATGCTCGAGCGCGCGGCAGTCACGTAGGGACGGATGTTGGGCGTGATCGCATAGGACAGACTCACGCTCCATGACGCGCCGTCGTCCCATGCCGCAGCACATGCATCGGCGCCGAAGTACGCGCCCGGATTGTCGGAAGTCCCCGTGGTCGGATTGAAACTCTCCGCATAGTCGATGTTCTCGGCATGCGAGCGATCGAAGCGGCCGCCGATCAGCAGATTCCAGTTTGTCCACAGATCGATGTCGAACAGCACGCCGACACCCATCTCGGAAAACTCGGTCCGATAGATGGTGCCCCACGGATAACCGTCGTCGAGCAGATCGGGATTGTCGAGCGGGCTTTCGAAAGTGGTGTTCGGCGTCATTCCGCCGGTTGCGTCGCGCCACGTCTCGGCCATGACATCGCTGCGATGCGAACTGAAGTCCATGCCGGCCGTTGCTCCTTCGGCCACGGTATTGCGCACATTGACGGACGCGAGCGCATTCACGCGCAGCCATGATGGCAGGCTACTGAAGCGTCGCGTGATCGTGAACTTGTCCTCGATGACGTAGACGTCCTGCTCCTGCACGAAGGGCTGGTTGGAGTTCTTCCATTGATCCATGCGATCGAAGAACAGCTGGTTCTTGAGAGTGAAGTCGGGATCGGCGTCGAAGACGAGATCGAAGTACAGCGTCGCAAAGCGGGCCTCGAGTTCTTTTTCGAAGGCACCGGCGCGACGCAGATCGATGGTGTCGTAACCCACCGTTCGCGGATCCAGCATCATGCCGATGGGCACGACACCCGACTGCGGCAGCGGTCCGCCGACGCCCTGCGCACGCAACAGGCCGGTGGGATCCGCTTCGGGATGCGCGACGAGATAGTCGTACATCGCCTGCGGAATGCCCTGGACCACGGGAAACTGATCCATCGGCAGCGGCCGTCCGTTCGCATCGCGAGGCCAATTCCAGGTCTGGATCAGCGGCTGACTGTTCACACTGAGATTGCCGGTGACGGGCGAACCGTGCTGCATCTCCAGATAGCCGATGCGCCCATTGCCGTTGGCATCGAGGGCGATCAGCGGCGTGCCGCGGATGTATCGGCCGCTGTCCACCAGATCCTGCGTGAACCGGCCCGTGAGTGCGCCCGCCGTGCGCGAAATCTGGTAATTCGCGCCCGTCTCAAGACGGAACGGTCCGACGAAGTCGTCGATGCTCACTGCGGCCTGCAGCACTTGCTGCTTGATGGGCACTCCCCTGGCGTAGGTATCGGAATCCTCGCCCAGGCCATAGATGTAGTAGCCGCCGCGTTTGTCGTAGCGCTCCAGCGCGCGCAGCGGTCCGCCCACGCCGATCGAGAGTTCGCGGCGCTGGTACTGACCGCCGATAACCTGCACGAAACCTTCCACGTCCTCCAGGTAGCCGCCGCTTTGCGCGCGCCCGGACTTCGGCACCATGTTGGTGTAGCCGCCGATCTTGCCCATCCCGTAGATCGGCGAGGCGGGACCGCCGACGATCTCGATGGTGTCCATCGCCGCGAGCACGCTGCGACCGTTGCCCTGCAGACTCAGTCGACGCATGCCGCGAAAGAAGGTATCGGCCGGCACGGCCCTGACGTCGACGGCGCCTTGGATGCCGAAACGCGTGGTGGTGAAAACACCGGGCACCATCCGGGCCAGGTCCTCGACCGCCGACAGGCCGAACAGGTCGATGGTCTCCTCGCTGATGAACGAAACCGAACGCGGAGTTTCGAGCAGTGGCTTGGCAAAGCCGAAAGCCGATTCGCTGGCAGCATTGGGCAGAACGCGCCGCGGATCCGCATTCACTTCGATGACGCTGAGCCGGGTCACCGCACTGGAGGAGCGAGCCGGCGTGCCGGCGTTCACGACGACGCCCGCGTTGCGCGGACTGTCATGCGCCGGTCCGTTTCTGCGCACGACAATGGTGTGATCGTTGACGTATTGCCACTGCAATCCGGAATCCGACAGCAGTTGCCGCAGGGCCTGATCGGCCGGCATCTGTCCCTGCACTGTCGGCGTGTCCAGGCATTCGAGCGCGGTCTGTTCGTAAATGACCTGCAGCCCGCTCTGTTCGCCGAAGCGATCGAGCGCATCGGCAAGACACTGCGCCTGGATATTGAATCTGACGGGGGCAGTGGCTGCACCGGCCGAACCGGCACAGACAATCAGCAGCAACGTGGCAAGGACGCCGCGCGAACGCGACGAGCTATCGTAGGGTTGACGCAGGTTGCAGGATCCGGCACCGCGTCGAGGGCCATCCTGCCAGGAATGGAAACTCATGGATGCTTGGTGCGACGTAACTCATGGCGTCCTGCTATTGGAGATTCGCCGGCAGGGTCATTCTCCGTAGCGTCGAACCACGATGATCTCGGTGCCGCCGTCGACGATGCGCAACGGCAGCAATGCTGCGAATGCCTCGACGACGACCTGACTGTCCCCGGCGATGAAATTGCCTGCCACCGGCAGATCGGCCAGCGTCGGATCGCCCAGACGTACTTTTCGTGTGGCATAGCGATTCACTTCGTCCAGCGCTTCGTGGAGCGGTGTGCCGCGGAAGACGTGACGACCATGCGTCCAGCTGGTGACGATCTGGGCATCGACGAAATGCCGCGAGCGTTCTGCGGTCGCGGCATCGATGGTGAGCTGCTCGCCCGGCGCCAGGCGCTCCTGCCAGGAAGCCGTACCTGCCTCGCCCTGATCGCGATCGATCGCCACGGAACCCTCGGCCAACGTGACGACGACACGACCGTCGTCGCGTTGCACCTGAAACTTCGTACCGAGCGCCGTCGTGCGTGCACCGGAGGCAGTGACGGAAAACGGACGGCCCGAATCATGAGCCACGTCGAACAGCGCACGACCGGCCAGCAGTTCGACGCGACGACGATCCCGGCTCATGCGCACTTCAATGCGCGTGCCGACGTCCAGCTCGACCTGCGAGCCGTCATCGAGCGTCACCGTGCGTCGTTCGTCGCTGTGGGTGACATAGGCAACGGAGGGCGTCTCGACCGACAGTCGCGGGTAGGCAGTCCAGGCGATCGCTACCACCGCGATACTCGCGGCAAGGCCCGCCGCAATCTGCCGCGGGCGCGGCCGGATGCGCGGCGCGGGCGTTGCGTACGTCGCAAACGCCTCATCGGCCAGCGCACGCAGCTTCTGATTCATGCGCTCGTCTGCCGTCATGCGCGTCACACCGGCAGTTACCTGCTGCGCCAGGGCATAGGCCTGGCGATGGCTGGCATCCTCGGCCAGCCAGCGATCGGCATCGTCACGCTCCGATTGCGTGCAATCGTCGGCATGCAGCCGCGCATATCTACGCGCCGCCTCTTGCAAGGTGCGTTCTTGTTTCATTGACTCCATGCGGCCAAGACGAATGCGCTCAGCCTCCCCCTACCTTCTTCATGCAGATTGCCAGTGCATGACTGATATGTTTCTCGACCATCTTCACGGAGATGCGGCAATGCGCCGCAATCTGCGGGTATGTCATGTGTTGCACGCGGCTGAGAAGGAACACGTTGCGGCACTTCGGCGGCAGGTGTTCGATGGCCTCGTACAGCAGTTCAAGGTCCTGTTCCGCCGCGATTTCCCGTTCGACGGGCGGCTGATCGCAGGCCAGTTCGAGGCCGTCGATGGGCGTCTGGTCAGAGACGCGGCGCGACTGCTCTGCCCTACCCAGGTCGTTGGCCACATTGATGGCAATCCGGAACAGCATCGACGAGGGCGACTGGATCTGCCGCGACCCCTCGTACTGCATCATGCGGATATAAGCCTCCTGCGCCACGTCGGCCGCGTCTTCTTTCACGCGCAGGCGTTGCCGCAGGAAGCGGATCAAGGAGTCGTGGTAGCGACGAATGGTTTCGTGAACCGATAGTGCTTCGCACCCCGGATCAACCCGAAACGAGACCTCGTCCGCCAAGACGTTGTCGGATCTGACGCTCATCAAACAGCACTCAACATCCATCCCCACGGCTGTATAAGCACGTTGCGTGCCAGAGACTGTCGTGGCCTGTCCGCAACGTGCCTGTGCAGTGCGTGACATCGATCGCGGCTGTATACGAAAGAACTCGGACCAGATGACCTAAGGCCGGGAAGATGCTGCGGTTTTGTTACTGCCTGGCGACCTTGCGGCAAACCGTGGCGACGTTCGCGGTGCTGCTGAAAACAACTGCTCGCGCCGTTATCCGACAGGAGATGAACGGCTCTGCATCATGACAACGTGCGCTGACGCAGTGCCTGGACGCTCACGCAGTCGTCAACGAAGGTGCATGCAATGCACGCGTTGGGGAAGGTCTTGTTCGTCATTCCCGCGAAGGCGGTGACCGAAGGAAATCCCGCGGGAGAATCCATCTGCATCAGGAAGATGGCTCCCCGCCTTCGCGGGGACGACGGAATAAATCAGAGATTCCTTCGCCGAACGCACGGGTCATGCATCTATTGGCGCAATTGCAACTCGACAAGCGCCATCAGTCGGTCGAGTGCGCCACGATTGTTTTCAACGATCGAACGTGCGGCGCGACCGAGGCGTTCCCGCCGTGCCGGATCTGCCTGCAGCTCGCGCAGCGTCTGCGCCAGCGAGGATGCGGAGTCCACCTGCAGCGCTGCACCACTGTCGAACAACAGACGCGCGATGTCCGGTGCATTGAAATTGTGCGGACCGGTGAGGATGGGTCGTGCGAGTGCCGCCGGTTCGAGAAGATTGTGGCCGCCGATGGGCACGAGACTGCCGCCGACGAACGCGACATCGGCGGCGGCGTACAGCATCAGCAATTCGCCCAGGGTGTCCGCAAGCAGAACCTGAGTCGCAGGATTCGCCGCGTCGCCGCGGGATCGCGCAGCGAAGATGAGTTGCTCGCCAGCCAGCCACTGGCGCACGCGCTCGAAGCGATTCGGATGTCGCGGCACCAGGATGAGCAATGCCTCGGGCTGCGAGCGCAGCAGCTCCCGATGCGCCTCGAGAAGGATCTGCTCTTCGCCTTCATGCGTGCTGCCGGCCACCCAGACGAAGCGCGCCGGGAACTGGGTCTCGCGCAGCTGCGTACCACGCATCCGCACGTCGGCAGGAACCTCGAGATCGAACTTGATGTTGCCGGTGACATGCGTCCGCTGCCGCGACGCCCCCACTTCGAGGAATCGATCCGCATCGAGCCGGGTCTGCGCGGCAATCGTCAGATCCTGGTTCAGGGCATCGCGAAACAGGCCGGCAATCCGCCGGAAGCGCCGCACGGACTTTTCGGACAGACGGGCGCTCGCCAGCACGATGGGAATGCGACGGCGCCCCAGTTCGCGATACAGGTTGGGCCATACCTCCGTTTCCAGGATGACGGCGATCTGCGGCTGGATCCGGTCCAGGAATCGACGGACCGCTCCCGGCAGGTCGTAGGGCAGATAAGCGTGGTGTACCGTCTCGCCGAACAGCGCCTTGACCCGCTGCGCGCCGGTGGGCGTGGCCGTCGTCACGATGAGGGGGCGATCAGGATGCCGGCGCTGCAATTCGCGGATCAGTGCGGCGGCAGCCTGCACCTCGCCCACGGACACCGCATGAACCCAGAGTGCCGGCGCGGGCAGTCTCAGGGAACTCCAGCCGAACCGTTCGCGGCGACGATCGCGGTACAGGGGATCGCGTACCCCGCGCCAGCAAAGGACCGCAAAGGCGATCGGTGCGGCGACATATATAAGCAGGGTGTAGATAAGGCGAAGCATGCGGCCCCGGAGGCTACAGGCTGTCGCGGCTGCGAATCCATACTACTATTCGCGCCCCGATGAGCATGCCCGACCAGAACGTGGCCGCGACCTCGTCCGCATCGTCGCGGACCGGGCACGGCAGGCCCCACTCCGACCCGGAACGCGTGCCGCTGTACCGGTTTCTTGGCCCCCGCCATTGGGGCGTCTGGTTCGGTATCGGCCTGGTACGGCTGGTCAATCTGCTGCCCCTGCGCGCCCAGATGTTCATCGGTCGCGCCACCGGGCGCCTCGCCTGGCTGTTCAGCCGCCGTGACCGCCGCGTCGCCGCCATCAACATCGATCTGTGCCTGCCTGACCTTGATCAGGCACAGCGCCGGCGCCTGCTGCGGCGACACTTCGAATCGCTCGGCTGCACCCTCTACGAAACGGGGCTCGTCTGGTGGGCCAGCGCCGCGCGTCTGCGCCGGCTGATCCGTTTCGAAGGCGCCGAGCATCTTGCCGCTGCATTGGCCCAGGGACGCGGCGCCCTGATGCTGAGCGCCCACTTCACGACGCTCGAAATGGGCGCCCGCGGTCTGACGCTGCTCGGTCCGACCAGCATCATGTATCTCACGCCGAGCAATGACCTGATCGCGGAACTGTCACGGCGCAGCCGCGGACGTCATACGGTGCAGGCCATCTCCTCGGACCAGATCCGCGATCTGCTGCAGAACCTGAAGAACAATCTGCCCGTGTGGTACGCGCCGGATCAGCGCTACACGGAAAAGAACAGCGAGCTCGTGCCGTTTTTCAATCAGCCGGCGGCATCGAATGTCGCCACCTCGCGCCTGGCAAAAATATCGAAAGCGCCGGTGCTGCCGTATTTCCCCGCGCGTCGTGCCGACAATCGCGGTTATGTCATCCGCATCCATCCACCCTTCGACAAGTTTCCCTCGGACGATCCGGTCGCCGACACGCGGCGCTTCCACGAACTGATCGAGGCGCACGTGCGCGAATGCCCCGAACAGTATCTGTGGGCCTACAAGCGGTTCAGACGCGAGGGGTTCGATCCGTACCGCAAGGGTTGACCGTTGACGGTTGGCCGTTGACGGTCAGAATCGGAATCTGAATTACGCGGAGTGTTTTTTCTTGCCGTCAACCGTCAACGGTCAACCGTCAACAGCGCAGTTCCTTCATCCTCGTTACTGGCCCACCTGGATCGCGCTCGGCGTGCTGCGGCTGTTCGAGCCGCTGCCGTATCCGCTGCTGCTGTGGCTCGGCCGGCGCATCGGCGATCTGCTGGCGATCCTGCCGCTGTCGTTCGTGCGCATCGCGCGGCGCAATCTCGAACTGTGCTTTCCGGAAAAATCCGCCGAGGAACGCCAGCGGATTCTCCGCGAACATTTCCGCAGCGTCGGCATCGGCCTGTTCGAGACGGCGATCAGCTGGTGGAGCCCGGACACGCGCATCCTCAAGCTGACGCGCCTGGAAGGCGAGGAACACCTGCAGGCGGCGCTGGCCCGCGGCAAGGGCGCATTGCTGCTGAGCGCGCATTTCACGACGCTGGAAATCGGCGCGCGTGCCATCGCAGCACGCCTGCCCACCAACATCATGTATCGGCCGACCAGCAACCTGGTGCTGGAAAAGTTCCTGATGCGCAACCGCAGCCGGCGCGCCAGGCGTGCGATCAAGCGCGACGACATCCGCACGCTGGTCTCCGCCCTGAAGGCGAACGAGCCGGTGTGGTACGCGCCGGATCAGAGCTATCGCAAGAAGGGTGCGCAGATGGTGTCCTTCTTCGGCATCCCCGCGGCGACGAACACTGCGACATCGCGTCTGGCACGCATGACTGGCGCAGCCGTGCTGCCCTACTTTCCCGAACGACTGCCGGGATCGCAGGGCTACCGCATGACTCTCCATCCGATGCTGGAAGACTTTCCCAGCGACGATCCGGTGGTCGATGCGGAGCGCTTCAACCAGGCGATCGAGGCCCAGGTGCGTGCCGTGCCGGCGCAGTACCTGTGGATCCACCGCCGCTTCAAGGGACTGGCGCCGGACTATCCGGACTACTACGGGAGGAAGGGGATGGGGGATAGGGGATAGTCGGAATCTCTCTGTCGATCCCCTGTTCACTACCCCCTACCCCCTTCTTCCTCATAGCCCTTCATCAGCGACCGCCAGCAGGCCGCATCGAACTGACCGCCGCGCTGCGCGCTCACTTTCTCCAGCGAACGTCGCAATCGCGCGAGCACGCGCTGCTCCCACGTACCACGCGCACGCAGGCGACCGCGATCGAAGTCGAGGACATACACGGCACCGTCGGTGCCCAGCAGAATGTTGTACGCATTCAGATCGACGTGCTGCACGCCCTGCGCATGGAACTGCGCGACGGTGCGGCCCACTGCCTGCCAGCGATCCGCGCTGAGTGGAGCTGCCAGCGCCTGCGCGAGCGTCGTCGAAGGCGGCAACTCTGCCGTGATCAGGTCTGCTTCGTAGACCAGCCCGTGACGTCGATAAGCAGCCGCAATGGGTGCGGGCACCGGCAGACCGCGACGCTGCAGCTCCGCGAGCAGTCGCCATTCCACAAAGGAGCGCGTGCGCGCCTCGCCGGTCCAGAGATAGCGGTCCTTGAACAGCCTGGCGACCAGCCCGCCGCGACGATAGTGTCGCCAGACCCAGCGGCCCGTATCGGTCTGCAGAAAACACACGGAACCGCGGCCGCCGGCGACTTCGGTCAGCGCGTCGCGCTCGGTCCAGTACGACCGGGAAAACCAGCGCGGCTCCGCCTTACGGATTCGCGCAGCGTCGTATAGGATGCCGCCGCCGTCCACGGCCTCTACCTGCGCATGGATCACGTCCATGGCGGAAGGGCGCGGGGCGCCGGGCGCGGGATTCGGGCAAGAATCAGAAATGACATGCGGTACGCAATTCTCACGACCGGGGCGGCGTTGCCTGTGATGCACGGCAGATTATCCCGAATCCCGCTGCCATTGCCTTATCTGCCCCGCACCCTGCCCTGATGTCTGCCGATTTCACCACCGTTCCCCGCTCCGTCTGCATCCTGCGGCTATCCGCGATCGGCGATACGTGCCATGTGCTCGCGGTCATCCGCACGCTGCAACGCGCCTGGCCCGAGACGCGCTTCACCTGGGTGATCGGGCGCGTCGAGGCGAAGCTGCTCGGCCACATTCCCGACATCGAGTTCATTCCCGTAGACAAGGGCAGCAAACTCAAGTCGTATCGCACGCTGCGCGCGGCGATGCGCGGCCGCCAGTTCGATGTCCTGATGCACATGCAACTGGCGCTGCGCGCCAGCCTGTTGTCGACCGTCATCCCCGCGAAAATCAAACTCGGCTTCGATCGCCACCGCGCGCGCGAACTGCAGTGGCTGTTCACCACCAACCGCATCCGACCCGCCGCAAACCAGCATGTGATGGATTCACTGTTCGGCTTCGCGGAGAAATTCCAGGTCTACGAGAAGCTGCTGCGCTGGGACATTCCCATTTCCGCTGCCGCGCACGAGTACGCGCGCAAACTGATTCCCGACGGCGTACCGACACTCGTCATCAGCCCGTGTTCGAGCCATCCGCTGCGCAACTGGCGCGCGGAATACTATGCGCAGGTCGCGGACTACGCCTCGGCTTCTCTGGGCATGCAAGTCGTCCTGTGCGGCGGCCGCAGCGAACTGGAACGCCAGGTCGGCCAGCAGATCGAGACCCGGATGAAACAAGCCTGCGTGAATGCCATCGGCAAGGACACGCTGCTGGAATTTCTCGCCACGCTGGAACGCGCCACGGTATTGCTCAGCCCCGATTCCGGTCCCGCGCACATGGCAACCACCGTGGGCACGCCAGTCGTCGGCCTCTACGCCGCAACCAACCCCGCACGCAGCGGCCCGTATCTCAGCCGCCAGTGGTGCATCGACAAATACGATGTCGCCGCGCGCCGGCTGCTCGGCAAACCGGCCGCCGACCTGCCCTGGACGACGAAGATAGAGAAGCCCGGCGTCATGGACCTGATCACGCCGGACGAGGTCAACAGGAAACTCCACGCGGTGCTGTTGGGGCTGCAGCGGCGGCGCTAGGGCTGCCCCTCCCTGCCCTCCTAGTAGCTCCCCTATTCCTGCGTAAATCCCAGCTGCATCTCCCAGGAACATGCTTACTGCAGGCTAGCTTCGACGAATCAGGTCTGCCCAAGTAGAATCGTTGGCGGCTGTCCATCGACATGAGCATTGCGCCAGACGCCGCCGGGAGATCCAAGGTCATGAAATTCGCACGAATCACTGTCGATCCGCAGCTAATGGGCGGCGTCCCTTGCATACGTGCACTTCGCATTCCGGTGGCTACGGTCATTGAGATGGTGGCCGATGGCATGACGCAAAAGGAAATCCTTGAAGCATTCCCGGACTTGGAAGCCGCGGATCTCGATGAGGCTCTGCATTTCGCCGCCGATGCGGTTCGTGAACGCCAGTTGCCACTCGTTACCGCTGCGTGAAGTTCCTCGTTGACAACGCCTTGTCGCCCGCCGTAGCTGACGGGTTGCGACAGGCAGGTCACGACGCCAAACATGTTCGTGACTGGAACATGCAAGCGGCTCCAGATCCGGCAGTCCTGGAACTTGCGGCGCAGGAGGAACGGATTCTTATCTCGGCGGATACCGATTTCGGCACACTGCTGACGCTACGGACCCAGACCAAACCGTCGGTGATCTTGCTGCGCCGTCCTTCTCAGCGACGACCAGAACAGCAAACAGCGCTCCTGCTGGCTAACCTGCCTAATGTGGCCAGCGCACTCGAACAAGGATGCATTGTTGTCATCGAGGAGAGGCGGATACGCGTTCGTCCGCTGCCAATTGGTGGCACTGATAGTCAGTAGTCGCGCCGTTACAACCATCACTGTTTCTCCGGCTTGTCGATCAGCGGCCTGATCAGATCGAGCGGCAG
>CAYWHG010000013.1:0-7330 GCA_964457865.1 uncultured Steroidobacter sp.
ATGCGCGCACCTACGCGGCGTGCCTCCGCCGCGCTTGGCCCGTACACATACGCCGACAGGCCATAGGGCGTGTCGTTCGCGATCCGGATCGCTTCCTCTTCCGTGTCGTACGGCAGGATGCACAGCACCGGGCCGAAGATTTCCTCGCGTGCGATCGTCATGGTGTTCGATACGTTGCTGAAGATGGTCGGCCGCGTGTAGTAGCCGCGCTCCAGGCCCGCCGGTCGACCGGGTCCGCCGCACACGAGTTTCGCGCCCTCCTGCAATCCCCTCTCGATCAATACCTGCACGCGCCGCCACTGCATTTCGCTCGCCTGCGGGCCCACGGCCGTCGCCGCATCGGACGGATCGCCGATCTTGATGGTGGCGGCGACCGCCGCCGCGATCGCTTCGACTTCCGCGAGACGCTGGCGCGGAATGATGTTGGGCGACTTGCCGCCCAGTTCGAGCGCCACTTTCTTGACCGTATCGGCCGCCGCCTTGTCGACCAGGTTGAAGACGCCTCTGGGCACGCCCGCTTCGTGGAGAATTTCCGCAATCACGTGTGCGGAGAACGGCGCGATCTCGCTCGGCTTCAGCACCATCGTGCATCCCGCCGCTCACGCGGCACTGGCGGGCGGGCGTACAGCCTCGCCGATCCATGCATGGAGGAATTGCGGGCTTGCTGGTGGAAAAAGGGCCCACTTCTGTGGGCCCTTCAACTGAAAACCGCAACTCGCCGAGATAACGTCAGTCACCGCCACCCAGCATCCGTTCCGTCTCTTCCGATGACAGCGGCACGCCCGGCTGCACATCACGCGGAAGTTTCTTCGCGGCAGCCGCATCGCCCATTTCGACACGACCATTGAAGAATGCACCTTCGATGATGCCGACACGCGGCGCGAAGATGTTGCCGGTGAGCTGACCGGTTGTCTGCACGACCACACATTCCGTCGCGTGCAGATCGCCGTTGACCTTGCCGTCGACCGTGATGCGTCGCGCATGGATGTCACCGACGACGGAACCCTCTGTGCCGATCGTTACGCTCTGGGTGTGGTTGATGGATCCTTCGAGCTGGCCCTGCAGGATGAAGTCCTCCTCGGCGCTCAATTCGCCCTTGAACCGCAAGGTCGGTCCCAGCACGGCGACTGCTTTCTGATCATTCGCTCGTGGCGTAGGCACAGTGAAGGATGGCTGGGGCTGGATCCGGGTGAGTTCATTCTCCGGACGAGCGTCCAGAATTACATTGCGCATGCGATCTCTCCTGAAAATGCGATCGAAGACTGACACGTTCGACTCGTGACGGACGCCTTAGCCGGCGTTGCCGGCGATGCGGTGGCGCTGGTCGGGGCGGGAACTCGCCTGCTCCTGACGAGAATCCATGTCAACGGCACCGTTGAACCGCGAGCCCTCTACCAGACATACCGACGGCGCGTGGATGTTGCCACGCAAGTTGCCGGTCTCTTCGACGTAGACGGACTTGCCCGCATGTAGATCGCCCTCCACCGTGCCTTCCACCTTGATGACCTGTGCGGCGATGCTCGCCTTCACATTGCCTTCCGGACCGACCGTGACACGTTGCGTATGCTTGATGACACCTTCGATGGTGCCCTGAATCAGCAGATCCTCGTCGGCCGACAATTCGCCTTTGAATCGTAAGCTGCGCGGCAGGATCGACATCCGCTCCTTGGCGGTATCGTAGGGATTGCTCATGCCTTCACTCCTTGCTTCTGGTTGTTGTCTCGCGGACGCGAGTCGCGGGGACTCTACGCAGTGCCCCTCAGACCAGATAGAGAACGGATTCACACTTCAAGGCCGACCGTGCTTCCGTTCACACGACAGCAATGTGACAGGCCAGCAAATCCCGCAGCACATCGAATAACTGTTAAACCGGCGGGCATTCATTGCACCGAAATGCCGCGTACGGCCCAGGTTGGGGCTGCCGTGCGCCGCGGGCTGCAACGTCGTTGACAACTCCATCCTTGGACGTATCGAGCAGTTCCACTGCGCGCGGCGCCACGACAATGATGGTCGAGTCCTGCTCGAACCATCCCATCTCCTGACCTTTCGTCAAACGTGCGTCAACCGGGTGAACACTCGGACCGACGTGATTCATGTGCAACGTGGTATCGAAGAAATGCAACCGGATGCTGGCGACCAGGATCGCCGAGATGAGCGATGCGAGATCCATGCATGGAGGAGTTGCATGCCGCATTGCTGGTGGATGTACGAAGACAGCGCTCACTGACCATGAGTGCGCCGGGCTTCTGTCTCTTGCAGATCTGATCTGCGAGCAGCAGCGCCTCGTCGAACAAGCCGCCTGAGCCGCAGCGCTCACGCCGCCGGCGACACCTCTGCATTGTCGTTGCGCTCGCTGACAAATATGCCCGCCAGTTGCTGCGTCGGGTTGGGGTCGATGCTGGCGTGGCGCGGACCAACAAAATCGAGTGATTTCAGATGGTTGAGAGAATCGCTGGACAGGCGCGGACCGCGAAAATAGTCAGATGGCGCCCCCGGCAGGAATCGAACCTGCGACCTGTCGCTTAGGAGGCGACCGCTCTATCCACTGGGCTACGGGGGCGACGGCGATTCGAGGAAAGTTGGTGGAGCTGGGGAGGATCGAACTCCCGACCTCGTCATTGCGAACGACGCGCTCTCCCAGCTGAGCTACAGCCCCACCGATGCGAAGAGGCGGCGGATTGTATCGGAGACCGGACTGGCAAGCCAAGTCAGTGGTCAGTAACGCAGCCGCATGACCTTGGTCTTGGAGATCTGCGGCACGAACAGGATGAACATGGCGTCGTATTCGTCCTCGCGCAGGTCGACCTTCTGGCCGCTCAGCGCTTCGACCAGGATCGGAATCGTGCTTGTATTGCCGGAGACGAGCACGTATTCCCCGCGATGACCGCGCAGGATGCGCTTCGGCAGTTCGTTCCAGCGCGCCGAGGGCACGACGCTCAGGGGCAGCGCCAGCGTTTCCGCAAGCGGCGTGACCGTCTGCTGCGATCGCTTCAGCTCAGAGGTGAAGATCGCATCGATGCCGCGCACCGGACGTGCCTGGGACAGCATCTTCGCCAGGCGTGCGGCGCGTTCGCGACCGTCGACGCTGAGACCCGGATCCGGATCCGTGCCGATCTCCATCTCCGCATGACGCACGACCACGATCACCGTGGTCGCCCGGGCATCGAACAGCCAGGCTGCTGCCGCGACCACTGCGATGAACACCAGGACGGGGAAAACCAGGGGCAGGAAGAACGGTCGGCGACGCAATTTTCCCAGATCTTGATTCATGGCCGGATCATAACCAAAGAAGAGCGGGGCTGCTGGAGGCCGGGGCTGCTGGGCGCTGGACTGCTGGGCTACTGGCCAGAGATTTAAAGACAGACGCCTGCCCTTCTTTTCTGGCCAGCAGCCCCAGCGCGCAGTACCCGACAGCCCGTTCACGATCTGAACAGCCGCGTGTACTGGGTCTCATGTCGCGCACTCGCGACCGACTGCATCACCGTGCAATAACCGATGTCTTCGTCACGCAGCGTCAGCGCCCGCTCGCTCGCCGCTGCCAGGCGTGGAATCAATGCGTGCAGGATGCGCTGGCCGGCGCTCTGACCCAGCGGCACCAGCTTGACCGCGGCCAGCACCTGGTTCTCTGTCCAGGCCCAGGCATAGGCCTGTAATGTTTCCTCGGGCGTGACCTGCCAGCAGGCGCAGGCGGCGGCGAACACGGCGGCGTAACCCGGTTGTTCGGGCACGCATTCGAGCACCGGCGCATCGATCTCACGCAGGATCTTCACCAGCGCCGATCCCATGTGACGATCTTCCGCACGCAGCTCCTCGGTCTCGCGCGCCGCGATGAGCAGCGCATTCCATCGCACTACTTCGTCGCGATGCTTCGATTCATGCGCCCGCAGCAGCCTGACCAGCACCGGCAGATCCAGCATGCCGAGCGATCCGGCCGCCAGTCCGCCGATCCATTCGAGCGTGTCCGCTTCGTCGCGCACCCAGCCGGCTTCGATCGCGTACTCCAGTCCCTGCGAGAAATGAAATGCACCGACCGGCAGCGCCGGGCTGGCCAGGTGCAGGAGCCGCAACAACCCCAAATCAGTGGGCATGATCGGTGGCCATGACGCTCAATCGCGAGCGCGTGCGACACCGCGGATGATGGCGTGCTGTCCACCGTGGTCGTGGGAGTGTGCGCCGTAGGCACCGGCCTCGGGCTCGAAGGGCGCCTGCTCGACGGTCACCGTCAACCCCAGACCGCGCACCATGTCGTCGAGCACATAGTCATGCTGGTATCGCACCCAGCCGTCGCCGACCTGCAGCGCCACATGACGATTGCCGAGGTGATAGGCGGCGCGCAGCAACAGCAGCGGATCCGCCGAACGAACGGTCGAGACGGTTTCCGGCGCCGCAACGACTTCGACGATACGGCCATCGTCGCAGACAAGCTGGTCGCCACCGCGCAGCACCGAGCCGCGCTCCAGAAACAGACCGATGTCCTCGCCGCTCTCCAGCGTGGTTCGCAACCGGCTCCGGCTGCGCAGGTCGAACGGCAGCCGCAGCTGCAGATCCGCCGCGCGCCTTTCGGCAAGTTTTTTCGATGCACTCAACATGCGATCACGATATCAGAACAGGAAATATCGCTGGGTCAGCGGCAGCTTCGTTGCCGGTTCGCAGGTCAGCACCTGACCGTCCGCGCGCACCTGGTAGGTCTGGGAATCGACTTCGATCGTTGGCTGGTAGTCGTTTAGGATCAGGTCGCGCTTGCGCAGATTGCGCGTATGGGCGACCGCCACCAGACGCTTCTTCAGGCCGAGTCGTTGTGCCATGCCGCTGTCGAGCCCGGCCTGCGACACGAAGCTCACGCAGGTCGCGGCACGTGCGCCGCCCAGCGCGCCGAACATCGGCCGGTAGTGCACCGGCTGCGGCGTCGGGATCGAGGCGTTCGGATCGCCCATCGGTGCCGCCACGATCATGCCGCCCTTGATGATCAGCGCCGTCTTGGCGCCGAAGAATGCCGGCTTCCACAGCACGATGTCGGCGAGCTTGCCGACTTCGATCGAACCGACTTCATGCGCGATGCCATGCGTGATCGCGGGATTGATCGCGTACTTGGCGATGTAGCGCCGCACCCGGAAATTGTCGTTGCGCGATGAATCCTCGGGCAGCGCCCCACGCTGCACCTTCATCTTGTGCGCCGTCTGCCAGGTGCGGGTGATGACTTCGCCGATGCGGCCCATGGCCTGCGAATCGGACGAGATCATCGAGAAGGCGCCCAGGTCGTGCAGGATGTCCTCGGCGGCGATGGTTTCGCGCCGGATGCGCGATTCGGCGAAGGCCACGTCCTCGGCAATGCCAGGATCGAGGTGGTGACACACCATGAGCATGTCCAGGTGCTCGTCGACCGTATTCACCGTGTACGGCCGCGTCGGGTTCGTGGACGACGGCAGCACGTTGGCTTCGCCGCAGGCGCGGATGATGTCGGGTGCGTGCCCGCCTCCCGCGCCTTCGGTGTGATACGTGTGAATCGTGCGGCCCTTGAACGCCGCAAGCGTGTCTTCGAGAAATCCTGATTCGTTGAGCGTGTCGGTGTGGATCGCCACCTGGATGTCGTACTTGTCGGCCACCGACAGGCACGCATCGATGGCCGCTGGCGTCGTGCCCCAGTCCTCGTGCAACTTGAGTCCCATGACGCCCGCTTCGACCTGCTCGGCAATCGGCGCATGCAGGCTCGCATTGCCCTTGCCGAGCAATCCGAAATTCATCGGCAGGTCCTCGATCGCCTGATACATGCGCTCGATGAACCACGGTCCTGGCGTACAGGTCGTCGCGCTGGTACCCGCTGCCGGTCCGGTGCCGCCGCCGATCATGGTGGTGACGCCCGACATCATGGCCTCTTCGATCTGTTGCGGGCAGATGAAATGAATGTGCGCATCGATGGCGCCCGGCGTCGCGATCAATCCTTCTCCCGCGATCACTTCCGTGGCGGCGCCGATGACGATGTTCACGCCCGGCTGCACATCAGGATTGCCGCCCTTGCCGATGCCGACGATGCGACCGTTCTTGAGTCCGATATCCGCCTTGACGATGCCCCAGTGATCCACGATCAGCGCATTCGTGATGATGGTGTCGACGACGTCGGCCGAGACACGCTGGCTCTGGCCCATACCGTCGCGGATCACCTTGCCGCCGCCGAACTTGACCTCCTCGCCGTAGATCGTGAGATCACGTTCAACTTCGATGATCAGTTCCGTATCGGCAAGTCGCACCCGGTCGCCGACCGTCGGTCCATACATCTCGGCATAGGCGCGTCGCCCGATCTTCGCCATCACAGTTTCCCCATGACTTTCCGGGCGAAGCCATACACCACCCGATCGCCCGCGTAGGCCACCAGTTCGACCTCGCGTTCCTGCCCCGGCTCGAACCGTACGGCCGTGCCTGCGGCGATGTTGAGCCGAAAACCGCGCGCCGCCTCGCGATCGAAGCGCAGTGCGCCGTTGGTCTCGTAGAAGTGATAGTGCGAACCGACCTGAATCGGCCGGTCGCCGGTGTTCGCGACCTTCACGCGAACCGTCGGCCGACCGACATTGATCTCGATCTCACCGGCTTCGGTAAACACTTCACCTGGGATCATGTGGGCCTCTGCAAGCCGCAGAAAGAACAATGGCCGCAAAAAGGCGCAAAAAACACAAACCTGAAAAACACGTTTGTCTTCACTTTGTGTCTTTTGCGCTTTTTTGCGGCCATTCTCTTTTGGTCTTCATGGAATCGGCTGATGAACCGTCACCAGCTTCGTGCCGTCCGGGAATGTTGCTTCGACCTGTACGTCGGGAATCATTTCGGGCACGCCCTCCATGACATCGTCGCGGCTGAGGATGGTGGTTCCGTAGCTCATGAGTTCGGCCACCGAACGACCGTCGCGCGCGCCTTCCATGATCGCCGCCGAAATCAGCGCAACGGCTTCTGGATAGTTGAGCTTCAGACCGCGCGCCTTGCGGCGTTCAGCCAGCAATGCCGCGGTGAAGATCAGCAGTTTGTCTTTTTCTCGCGGCGTTAGGTCCATGAATCACTCTCGAATACAACGATGATCGTCTGGCCAGCAGACCAGCGACCAGTATGCCAGTCGCCCTCTTCGTCATGTCGCCCAGATCCGCGGCAACACCGCGGGTCGTCCGAGCAGCTGCGGTCGCAGTTGCTGCCAGAGCGCAATGAACAGTGTCTTGATCGGCTCCGCCTGTGCAGCGACGGCACGACAGACCAGCACGCCATCGACCAGCGTCACGGCCGATTCCACGGCTTCTGCGTTGACACTGCGTGCGAGTTCCAGCGCGGCGCGATCCGCAGGAAATGCCAC
>CAYWHG010000013.1:7430-55758 GCA_964457865.1 uncultured Steroidobacter sp.
CTGCGTTGACACTGCGTGCGAGTTCCAGCGCGGCGCGATCCGCAGGAAATGCCACGAGCGTGCCGACGGCCTCGAAGCCGTTCAGTCCCCAGCGCGCGGTACGCGCATCGCCCTCGCCGTCCAGGCGCATGCGATCGATCAGCAGCGGCGTGTCGTCGCACCACAGTTCCAGATTCAGACGCAGCCGGCCGGTCTCGAAGGCTTCCTGACGTGCCGGCAGACCGAGACAGGGAATTTCCCAGCCGAGGAACTTCGATTCGCGGTCGAGCTGCACCCGGGTTTCGCTCGCGACATTCGCGCCGCGATAGAAGATGGTTTCCTGCGGCAACCATTCGAGGATCGAGCGGCGCAAGGTCAGTTGCTGGACCTGCCGGGCGAGGCGGCCGTCGCTGCGATAGAACTTGGTCGCCGCCGGCGTCGTGAGCAGGGCATGCGCGCCCTCCTCCACATCGACATCGAGCAGCAGTTCGTCGCCGCCGACCACGCCGCCCGGCGGATGTACCAGGTATGCATGGCACGGTGCGCCTTCCGGATGGAACACGCGCTGCACCAGGAGCGGACCTTGGTGCTGACGCACGGGCAGGTACGTCGTGCCGTCGCGCTGCGCGAACTGCAGTTTCAGTTGCGCACGCCAACCCGTTTCATGACCGCGTGGTGCTGGAACGCTGCTCACTGGCCCTCAGACCGTCAGGTGATGTTTCACGAGATCGTCGGTGAGCCCGCCGATGCCGCCGGCGGCAACGATGCGACCCTTGTCGATGATCCTGAACTCGCTGGCCACGCGACGTGCAAACGGCAGTTTCTGTTCCACCAGCAGCACCGTCAGGTTGGTCTCCTTGTTGAGGCGCAGGATGATATCGCCGATCTCGTGAACGATGTTCGGCTGGATGCCTTCGGTCGGTTCGTCGAGGATCAGCAGCTTCGGTTCCAGCACCATGGCCCGTCCGATGGCGAGTTGCTGTTGCTGCCCGCCGGACAGATCGCCGCCGCGCCGGCGCAGCATCTTCTTCAGCACCGGGAACATGGCGAAGATCGATTCGGGAATTTCCTTGAGCTTGCTGCGGCTGGCCGACAGGCCAATGCGCAGGTTCTCTTCCACCGTCAGCTGCGAAAAGATCTCGCGGCCCTGCGGCACATAGCCGACCCCGAGCCGGGCACGCCGGTCGGCGGCCACCTTGCGCAGGTCCTGACCTTCATACAGCAGCTCGCCCGACGTGGTCGGCAGCAGACCCATGATGCACTTGAGCAGCGTCGTCTTGCCCATGCCGTTGCGCCCCATGAGACAGGTGCACGAGCCGGTCGGCACGGCCATGTCGACATCCCAGAGGATGTGGCTGCCGCCGTAAAATTGATTCAGGGATTTGATGTTCAGCATGGCGACGGTTGACGGTTGACGGTTGACGGTCAGAGGACGAGTACTCTTCATTCTGGCTGTCAACCGTCAACGGTCAACCGCCAACTCGGCTTTGATTCATTCCCCCAGGTAAACCTCGATCACCTTCTGATCATTCTGCACCTGGTCCATGCTGCCTTCCGCCAGCACATGACCTTCATGCAGCACCGTCACCTTGCGCGCGATCGAACGGACGAAGTTCATGTCGTGCTCGACGACCACGACTGAATGCTGGCCTTCCAGGGACAGCAACAGCTCGGCGGTGCGTTCGACTTCCTGCGGCGTCATGCCCGCGACCGGTTCGTCGACCAGCAGCATCTGCGAGTCCTGCATCAGCAGCATGCCGATCTCCAGCCACTGCTTCTGGCCGTGCGACAACACGCCCGCACGCAGGTGGCGCTGATCCTGCAGACGCACGACTTCCAGCACGTGGTCGATGCGATCGCGCTGCGTGCCCGTCAGCGGCTTGAACAGCGTATGCCAGATGGACTTGTCGCCAGCCGCGGCGAGTTCCAGGTTCTCAATCACGGTGTGCTGCTCGAACACTGTCGGCTTCTGGAACTTGCGGCCGATGCCGGCTTCGGCGATCTCCGGTTCCGTGAGCGTCAGCAGGTCGATGCGCTGGCCGAACCAGGCCGAGCCGGCATCGGGCCGCGTCTTGCCCGTGATGACGTCCATCATGGTGGTCTTGCCCGCGCCGTTCGGGCCGATGATGCAGCGCAGTTCGCCGACATCGACGTACAGCGTCAGCGCGTTCAACGCCTTGAAACCGTCGAAGCTGACCGTGATGTCTTCAAGATAGAGGATGGTGCCATGCGTCGTATCCGGCGCAATCGGGCGCTCGCTCTGCATGCCGGTGCCAAAGGCCTTCTGCAAGCCGTTACGCACAAGAGTTGAGGCGTTCATGCCTTGACTGCCTCCGGCTCCGGTTCGCGACGCCGCGGAACGAAGCGGTCGGCGAGGCCCACGACACCACGCGGCAGGAACAGCGTCACCAGCACGAACAGCGTACCCAGCGCATACAGCCAGAACTCCGGCACCGCAGCCGTGAAGTAGCTCTTGGCGTAGTTGACCAGCACCGCCCCCGCCACGGCGCCGTACAACGTACCGCGGCCGCCGACGGCCACCCAGATGACGACCTCGATGGAATTGATCGGCTGGAACTCGCTGGGATTGATGATGCCGACCTGCGGCACGTACAGCGCGCCGGCGATACCGGCCAGCACGGCAGAGAACGCGAAGATCCAGAGCTTGTACGACTCGACGCGGTAGCCGATGAAGCGCGTGCGGCTTTCGGCATCGCGCACCGCCTGCACCACCCGTCCGGCGCGCGACAGCGTGATGTAGCGGCAGGCGAAGTAGCCGAGTCCCAGCGCAATCGCCGATGCGATGAACAGCGCCACGCGCGTGCCCGGCGCGTTGACATTGAAGCCGAGGATGTCCTTGAAGTCCGTCAGGCCGTTGTTGCCGCCGAAGCCCATGTCGTTGCGGAAGAACGCCAGCATCAGGGCATACGTGAGCGCCTGCGTGATGATGGACAGGTACACGCCCGTGACGCGCGAACGGAACGCCAGCCAGCCGAACACCAGCGCCAGCAGTCCCGGCACCAGCACGACCATCAGCGCAGCGAACCAGAACATGTCGAAGCCGGACCAGAACCAGGGCAGTTCCTTCCAGTTCAGAAACACCATGAAGTCCGGCAGGACCGGATCGGCATACACGCCACGCGTTCCAATCTGACGCATGAGATACATGCCCATCGCATAGCCGCCGAGCGCGAAGAATGCCGCGTGGCCGAGACTGAGGATGCCGCAGTAGCCCCACACCAGATCGACCGCGATCGCCAGCAGCGCATACGTCATGTACTTGCCGATCAGCGTCATGGTGTAGCTCGACAGATGCAGTGCCGAATCGGCACCGAACGCCAGATGCAGGATCGGCACGACGATCGCCGTCGCCAGCAGCACGGTCAGGAAGATCTGCGTGCCGCGCTCGCCCAGCAGCATGTTCATCAGCGGTGTACGTGTGGTCATGTCAGGCCTCCGCCGCCCGGCCCTTCTGCGGGAAGAGCCCGCGTGGTCGCCGCTGGATGAACAGGATCAACGCGATCAGCACCAGGATCTTCGCCAGCACCGCGCCAGCAAACGGTTCGAGCATCTTGTTGACGACGCCGAGCGACATGCCGCCGATCAGCGTGCCCCACAGATTCGCGACCCCGCCGAACACCACGACCATGAACGAGTCGATGATGTACTGCTGGCCGAGGTTGGGACCGACGTTGGTCAACTGGCTGAGCGCGACACCGGCGACGCCGGCGATGCCGGAGCCCAGTCCGAACGTCAGCGCGTCGACCCATTCGGTGCGCACGCCCATCGCCTTCGCCATCGCGCGATTCTGCGAGACCGCGCGCACCTTGAGTCCGAGCGTGGTCTTCTTCAGCACGAACAGCAGGATCGCGAACACCACGGCCATGAACAGGATCACGTAGAGCCGGTTGTAGGTGATCGACAGTGCCTCGTTGATCTGCCACGAACCGGCCATCCAGGCCGGCGTCTCCACGGGCCGGTTGTTGGCGGTGAAGATGTCGCGCACGACCTGCTGCAGGATCAGGCTGATGCCGAACGTCGCAAGCAGGGTTTCGAGCGGTCGACCGTAGAGGAAGCGCACGACACCGCGTTCGATCAGTACGCCGACGAGGCCCGAGACCAGGAATGCCAGCGGCACCGCAATGACGACGGATGCACCGATGTGATTGGGCATCGCGAGCTGCACCACGTAGGTCGTGTACGCGCCCAGCATCATCAGTTCGCCGTGCGCCATGTTGATGACGCCCATGACGCCGAACGTGATGGCGAGCCCGATGGCCGCCAGTACCAGCACCGAACCCAGGCTCAGTCCGAAGAACAGCGTCTCGACGCCACCGTAGAACTGGCGCCAGTTGTCGGTGCTCGCGATGGCCACGACGGCGGCACGACGTACGCGCTCGTCGGGCTCCGCGTACGTGCCGTCGTCGGCCTGCTCGGTCAGCAGCTTGAGCCGGTTGTAGGCAGCGGGGCTCAGGTTGCCTTCGAGATGCTCGACGGCCGCGAGACGCGTGTCGGCGCTCTCGCTGTCGAGGTCGGCGAGCGCCAGCCCCGTGTTGATGGCGCTCCTGACTTTGTCATCGGTTTCCGCATCGATGCTCGCGCGCAGGATGGCGACGCTGTCCTCGTCGAGCGAGCGCATCATTTCATTCACGGCCGTGAGCCGGACTTTTGCGTCGGGATCGGAAAGATCGAAACCGGCGATCAGACCCTTGAGCAACTTTCGCAGCCGGTTGTTGGTCGCGATCTTGGTGAAATCGTCCGCCGCGCCGCTGCCGGCGGCCTGCAGGGTCAGCGGCTCGGTCAGGGTCAGCGGATCTTCGCCCTGCACGATGAAGACGTGCTGGTCTGCCGTTCGGAAGTAGAGATTGCCTTCCAGCATCGCGCTGAGTACGGCGCGGGCGTTGGGATGGCGAGTGGCGGCCACGGCCGCAGCGGCGTCGGTCCGGGTCGCGAAGTCTTCGGCCGCGAGGCCGGCGAGTGCATGGACGAAGGCATCATCGGCAGCGCGGGTCATCGGCGACACGGCGAGCAGCGCCATGTACATCAAGCCGGCCACAGCTCGAAGAAATCGATTTGTCATCACCAAAGCACGTGCTCCGTCGTTGGTATTGCTGCGTGCATCAATCGTTCCACAAGCTGCCAGCGAAGCTGAACCGATCCGTCATCCCCGCGCAGGCGGGGATCCATTCTGTCTTGTTGAAGGTCTGGATTCCGCCTGCGCGGGAATGACGAGTCGGACCCTACGCAAACGTCCGTGGGTCCGGCCCAGTCGAGCCGGACCCACGAGCGAGACCATGTGGCTGATCGTCAGCAGATTCCGAGTTTCCTCACTCGTAGTTCTGTCCCGAGCACTTCTTCGTGACCTTGTTGTAGTTGCCGCACTTCAACGTCACCCAGTCGGCTTCGATGTCCTTGCTGCCCGGCAGGAAGTCGGACCAGGCGTCGCCCGGCACGAGGCCCGGGGTCTTCCACACCACATCGAACTGGCCGTCGCCGCGGATTTCGCCGATGAACACCGGCTTGGTCAGGTGGTGGTTCGGCAGCATCTTCGCCGTGCCGCCCGTGAGGTTCGGCACTTCGATGCCGATCATCGCGTCGGTCACCTTGCTCACGTCGGTGGTCTTGGCCTTCTCGACCGCCTTCACCCACATGTTGAAACCGATCACGTGCGCTTCCATCGGATCGTTGGTCACGCGCTTCGGATTCCTGGTGTAGCCCTTCCACTGCTTGATGAACGCCGAGTTGGCGGGATTCGAGATGCTCTCGAAGTAATTCCAGGCGGCCAGGTGGCCGACCAGCGGCTTGGTGTCGATGCCCGAGAGCTCTTCCTCGCCCACCGAGAAGGCCACGACCGGAATGTCTTCCGCCGAGATCTTCTGGTTGCCGAGCTCCTTGTAGAACGGCACGTTGGCGTCGCCGTTGATGGTCGAGACCACCGCCGTCTTCTTGCCTGCCGAACCGAATTTCTTGATATCCGACACGATCGACTGCCAGTCGGAGTGACCGAACGGCGTGTAGTTGATCAGGATGTCTTCTTCCTTCACGCCCTTCGCCTTGAGGTAGGCCTCGAGGATCTTGTTGGTCGTGCGCGGATAGACATAGTCGGTACCCGCGAGCACCCAGCGCTTCACGCCGATGTCCTTCATCAGGTAATCGACGGCCGGAATCGCCTGCTGGTTCGGCGCGGCGCCGGTGTAGAAGACGTTCTTCGACGACTCCTCACCTTCGTACTGCACCGGATAGAACAGCAGGCCATTGTTCTTCTCGAACACCGGCAGCACCGACTTGCGCGACACCGAGGTCCAGCAGCCGAACACGACCGAGACCTTGTCCTTCACCAGCAGTTGTTCCGCCTTCTCGGCGAACAGCGGCCAATTGGAGGCCGGATCGACGACCACGGCTTCGAGCTGCTTGCCGAGCACGCCGCCCTTCTTGTTCTGCTCCTCGATGAGCATCAGGACGGTGTCCTTGAGCGTGGTTTCGGAAATGGCCATCGTGCCCGACAGCGAGTGCAGCACACCGACCTTGATGGTGTCGGCCGCATGCGCGGCGCTCGCGGCGATGAGAGAAATGGCGGCGGCGAGTTTCGCCAGGCCGCTTATCCTGCGTTGATGTTTCATGCTGAGTTCCTCGTCGTTGAAGTGAATTTTCTTCCGTCACTCCCGCGCAGGCGGGAGTCCCATGAGTTCATTTCCGTTCGTCCTGAGTGAGTTCATCTCCGTTCGTCCTGACCCGTCGAAGGACTCCTTCGCCTGGCTTCCAGACGCTTCGACAAGCTCAGCGCGAACGGAGTAGGAGAGCTCAATTCCCTCCGTTCGTGCTGAGCCCGGCCGAAGCACTCCGGCTCTTGTGCCCGTCCATAGAATCTCAGCGCGAACGGAACACTTAGATCTGGACCTGCAGACCGAGACCGATCTGCTTGTAGTCGCCGCCGGTCTGCGGATCGAAGCTGACATCGATGTAGAACAGGCTGATGCGGGCGTTGAAGTCCTTCATGATGTAGTTGACGTTCAGCTCCAGCGTTTCCTGGTCGACATCGTCGAAGGCGTCGTAGTCGTAGGTCGCTTCGCCGTACTTCGCGAGCACCTGGAACTTGCCGATGCCGACGACGGGCGCGAACAGATAGGCGCCCAGCAGGTAGTAGCCGTCTTCCTTCTCGTAGGCGAAGCCGTTCGGCGACGGGTAACCGCCGAGGCCGTCATACATGCCGTATTGCGCCTCGATCGTGAAGGCACCGCCGCTGCCGACCTTCTTCTCGAGCAGGAAGTCCGCGGTGTAGGCGTTGTCGCCGCCCGCGGTCTGACCGGCGAGACCGATCGCCAGCAGATCCTTCGCGCCGTAGTACGTGCCGTTGAGGTAGTAGCCCGCCTCTGCGTCCCAGAAATCCAGTTGCACGCGGCCGGCGTAGAGCACGTCCGAATTTCCGGTGGTCGGCTCGCCGATGACATTGGCGATATCGAACGCACCGAACGACACCTTGGCGATGCCGAACTGACCCCAGTACATGAGGCCGTCCGCGCGGCCTTCGGTTTCGAACGGATAGCCGTCCTGCACGCCGTCGCGATACACGCCCCAGTGATTGGCGTAGTACGGACCGTAGAGGTTGGCGCGATCGCTCGGCGGCAGGAAGCGGCCGGCCCAGACGTTGAACTTATCGGAGAACGAGAACTGCGCGACGGCGTCGATGACCCGTATCTCCTCGTCATCCGAGTTGTACTCGGTGTTGAACATGAGGCTGAGATAGTCGGTCGCCTTGCCGCTGATGTAGATGCGCGCGCTGTTGAGCGCGAAATCATCCACGTCTTCACCCGCGGCATCGAAGTCCGTGCTGGTGAAGCTGGTGCGCACTCCGGCGCCGACGGACACGGGTGGAAGATTGATGTCAGCGGCGTACACGCTCGCAAGCGGCGACGCCATCAATGCGGCGCCGAGTGCCAGCGCAGCAGCCTCGGGTCTGAAAGTGGTGGATTTGTCACGCATGAACGGTGCTTCCTTTGGTGATTTGTTGCGAGCGTTCGACTCGGGGCCAGGGACAATCTGTGCGTCGGAAACTACGGACACCGCACCGCCGCCGGTACGGGTCGTTTGACGTACCCCACTCAGTCATTTGACGTAGACGAGCGGATGCACGGCGGCCGCTGATCAAATTGAGTGCGCGACGCCAAATGACTGCACCGCAAAGTCGCAGTCGACGACAGCAACGCAAGCCAGCACGTGCATTCGTCGCTGGCACATCGCTTGCTAACGGGATCGATGGGGAACGCGACACCGCGCGGCAACGCAGCCGGCGGGATCAACATCGCGAACGACAAGACCTCGAATGACGGCCAAACAACGAATCGTTCGCGAGCGACGGCAGTACAACCAGTGGGTCGCCAGCCAGACGCTTGAAGACTATGCGCTGCGCTACACGGCGGAACGCGCGCGCAAATCGACGTTCCGTGTCGGCCATACCGCGCTCGGGCCCATCGCCTTCCTCGCCTGCGAGGCCATCGGCGGCGGCCTGACGCTCGCCTATGGTTTCTCGAACACGGCCTGGGCCATTGCCGCATTCTCGATCCTGATGTTCCTGATCGGCCTGCCCATCGCCTACTACGCGGCGAAGGAAGGTGTCGATCTCGACCTGCTGACGCGCGGCGCCGGCTTCGGCTACATGGGCTCGACGATCACCTCGCTGATCTACGCCTCATTCACGTTCCTGCTGTTCGCCTTCGAGGCCAGCATCCTGTCGATGGCGCTGACGATGATGTTCGACATTCCGCTATGGGTCGCGCACATCATCAGTTCGCTGGTGGTGATCCCGATTGCGATCTACGGCATCAGCCTCATCAGCAAGATGCAGATCGCCACCCAGCCGGTCTGGCTGATCCTGCAGTTCCTGCCGCTCATCTATCTCGCCTGGAACACGCCGGGCGATGTCGGTCAGTGGACGAGTTACACGGGCCGCGAAGGCAGCGCCGACGGTTCGGTGGATTTCCTGCTGTTCGGCATGGCCGCCTCGGTGCTGCTGTCGCTGCTGCCGCAGATCGGCGAACAGGTCGACTATCTGCGCTTCATGCCGAAGCGCACGAAGGAGAATCGCGTCGGCTGGTGGACCGCCCTGCTCGGTACCGGCCCGGGCTGGATCCTGATGGGCGCCTTCAAGCTGCTCGCCGGCTCGTTCCTGGCGTTTTTCGCACTGAAGCACGGCATCCCGGCCGAACAGGCCGACGAGCCCACGGAAATGTACTTCCTCGCCTTCCGCGAAACGGTGCAGTCGCCGACCGTGGCGCTGATCCTGATGGGCGTGTTCGTCATCGTCTGCCAGCTCAAGATCAACGTGACGAACGCCTACGCCGGCTCGATCGCCTGGTCGAACTTCTTCTCGCGCCTGACCCACAGCCATCCCGGCCGCGTCGTGTGGCTGGTGTTCAATGTGCTGGTGGCGCTGCTGCTGATGCAGACCGGCATCTTCAGCGTGATCGAGAGCATCCTGCTCATCTATGCGAACTTCGCGGCGGGCTGGATCGGTGCGCTGACCGCGGATCTCGTCATCAACAAGCCGCTCGGTTTCAGCCCGAAACACATCGAGTTCAAGCGCGCGCATCTCTACGACATCAATCCCGTCGGTGTCGGTGCCCTGCTGATCTCGGTAGTGCTGTCGACCCTCGCCTTCATCGGCACGTTCGGGCAGGTGGCGCAGATCCTGTCGCCGTTCGTCGCGCTCTTCAGCGCCTTCGTTGCGGCGCCGCTGATCGCCTGGGCCACCAAAGGGCGCTACTACATTGCCCGCTCGCCATCCGGCCTGCCTGACGCCGCGGAACTGCGTTGCACGATCTGCGAGAACACGTTCGAACGCGCCGACGTGGCGATGTGTCCGGCCTACTCCGGCCCGATCTGTTCGCTGTGCTGCACACTCGAAGCGCGCTGCCGCGACATGTGCAAGACCGACAGCCGCTTCAATGAGCAACTGCGCAAGTTCCTTGCCGCCGTGCTGCCGACCCGCGCCGCCACGGCGTTCAACACGCGCGCCGGGCAATTCGTCGGGTTGCTGATCTTGTCCAATCTCGTCATCGCCCTGCTGCTCTCGCTGATCTATCACACTTCGACAGGCAGCGACGCGCAGCGCGAAGTCATCGCCACCACGCTGTGGGTGGTGTTCCTCAGCCTGCTGGTGCTGTCGGGCATCGCCGCGTGGATCATCGTGCTGGCGCACGAGAGCCGGCGCGCCGCCGAAAGCGAATCGGCGCGCCAGACGACCATGCTCATGGAGGAAATCGAGGCCCACAAACGCACCGACGCGGCGCTGCAGAAGGCCAAGGAAGTGGCCGAAGCCGCCAATCTCGCCAAGACGCGCTACATCGTCGGCGTGAGTCACGAGATCCGCACGCCGCTGAACTCGATCTTCGGCTATGCGCAGCTGCTCGAACGCGGCATTGCCGGTCCCTCGGACAATGCCGTGCGCGTGATCCGGCGCAGCGCCGAGCATCTGACCAATCTCATCGACGGCCTGCTCGATGTGTCCAAGATCGAGAACGGGATGCTGCGACTGAATCGCGACCGGGTGCAGCTGGTGGAATTCCTCGATCAGATCGTCGACATGTTCAAGCTGCAGGCGGCCGCCCGGGGCATCGACTTCCGCTACCAGCGCCCGCCGTATCTGCCGATGCACGTCTACACGGATCAGAAGCGTCTGCGGCAGATCCTGATCAACCTGCTGTCGAATGCCATCAAGTTCACCGAGCGCGGCCATGCATCCCTGACGGTGCGCTATCGCAACCAGGTTGCGGAGTTCGAGATCGCGGACACCGGCGTCGGCATCCCGCCGGAGGATATCGATCGCGTGTTCGAACCCTTCGAGCGCGGCCATTCGCCGGACGTGCGTGCGATTCCCGGTACCGGCCTGGGACTCACGATCACCAAGCTGCTCACCCAGATCATGGGCGGCGAAATCATTCCCCGCAGCACGCCCGGCAGCGGCACCACGTTCACCGTGCGACTGCTGCTCTCCGAGGTCATGCATGAACATGCGGAAGAGGCGCATCCCGGCGTGGCGCGCGATCACGACGGCCCGCAGCTCACGGTGCTGCTGATCGACGATGATCCGCAGCACATCGAGATCATGCGCAGCCTGCTGCAGCCGCTGCGCTTCCGGCTGTTGACCGCTTCCGACGGCACGACCGGACTGCAACTCGCCGCCGAACATCGGCCGCACCTGGCGATGGTCGACATCTCGCTGCCCGACATGACGGGCTGGCAGATCGCCGCGCGACTGCGCGCCTCGCAGCAGGCCACCCGCATCGTGATGGTGTCGGCGAACGCGCACGAATATCACCCGGGCGGCGGCGAAGATTCCTCGCACGATGCCTTCGTCATGAAGCCGATCGACATGCAGGCACTGCTCGACTGCATCGGTTCGGTGCTCGGCCTGCAATGGCTCTATGAGACACCGCCGTCGATGGCAGCGGCGGACAGCGCGGCACTGCTGCCGGTGCAGTCGCGTCATCATCTGGATGATCTGTATCAGCTCGGCCGCATCGGCCATGTACGCGGCATCCAGGCCAAGCTGCGACAGATGGAAGAAGAAGACGCCGCCAACAAACCCGTGGCGACACATCTGCGGACCCTGATCGTGAGCTTCAATCTGAAGCGCTACATGCACGTCGTGGAGGAAATGCGAAATCATGGCTAGCGAAGCCCTGCGTCGCGACACCATCCTGGTCGTCGACGACACGCCCGACACCCTCGGTTTTCTTACCGATACGCTGGATCACGCCGGCTTCACGGTACTGATCGCCACCGACGGCGAAGGCGCGCTCGATCTGGTCGACCAGATCACGCCGGACCTGGTACTGATGGACGCAGTGATGCCCGGCATGGACGGCTTCGAAGCCTGTCGCCGGCTGAAGCGCGAGAAGCTGCTCACTCACCTGCCCGTGATCTTCATGACCGGACTGAGCCAGACCGAGCACGTCGTCGAAGGACTCGCCGCCGGCGGCGTCGACTATGTAACCAAGCCCATCGTCGTCGACGAGCTGCTGGCGCGCATTCGCGTGCATCTGGCCAACGCGCGCGTCGCGCACGGCACCCATGTAGCGCTCGACGCCACCGGCCGCTTCCTGCTCGCCACCGATCGCAGCGGCCGCATTCTGTGGTGCACGCCGAAGGCACGCGAACTGCTGGCCGAGCTGTTCCCTGCCCACAGCGAAAACTCGGCGAGCCTGCCGGCCGCATTGATCGAACAGTTCACCCAGCCGCGCCAGGACGCCAATCGCCCCGCCGCCCGTTCGACACTGGAGATCGGCAGCCGCCGTGTCGAGATCGCCATGCTCAGCGCCCTCGGCCCCGATGAACTGCTGTTCCGTCTGACCGAAGTCATGACCGGCAACGAGGAGCAGGTGCTGCAGAAATCGCTGTTGCTGACTTCGCGCGAATCGGAAGTGCTGCTGTGGATCAGCCGCGGCAAGTCGAATCGCGAGATCGGCGAGATTCTCACCATCAGCCCGCGCACCGTGAACAAGCACCTGGAGCAGGTGTTCGTGAAGCTCGGTGTCGAGAATCGAGCGTCGGCGGCGGCGCGGGCGGTGAGGACGCTGGCGAGGTAAGGGGCCGACTGGCTTACTGGTCTGCTGGCCAGAGCCGGAGCTGCTTTTTCCTTAGTCTGGCCAGCAGACCAGCGACCAGTCGGCAGTTAGCCTCTCCCGATCATCCCCCGCGTCTCGATGAAGGCAATCACCTCCTCCAGCCCCTGCCCCGTCTTCAGATTGGTGAACACGAACGGCTTGTCGCCGCGCATCTTGCGCGCATCGCGGTCCATCACTTCGAGCGATGCGCCGACATAGGGCGCGAGATCGATCTTGTTGATGATGAGCAGGTCGGACTTCATGATCCCTGGCCCGCCCTTGCGCGGAATCTTGTCGCCGGCGGCGACGTCGATCACATAGAGCGTGAGATCGGAAAGCTCCGGGCTGAACGTGGCCGCGAGATTGTCGCCGCCGCTTTCGACGATGATCATGTCGAGACCCGAGAACTCCTGCATCAGGCCGTCGATCGCGGCGAGATTCATCGAGGCATCCTCGCGGATCGCCGTGTGCGGGCAACCGCCGGTTTCGACGCCGCGAATGCGCTCGGACGGTAACGCCTGACTGCGGATCAGGAACTCGCAGTCCTCCTTCGTATAAATGTCGTTGGTGACGACCGCGAGATCGTACTGTTCGCGCATGCGCTTGCACAGGCGATCGACCAGTGCGGTCTTGCCCGATCCGACCGGGCCGCCGACGCCCACCCGCAGTACATCCAGCTTGGCTGCCATTCGAACCGTCTCCCATGTTTGGCGCCCATCTTACGATGCGAGGCACGCTCGCGACTGGGTCAAATGACTTATCCCGTAACGACGTACGGTATTCGCGACTTGCCGCAGCGTCGTCTACGCACACACCATGTGTTTCGACGGCTGACTTCCCGGAGCCCGCATGAGCAAAGAATTCTGGCCCGAGCTGCCTTATGCGGACTGGAAGGACACCTGCGCGACCTTGCACCTGTGGACGCAGATCGTCGGCAAGATCCGGTTGTCACGCACGCCCTGGCTGAACCACGGCTGGCACGTGGCGCTGTACGTCACTGCCAGCGGTCTCACGACCTCGCCGATTCCCGATGGCAATCGCACCTTCGACCTGCGCTTCGACTTCCTGCGCCACCAGCTCGACATTGATGTCAGCGACGGCCAGCGCACGCAAATTCCGCTCGAACCGATGTGCGTCGCGGACTTTTACGATGCGCTTCGCTCCACCCTGCAACAGTTGGGCATCGACATCGAGATCAGCGACTACCCCTGCGAACTCCCCAATGCCATCGCGTTCACTCGAGATCGCACTCACGCAGCCTATGACCGGGCGTACGTCGAACGATTCGCGCAGGTACTGCGGCAGACGGATCAGGTCTTCAAGCAGTTCCGCACCGGCTTCATCGGCAAATGCAGCCCCGTGCACTTTTTCTGGGGCAGCTTCGATCTGGCAGTGACGCGCTTCTCGGGTCGTACCGCTCCGAAGTTCACCGGCAATGTACCGGGACTCCGTACGGAGGTGATGCAGGAGGCCTATTCGCACGAAGTCAGCAGCGCCGGCTTCTGGCCCGGCAGCGGCGATACCGACGCCGCGTTCTACTCATATGCGTATCCCACGCCTGCAGGGTTCAAGGAATTTCCGGCCCGGCCTGCAACGGCATTCTTCAGTGAAGCACTGGGAGAATTTCTTCTGCCCTACGCAGCACTGCGAACGGCCAGCGATCCGGAGGGCGAGTTGCTGGATTTTCTACAGAGCACCTACGAGGCAGCAGCGGAGTGCGCGAAGTGGGATCGTGCGTCGCTGGAGTGCGGGCAGGGGCGGCCGGGCGTGCCGCGGTCGCGAGCCACTCTTTAGGCCAGATCAGTAGTGCATCGTGCGCCCGCTGCAAGAGAAGTAGCTCAGTCGCTGGGATAGCCCCGACGCCACACGAAGCAACCGCAGTGGGCTCCGTTTTGACGGCGGAGTACCGCCTCCTTAGCGCTATGGATTCGTTCCAAGCACCTCCGGCTTGCGCGAAACACGCCGACGGCATATATATCCATCATCTATATTTCTATCCGGGATGGGCCGACCGTGAAAACCGCAAAACTCTTCAAGAACGGAGACAGCCAGGCCGTGCGACTGCCGAGAGAATTCCGCTTTGCCGGAAGCGAAGTACTGATCAAGCGTGCCGGCGATGCGGTCGTTCTGCTACCGAAGACCAAGTCCTGGGACACGCTGCTCACGAGCCTCGATCAATTTTCGGCGGACTTCATGACGCAGCGCGACCAGCCCGGACCGCAGCATCGCGAAACACTCAGCTAAGGAAGCCATCTCGTGAAATGGATGTTGGACACAGATACGTGCATCGCCCTCATCAAACGCAAACCGCCAGAACTCATAAAGCGCATTCAATCGAAGCCCGTCGGTGACGTCGGCCTTTCATCCGTAACATTGGCGGAGCTGCGCCACGGCGTGGCGAAGAGTGAACGCCGGGATCAGAATCGCGCCGCGCTGGATCAGTTCCTTCTGGCGCTGGACATCGCACCGTTCGACGAACTGGCCGCCGACTCGTATGGAGACGTGCGGGCCGACCTCGAAGCGCGTGGTATGCCGATCGGACCACTGGATAACCTGATCGCCGGACACGCATTGAGCCTGAATGTGGTCTTGATCACGCACAACACACGAGAGTTCAAACGTGTGAAAGGGTTGCGCGTCGATGACTGGCTCAGGGGAAATTGAAATCCTGCCGCGAGCCATTGGGCGTTGACCGCAAAGGAAACCGGGAAGCGCTCTCTCCGAATCAGCCCGGCTGCTGATGCGCTCATTGGCGGAAGGGGTGTCCGCCGAGATCGCGTCCAACGCTGTATAGCCGCATCTGCCTGTCATCCGTAACTTGATGTTTTATCTTCCTTTGAGGCCCAGACCCGTCTTGCCGTCTCCAACCCAATCTGTATAAATGGCATGGGTAGGAACGTGAGTACGGTGACACCATGACCGGCGGTATCAACAAGCTGACCGCAGTAGCAGTTCAGAAAACGAAAGAGCCGGGGTACTACGGCGATGGTGGCGGGCTGTGGCTACAACTCAGCAAGCTGGGCGGCAAGTCCTGGGCCTTCCGCTTCACGATACATGGCAAGCGCCGCGAAATGGGCCTAGGCCCGGTGCACACCGTGACCCTCGCCGAAGCTCGCGATCAGGCCACGGAATTGCGCAAACAGATACGCGCGGGAATCGACCCAATCGAGCAACGGAAGACTGATAAGGGTCAAGCGGCGACTCTCGCCGCTAAGTCGGCCAAGACGTTCAAGGAATGCGCGGCTGCTTATATCGACGCGCAGCGGGCTGGCTGGAGCAATCCTAAGCATGCTGCCCAGTGGCAGAACACGCTTGCGACATACGCCCATCCCACACTCGGGCAGCTTCCAGTTGCCGCGGTCGACACCGAGTTGGTCTTGAAGGTATTGCGACAAGCCTCGGGGAATGCGCAGAAGCCCACATTGTGGGAAGGCAAGAACGAAACAGCGAACCGCGTGCGGGCTCGAATCGAAAACATACTGGATTGGGCGAAGTTCAAGGGCTATCGCGAAGGCGAGAACCCCGCCCGCTGGCGCGGCCATTTGGACAAGGAACTTCCGCCTCCGCGCAAGGTAAAGAAGGTGAAGCATCACGCGGCGCTACCATTCGCTGAAATGGGAGCGTTCATGACGGACCTGCGTAAGCGTGAAGGCATTGCAGCTCGGGCCCTGGAGTTCGCCATATTGACCGCAGCACGCAGCAGCGAAGTTCGCGAAGCAACCTGGGACGAAATCAACTTGGCTGCGAAGCTGTGGACGGTGCCGGCTGAACGCATCAAGGCACGCAAGCTTCATCGCGTGCCGCTCAGTGCGCGAGCGGTTACCCTACTCAAGGCACTGCCTCGCATTCAGGGCTGCGATTTCGTGTTCCCCGGATCGCAAGGTCGCGCCCTGTCAGAGAACACTTTAGGCGAGGTCTTGGCGCGCATGGGGCGCGACGATATTACTGCCCACGGCACAGCACGCAGCAGCTTCAAGGACTGGGCACGCAGTTGCACAACCTATTCCGATGAAGTTTCAGAGTTAGCCCTTGCGCATGTGAACAATGACGAAACGCGCGCTGCTTACGCCCGTGACGAATTGCTGCCGCTGCGAACGAATCTGATGGACGATTGGACGAAATACTGCAACACCAAGCCGAAGACCACTTCAGGCAAAGTCGTTCCGTTCAAACGGAAGCGCGCGTAGCCGGATGATCAACGGTGTCATGACATCGCCTGATGGAAATTGTGCATCGGTGGCCATTTGGAAACCGCAAACAGAGGGAGCACCGTGAGGCAGCGACTTTCTGCGTCGGAACGGCTGGCCGCCGTCGGCTGGGCGGCTCTCGCTATCGTTTGCCTCTACGTGCTGGGTCAGGTCGATCTGCGCATCGAGCGCCACAGCGCCCCCCTACGACAACGTTTGGGAATGGATTTGGCTCGGTCGACTGATCCTAGCCGTCTGCATCTTTCACGTCTCAGTTCACACGTACCGCACGGTGCTGGAACTGATGTCCGCGTTTCGAAAGCCTTAATCGCACTGGCGTCGGCGCGAACTGGATGCGTCGGACGCCTGTGGCGCGAATGCCTGGCCCTCTACCCATGCGTCATATCCACGCAGACTGATAAGCACCCTGCCGTCCGGTGCTCTGAACCAGACCAGTCCTTCGAGCCACACGCCGCGCTCGACCTTCGCTCGAATCGCGTCTTCGGTGTAGCCGGTCAGCACGGAGAACTTCCCAATCGTGACCTTGTCGAGGTTCAGGAACGACGCAACCATCACACCCGAGACCTCGTACGACGGCTCAGGATTTCGCTGGCAAGTTGGATGTCGCTCAGCCCAACTTGACCGGGAGGAGTCGACCTGCTTGTGTTCGGTGGCGGCGCTGCATCGTTGATCGGCAGAGCGTCCGGCGGACGAACACTCTGCACCGGCATGCTGAGTGCCGCGAAGCATTCATCGACATGCTGATCGCTGTAGAACGCGCCGCGCCGACCCGGCAGCTTCTGGTAACCGATGCGGCCTGCCTTGCGCATACGCTGAAGCGTGAGCGCGGAGCAGCCGAGTTGCTCGGCGAACTCCGCTTCAGTGAGATAGCGCCGACCAAGGATCTCGATGGGCATGGAGTCATGCCTCCGGCTTCTGCCACGTAGGACAGTCGGCATCGCTGTTCCGCCGCAGCTTCCGTTGCAGGATCTGGCGCAAAAGCGGCAGCACCGCCTGCGGATCGGGCGTGCCGATTGACGGGAGCGCTCGGAACCGCGAGCAACTCACCGTCGTGCCTTGCTCTTCGATGCCGGGGTCGGCCAATGAAACGTCTTTGACCGACCCGGCCATGGTCAGACTGCCAGTTGCTCGAATCGCAGCGCTTCGCGATCCACGGTTGAGTTGAGCAATTCGGCAGCCGCTTCGAGGTGTGCCCGCACGCGAAGCAGTTCGGCGCACGACTCTCCCCCAACAGTCACGAAGGGGATGGCGTCGAGCCTTTCCCGAACGGCCTTCTCTGCAGCATAGATGATGCGAAGGTGAGCACGAGCGGTCCGCGACGGTGGGGCGATTGCGGAGCTGATAGAATTGAGGGTAGCCATTGTCTTCTCCCTAATCAGTTGACTGTGGTTAGAGGCTTACCGTTGTTACCAGCAACGGTGAGCCTCGCTTTCAGACTACAGAACAGAAAACATCGAAGTCAAATACACGTTTCGTGTCGTTGACAGCGCAACTGCAACCGAACGATGAAAACCACTCTCTACGACTTGCTGTGCCGCCTCGCAGCGAAACTCCGGCCCGATCTCGTTCGGAGTATCACGAGTGCCGACGGTCGCGAGTCGCGATGCCTGCCGTTCACCTACGCCGAGTCGCGAATCGATTTTGAGATGGAAGAAACGGCGCGGCTGCGGTTCATTGTCGCGAACCCGATGCAGTTCGATCCGCAGGCTGTAGCCGAAGCAAAACAGGAACTGCAGTTCAGGAGCGACTTCCAGCAGAAGACTGCGGTGACGATCAGCATTTCCGATCAGTGAAGCGGTACTGCTCAGCAACTGTTCTCTGATGTGGAGGGGCATTTAAAATGGGGAAACGTATGACGCTCGAAGAATGGAAGACACTTTCCGAGATTGTTTCGAACTTCGCCTCGCCGTTGGCAACCGTAGCCGTAGCACTCATCGCGGTTTGGGGTGCCAGAGAAGTGACCGAAAGAATTGTGGAAGCTAAGGGAGAGGGCTCAACCGCCGTTGCTCACCCTGGGACTGGCAAGGCCACAGTCACTGCCAATGCATCAGCACCGCGGGCAACGGCAACTGCCGCCTCTGAACTCAAGCAAGGAGGCGTTCAGCCGTGAAAAGCAAAAGCTTAGAAGAACGCAAGATTCAGTCTGAAATCTTCAACAACTACGCCTCTCCGATTGCCACTGTTTTGGCGGCCATCATCGCCCTGTGGGCTGTTGATCACGCGGTGGGGAGAATTGTCGAGCTTCGCGGAAACGCGGACACGCGGGCGGATGCCAGAGGTGACCCTACGATTGGCATCGCTACGGTGCCAACCGGTACACTCAATCGTTGACTGCGTCTCACGCAAGGAGTCGCACCAACGCAGTCAGTGCGAGGGGTTGAACTTTTCCGTCTCTACCACCTCCCGCACGATGGCTTCGGCGGCAGCGTCCATCTGCTTCAACTCTTCCGCATCTTCGCCCCTGCGAACAGCTTCCGCTCTCTACTCACGTCGTGCGACCTTCGACGCTTCAAGCTCGCGGCGACGCCTAGCATGCCGATTCCGAAGAGAGCCAGCGTTGCGGGCTCCGGCACAGCGGTCACGGTCCCGACCCACACTCCAGTGAGGACTCCGAGGCTCACTCCTGTCTGTGACCCGACGACAGCCCCATGCCACATGCCGATCTGGTGACTTAGCAGCGATGCGACCGGGTCAAGCGGGTCGTAGAGTGAGATATCGCCGAGAGGATTGCAGGGTAACGACTCGTGATAGAGCCCATTGCAGAAGCGCAATTCTTGTAGATACAAGTCCAGGGTCTCGTATCCGTAGGCAGGTGCGAGTTCCAGGCCTTTGATTCCGCCCTCAACAGACCTCGGTTGATCGGCAGAGACCCATGCGAATTGCGGATCACTCGACTGAGTGAAGTGATAACTGCCGATGCGGAGGTCGAAACTCGTGATCCAATCCGTTCCGTACCCAAGAACAGCTGGCGTCAGCCCAATCTCTGTGTTCTGGATCGTAAGTGAATTGTGATCGAGTTTGCTGGTGTCGACCGTCATACGAGCACTTGCGGCGACGGAGTCCTCGAGCGAGCGGAAGGCAAACAGATTCAGCGGATCCTGCCCCTCCCACTCCTTGGTTAGGATGCCAGAAAACTCCAGCGTAATGAGTGCGGCCTGAGCGGTCGGTGCAAGCAATAGCGCGGCGAGAAGGAGTGATCGCATCTCGGCTGCTCCTTGTGATTTTGTTGTTGCTGTCCGCGCCTCGCTTGCAAGTGTAAGGCCAGATGTTCTGAGTCAGTGACTTACCGCCCTTCGACTAGTCGAGATGTAAAGATTGCTGACGCTTGTGCAAGCCACACACCTAAGACAGAAAAAGGATCGGATACGCGAGCACCGCGATCGGCGGCGTCAGTTGGATGACATAGCCAGAAGCGTTCGAGTCTCCGGCATCGTTCTCGACGAAGAGGTAGACGTTGGTGTTCCTGGGCAGCGGAGGAGAGGCGCCGCCCACGATGTTGATCGTGATGCCGGTGTCGCCCCAGGCAGTGACCGTCTGATTCACGCCATTCGCATCGTCGATATCGTTGCTCGGGCAGATGCGAACAAAGCCGCCGTCCTGCGAGGCACCGAAGTTCGTACCGGTGATGGCGACACCTACCTCGCCGACGCGGTGCGATTCGTCGCCGGAGTCCGTGATCGTTGGGACGGAACCGCTCGCTATGTCCTCCGCGGACCAGTCGTCCGAATCGGCATTTGCACTGGCGATGCCAAATCCGGCGATACCCCAGCGGCCTGCTAACGTGATGCGCGAACCATGCGAGTCGGCGAACTCGCCATCTGTTCCTAACGACGTGATGGGATTCCAGCCAGAGCCGCTATTCGAGTACGCTCTCAGAACGACAGGGTCGGTGCCCGTGACCTCAAGTCGGATCTGCGTGCCATTCGCGATTCCTGCGCCGGTCGCGCCGAGTTGCGTCGGCGTACCGCCGTTGTAACGAAACAGGTACGACTCCGTCGCGTTCGCAACCAGTTCGTAGTAGGTGTTCTCAGTGCAGCGCGCGGCCACACCTGAGTAGCCCGACTGGACATCGGTATAGATCGAAACACTGACGCGTTGATTCGCCGTGTCCGGTAGCGTCGCATTGTAGATGCACAGGCCATCGGAATCGACGCCGCCCTGCTTACGCGCGCGGTTCGAAACGATGTTGAAATTGTTGGTGACAGGAGTCCAGTTCGCTCCCAATCCTGCGCTGTTCGAGCGATTGAAATTGTCACTTGCGCTTGCCATCAGTCAGCCTCCCGAGATTGAACGATTCACCACGATAATTCGTTAACCGGCCTGGTCATTGTCGATCCGCTCGTTCGGCCTCGACCACCTCCCGCACGATGGCTTCGGCGGCAGCGTCCATCTGCTTCAACTCTTCCGCATCTTCGCCCCTGCGAACAGCTTCCGCTCTCTACTCACGTCGTGCGACCTTCGACGCTTCAAGCTCGCGGCGACGCCTAGCATGCCGATTCCGAAGAGAGCCAGCGTTGCGGGCTCCGGCACAGCGGTCACGGTCCCGACCCACACTCCAGTGAGGACTCCGAGGCTCACTCCTGTCTGTGACCCGACGACAGCCCCATGCCACATGCCGATCTGGTGACTTAGCAGCGATGCGACCGGGTCAAGCGGGTCGTAGAGTGAGATATCGCCGAGAGGATTGCAGGGTAACGACTCGTGATAGAGCCCATTGCAGAAGCGCAATTCTTGTAGATACAAGTCCAGGGTCTCGTATCCGTAGGCAGGTGCGAGTTCCAGGCCTTTGATTCCGCCCTCAACAGACCTCGGTTGATCGGCAGAGACCCATGCGAATTGCGGATCACTCGACTGAGTGAAGTGATAACTGCCGATGCGGAGGTCGAAACTCGTGATCCAATCCGTTCCGTACCCAAGAACAGCTGGCGTCAGCCCAATCTCTGTGTTCTGGATCGTAAGTGAATTGTGATCGAGTTTGCTGGTGTCGACCGTCATACGAGCACTTGCGGCGACGGAGTCCTCGAGCGAGCGGAAGGCAAACAGATTCAGCGGATCCTGCCCCTCCCACTCCTTGGTTAGGATGCCAGAAAACTCCAGCGTAATGAGTGCGGCCTGAGCGGTCGGTGCAAGCAATAGCGCGGCGAGAAGGAGTGATCGCATCTCGGCTGCTCCTTGTGATTTTGTTGTTGCTGTCCGCGCCTCGCTTGCAAGTGTAAGGCCAGATGTTCTGAGTCAGTGACTTACCGCCCTTCGACTAGTCGAGATGTAAAGATTGCTGACGCTTGTGCAAGCCACACACCTAAGACAGAAAAAGGATCGGATACGCGAGCACCGCGATCGGCGGCGTCAGTTGGATGACATAGCCAGAAGCGTTCGAGTCTCCGGCATCGTTCTCGACGAAGAGGTAGACGTTGGTGTTCCTGGGCAGCGGAGGAGAGGCGCCGCCCACGATGTTGATCGTGATGCCGGTGTCGCCCCAGGCAGTGACCGTCTGATTCACGCCATTCGCATCGTCGATATCGTTGCTCGGGCAGATGCGAACAAAGCCGCCGTCCTGCGAGGCACCGAAGTTCGTACCGGTGATGGCGACACCTACCTCGCCGACGCGGTGCGATTCGTCGCCGGAGTCCGTGATCGTTGGGACGGAACCGCTCGCTATGTCCTCCGCGGACCAGTCGTCCGAATCGGCATTTGCACTGGCGATGCCAAATCCGGCGATACCCCAGCGGCCTGCTAACGTGATGCGCGAACCATGCGAGTCGGCGAACTCGCCATCTGTTCCTAACGACGTGATGGGATTCCAGCCAGAGCCGCTATTCGAGTACGCTCTCAGAACGACAGGGTCGGTGCCCGTGACCTCAAGTCGGATCTGCGTGCCATTCGCGATTCCTGCGCCGGTCGCGCCGAGTTGCGTCGGCGTACCGCCGTTGTAACGAAACAGGTACGACTCCGTCGCGTTCGCAACCAGTTCGTAGTAGGTGTTCTCAGTGCAGCGCGCGGCCACACCTGAGTAGCCCGACTGGACATCGGTATAGATCGAAACACTGACGCGTTGATTCGCCGTGTCCGGTAGCGTCGCATTGTAGATGCACAGGCCATCGGAATCGACGCCGCCCTGCTTACGCGCGCGGTTCGAAACGATGTTGAAATTGTTGGTGACAGGAGTCCAGTTCGCTCCCAATCCTGCGCTGTTCGAGCGATTGAAATTGTCACTTGCGCTTGCCATCAGTCAGCCTCCCGAGATTGAACGATTCACCACGATAATTCGTTAACCGGCCTGGTCATTGTCGATCCGCTCGTTCGGCCTCGACCACCTCTCGCATGATGGCGTCGGCCGCAGCGTCCATCTCTCGCAATTCCTCGTCGCTCTGCCCGCTGCGGGCCGCTTCCGCTCGTGCTCGTCGAATCCGGCTGACCACGCGAGCAGCCTTGAGGACTGCCCCTGCGCGCTCAGCCTCGGGATGCTCGGCCAAGTAGTCGGCATAGTCGGTGCCGAACCGCGCACGGCCCTCCACCTACTCACCGACGACTTCCCAGTCGGACTCGCCAGCCGCCTGCTGCAGCGGCGATTCGCCGATGACTTCCCACTCATTCGCCGCCATTTACTGCACCTGTACCGGCTGACCGCCCTGGAGCGTCCACTTCTGGCCGTTGCGGAACGTCGTCACCACTCCTTCCCTCAGGAGATTCGGCGGCGGGCCGGCGATCATGTCCGGCGACTGTTGCTGCCCACCGTCTTGCGCACCAGACCATGGCTGGCTCCGCTGCCCCAGTTCGCTTTCCTTGTCCCGGATCGCAACCGTCAGCTGCTGCGCCGCCTTTATGTGCGCGAAACGAATGATCTCTTCCGTGAGAGCTGCAACCTGCCGCTGTTGCTCCGGCGACATCACTTTCAGCCCCGGCGGAATGTTCAACCGTTCTTTCGCCCTGGCCTCAGCTTCGCCTTGGCTCGGGACCGTCTTTGCAATGCTGTAGGCAATGTAGCCTGACTCCTCCGCAGAAAGACGCGACTCGAATTGCTCAGCGATCTGTCCCGCGAGTGATACGCCAAAGGACACTTTCTCGCTCATGCCGTCAGGAATCTGCCACGTCCGAAGCTCCGAGTCGTACTTGAGCCCCAGCCCTTGGCGAACTACATCGGCCGCGCGATTGGATGCAACCTGCCGGTTCCACTTCGTCATTCCGCCGCCTGCACCGCCTGACGGCGGGATGATGTCCTTGCCCGTGCTCGGGTCGACGATCCGGTCGTTGGCCCCGAGCTTCATCGGTGCGGCCGGCTCGCTGAAGATCGCTTCGAGCTGGTCGATCGGACCATCGAATTTGTTTCCACCCGGGCCGGCGAAAGAGACATTTCCCGTCGCCGGGTCGTATCGCAGCGACCCAGGAACGATCTGCAACTCGCCGCCCGTGTTGAACTCACGCTCTGCCATCGCCGGATCGGCACCGCGCCTGAGCGATGACAGCAAGCGATCCATGCCCTCTTCACGCATCTTCTTTGCCGCGACGTCACGAGACCGCGACCACTCGAAGTCGACGCGCTGATCCTGCACCTTCTGACGACCCCGCGTGTACTGCGTATGAGATCGGTCCTCGACATGCTCTGCGTCGTCGCGATCTCTCAATCCCAGTTCGCGGCTGCGATCAACCCTACGGTTTTCGCGCCCCTCGGCATCGTCAGACAGCCGAAAGCCTCTCTCCTCATCAGACTGCGACCACTCGGTTTGTTGACGGTCAAAGCGCGTGCGGTCACGCCCGAGGGTCTCGTCCTCGCGGGAGATGCGCCGATCCCGATCGGCCAGGGAGAGTTGACGATTTTCGTTCTCCAATCGACGTTCGCGGATGCGCTCAGGCAACGACGCGAGGCCGCGGGAGATACCGATGGCGAGACGAGCATCAGCGTTGGACATGACGTGTACCTCTATCGAGACCAACAGCGGCGTGGGCGTTCATTGAGACTTCCGACGAGCGTCGTACTGCAGTTCTTTTTCGGACCTTGCGCCAAGCAACGAGTCGCACGCACTCCGCTGATCGGAACATTCGCAGCGATGCGCCCGCAACGTTGTGCGTGCCGAGCTTTGCCTTGAACAACAGTCAAAGCTGCAATCCAACCCATTATCCGTTACCTTCGCCGTAGAGTTCAGCGAGCAAATCATCGTAGGTCGCACCGCCGCCGTCCTTGTCGACTTGCCATGCCTCACGCTCCAGCGTCACAAGGGTCTTCAGCGAATCCGTGAGCTGCTTGAGCGTGCCCGCCCTCATGGGTAGCGACATCGCCTTCTCCAGGATGGCGCGGGCCCTCTCGATCGCCTTGGCGTCCTGCGTCTCGTCGTCGACCACCTCGATCAGTTCACGCAACCGCTCGACGGTCAGCCGTTCGCCGGTGAGCGCCTCCAGTTCCTCCGCCATCGCCAAACACAGCCTGCGGGCTCGGGAAATGTCGTTCCGATGCGCAAGCCGGATGTCCGCGACAGCCTGCGCGTTGGCTTCGACGATGACCTTCTCGGCGGCGGGTGACGCGGTACGCAACTGCGTACCGTCCGTGCGTACCGCTTCCCTGCGTACCAGTTCGTCGGCCTTGGCTTGAATCCGCGCCGCGAGATCGCGCGACCAGCCGCACTTCTTTGCACGCTTCCGGATGGCGCCCTCGCTGACGCTACCGTCCCTTGCAGCGATCTCTCGGAGACTGAGGACGCCAGCGCGGTAGTCCGCTTCGATGCGCTCCCAATCGGGACCGGCAAGCTTTGCGGCGCTCTCGGTCATGCAACCTTCCCCTGAGCCGCCCTGGTCGACCACCAATGAGCCAGCAGCAACGCCTCTGCGCGCCCGTCGTGCTTCGCCAGTCGCAAGTCAGCCGTCGGGAACAGCAACCGTGCCTTGTGGAGCGATGCCACCTTGTCGCTGGACAGTCCGAGGGATCGCTTCCATTGCGCTGCTGTCACCAGCTCAATCGGGATGTGCACCGCCTGGAGCACACCGAGGATCGATCCGAAGCCAACGCCGAAGGCGAACGACGACGCGACGCCCTGCTTGGGCATGGCCGACACCCGCTCGACGACTGCGCGTCCCTGACGGCCTGCGAGAGCGTCCAGCAGGAGGCTCTGCAGTTCCCCGCCGTCGATCCATGCGAGCGAGCGGTCGCGGATCACGGGCAGGTCGACGACAGTGACGATGGTGCCGTCGCCATCGAGAACCGCCAGCGCGCCGCTCAGTCCGGGATCGATGCCGATGATGTGCATCAGTGAGCCGCCTCCCGTCGAAGCTGCTGCGCCCGCTGCTCCAGCACAGCCAGAATGGTCTCGTTGATTGCCCTCGGGTCGACGCGCATCCCGTGAAGCCGCAGCGCCAGGCACACCGTGACGCTATCCGTCAGCCCGATGCCGAACTGGCTCAGCAGTTCGCCCGCCACGAACGTTGACTCGCCCAAGAGCCGCGCCAGATGCGTCACGTCGGGCAGCTCACGCCTCAGCAGCGCACCGGCGGTGTGAACTTCATCCAACGAGAGATCCGGCGCTTCCTGCGCGATCTCCTGACGCGCGACGTGTTGAAACGCACGGATCGCCAGCGAGAGGCGGTTTGCGGATACCCGCGCGCCCTCAAGGCGCCACAGAAGCCCTGACAAGACCAGCCATCCGATCGCCTGCGAATTCGATCCGAGAAGCCGTTCCACCGACGCCCGACTCACGCCCAACAGCGACACGAGCGCATCCGGGTCGGCCGACACACCACGCGCGGCTGCCTCCGCAGCGCGCAGCTCCGCTTCGGTCACGATGCTCACGCGCGGGATTCCTTCTCGACGACGTCGCGGAGTGCGCCGCAGAGATCCGTCAGCGGCACGCTGTAGCCGTGGAGCCTGACGACGATGAACGACAGGATCAGCGCATCGAGTACGCACGCGCCGCGGCACGCCTCGATCGTGGATTTCACCGACTCCCGATCGCGCTCGCCGAACAGTTCTGCGAGATCGAACGGCGACACGAACTCGGCGCGCAGCACCGGGCCCAACAGATGCTCGACGTGCCACTCGCCAATACTGCCCGTCGCCTTCAACGCCCCCGACTTTGACAGCGCGGAGTGAACTCGCAACGCGCGGCTTGCGGCCAGAGTGTCGACGTCGCCGACCGCCACCCGGCGCAGCCGCGACAGCAACCGCGTGAGCACAGCCAGCTTCAGCAGCCGAGAGCCCTTGAACAAGTCTGATGCCCGCGTTGCGTGCTGAGGTTGCGACGAGAACAGCGACGCCAGGCCATATCCCGGCGATTCGTCTCGCACAGCAGCGCCCACCGCGCCCACGTCTGCCTGAGAAATACTCGGTGAATCGATCATCACTGCTGCCTCCAATGGTCATTGATTGACGGGTGCCTGCCTGACCACGCAGCGGCATGCATCGCAGCGGCTTGGGGTTCGTCCGCGGCCAGCAGCCGACGAACAGCCGCAGGATCGATGCGCAACGCGGAGCCGATGTCACTCACGGTCAGCCCGCGCTGAGACATTTCAGCCGCTGCTGCGCGCAGTTCGACGAGACTGGGGACGGCGCTCATGCGGCTGCACCCGTCGCCCGAATTTCTTGCACTTCCTCAATGGTCAATCCGAACGACTGCATCAATTTTGCGTTGTCGATTTCGGGGTCCGCATCCAGCAGGGTTCGAGCTTTTCGCAGACGCTCCTCGGCGGTCATCGTGCCTACCTGCTTCGGTGCCTGCCTCCCGATATCGATCGCGCGGACGCGGCTTTGCGCGTCCTGCGCTTCGGTTTTAGCAGGAGTTCTGAGAGCAGGAGTTTCAGAGCAGGAGTTAGGAGGACATGATTGTGTCCTCACGTTGGTGCTTCCAATGTCCTCACCTGAGGTGTCGGTTGTCCTCACGTGAGTGCCACGGATGTCCTCACCACCGAACGCCGTCGGTGCATGAGCTGAGGACATCATCATGTCCTCACCAGAGTCCATAGCTGAGGACGCAATGATGTCCTCACCTTCCGAGTACTCAACGTCTCCGCACTGCGCCTGGATGTGATCCGAGATCGATTCGTCAACGTCAGAGAGGAGCGCATAGACGTCGTCCGGAACACAAGCGCGGTATGCGTTGTGCCGCCACCCCTTACCGCCACGACCCGCACATTCAACTGCGAGCCATCCGGTACGCTGTGCCTCGGCGATGTGACGGCGCACGGTCCGACTTGTTGTGCGCGCGCCCTGAGCAATGAGCGCCTGCCCGGGATATGCGTATCCCGAGTTTCTCATGTACGTCCCCACCGTGTAGAGCGTGAGCAAGAGGCCCTGACAACGTGGGCCGTGGTCACGGAGCGCACGTCTCCAGGTCCATGGGGATACTGCGCGCATGTCATGACCGCCTGCCCAAGAGTCTGCGAGCGCGCTCCACGCTTTCAGGCGCGATCGAATACCGTGCGATGCGCGCCGGCTGGCCGTGATAGCCGCTGATCTCGATGATCTCTGCGACGAGATCGATCCCCTTCTTTCGGAGTTCGGCAGCGGTCGAATGCGCGCAGTGATCGAACACAGGCGCGAGTTCGAGTTCGCGCGAGGTCCGTGGCGACTCCAAGAGTGCGGTGAGGAATCGCTGCCACTTGCGTGCAGCGGGGAGTTGAGTGATCGTCGGCGTGCTCTTGCTCGATCCGTGGTTCGCCTCGGTGCCAGCCGGGGCGACCGCATCTCTCGCGGGACGCATTACTGCGAACCCATGGTGTCGATGAGTCGCCGAATGTCTTCCACCCGCCAAGCCGTCGTATTCGGTCCCAGTTTGCATGGCTGGGGATAGCGACCGTCGCGAACGCCAGCCCACCACGAGGCGGGCGACACGGGAATGATTGGCGGTATCGGCGGGTTTGCCTTTCGATCACCAACGATTTGCTTAAGGCGCAGATAGCCGATTGTCGGCATTGCGGACATGAACAGCCCTCCATACGAGCTTGGGCGCTCGCGTTGATTGATGGATGGAGAGGCACCACCAAAAAATGGTCGTGTGCCTTCGGGTGCTGTTCAGTTTGTTTTTATGACCCGAGACGGAAGGCTACACGAACACAAGAACGAGGCAATACAACCATGCGTTGTCAGGTGTATGCGCGTGTAGAAGCTTATTGAAGCCGTGCATCGATCGGCATAGAGCGCCGAAACGCCATCAACCAACACTGATCGTAACGGAGCTTTTCAGCGTAGGTACAAAGATGGGTAGACAGGAATTATTCAGGTAATCTATTGTTTTTATTATAAGTATGGCGGAAGGGGTGGGATTCGAACCCACGGTGGGCGTTAACCCACGCTAGTTTTCAAGTCGCTTGATCCGCGCTTTTGCGCAACCTGTGCGCACGTAAGTGCAAGATTGGCATGAGGTTGTGACGCCGGTCTTGTCCTGTCTTTCTAGGCAAAAATCGCCTGATTGCAACTCAGGTGCAACTTACCTAAGGGAGACGACAATGCCTTATCCATCCGATCCGTCTGAAGAACGCAGCGCGCTGACGTTCCTCTTGCTTGCCTTCATCGCCGTGGGTGCCCTCTTCGTCCGCCGTCGCCCGCGGGAGGTGCCTCGTGACTGACCTCCGCTCGCAATCACAGCGACCGCGCGTCGTCAGGCGCCGCGCCGGCAATGTCATCTATCTCCAACCGCGTCGCACGGCAGACGGGTCACAGCCAGCGCAGCTCGATGATCTGGTGATCCGCCACAACGCCGCCCTTGCCGCTCTCCGAACCGCCGGTGCCGACATGGAGGCATTCAACGCGGCTGCTCGCGAAGAGGCTCAACTCGCTGCTGAGATTCGCCATCTGAAGCGACGCGGCACCCCTGACCAATACCGCCAAGACATCTGGGACAGCTTCCCGCATTTGAAAAAGCCCGAGCGCATCTCCGGCATCCACCCTTACTTCGAAACTCAGGAGTGAAAACCAATGGCTACCGTTATTCACCTTCGCACCGTCGTAGACAACCAACCCAGCCCCGCCATGGCTCGCGGCGGCTTGCTGGCCGTTCGGATGTTGGAGGAACTCTCTGAGGAATCCGCCAGGGAAAAATGCATTGTCAGCGACGAATGGCGCACCAAAGGAGCGCCACAGCGGAACGTCGTAGCAATGTACCTCGCCGAGCTTTGCGCGGCGACCGAAGAAGAACGCCGCGGCTTCGGCCGCGTGCTCACTGAGGCGATTGCGACCTCAGAGCTGCCGGCGCTCGACTGGCTGGAGTGTATTGCACAATACGGATTTGCTGACGCAGAGCGTGAGTTCGCATCCCGCATCTCGCAGGCTCAATCGTCATGAGCGACCCAACTTCATGGCCGACCATCTGGCGCGTCATCATGCCCGCGGGCGGCTCGTACGATCATGATGTGACGTTCCTTGAGACCCCCGAGGAAAGTCAGGCCCTGGATTACCACAGCGAACTGCGCGCCGGCGGATTCGCCGTTAGATTGGAATACGTGCGCGTCGGTCCGCTTCCCGCAGGCTACCTCGCCTCGATCGCGCAGTTTCGTTCGGGTTGCCCTCAGAACCCGGGGAGTACCATGCGGGAGATTCCCGCGGCATGGGTGATCCAATGACCCGTACAGCAGCAGGCTGAGACTCGACTTCAGCGATCCAACGCAAGCCCCGCCTCCGAGCGGGGCTTTTTCATTCCTCGTACTTCCGGCGCAATCCCGGGATCGCTGCCTTCACACAGCAGAGGCGATCGTTTCTCGAAAGGGACCGCGGGGCGGTATTACGGGGGACACGATGGCGGCTTCTGCGTCGACAGCCTTTACATCTATCAACATCGCACAATCGCAACTGACTGACTTCATTTGCGTGGAACGCATCTTGCTTGCCGCACCCTGTAGAAAAACAAGTAGACAGGGGAGAACGCCTATGAAGCGCACCAGATTCCGCCTGGCAGCGTCACTGCTGGCCATACTCTGGGCGGTTCCGTCCGGGGCCGCACTCATCAACCTCGGCGAGGTAACACGCGACACCTCATCCGGGCTCGACTGGCTGGATGTCAGCCTCACAGCGGGCCTGTCGTATCAAGCTGTGCAAGGCGGTATGTACGCGAGTGATGGGTGGCGATTCGCAACGGGCTTCGAGATCGATTCGTTGGCAAGCCGATACATCGGTTCGCCGGAAGAAACCTTTACCGGTGGGCTCGATTTCATTCAGACACTTGTCATGATCGGGCTATTGGAGCCCACGTTCGAGCGTTCGTTCATACCAGGCATCACTGGGCAGCCGCTGACGATCGCAACGCTCGGATACTACGATGACGAAACTGGAGACGCCCGAGTTGGGCTCGGTGAGTTCGTCGTCAACGTCTTGGTGCCGGATCCCGCCTTCGGCGATTCCTTCACCGGCCGGTGGACCACGTTCGATGACTTTCTCCTGCCGAACACGATGGCACCGCAGATTGGCAGCTTCTTGGTGCGCAGCTCGGTTTCGGTTCCGGAGCCTTCGACGGCAGCGTTGCTCTTCATCGGCCTACTTGGGACAGTGCTCGCAAGGCGCCGAGCACTCCCATAGTCACAGCCTCAGCGGACCGATCGTAGAGACGATCTTCTGCCTCATCAACCCGTAGCGCACGGCGTCGGCGCCGTGGTCGGACCCGGTGCTGTCGCAGTCCTCGGGACGCTTCTGGTCACGCGCAAGGAACGGCACGGTCTGCCAGAAATAGTCACACGACCTCGACACGTAGAGTCCGGGCAAATCAGGCTTGCCCGCATCGGCGAGCATTCGTTTCATCTTCTGCCAACCCGGCACGCGGCCGCCCTTTTTCGCGGGCTCCAGCCTCACGCCCTTGCGAGAGAACTCATCGGCGATCGAACTGCCGTGACCCGTCTGCGAGAACATAGCGTCGTCTCCCACCCCTTCAGGCCTCGCTTTCCATCCTTTGCACCAATCGAGGACAGCCTCCGCTGTCGTAGCTGCAGTCCAGTTCAAGCCGGCATTCAAACTGTCGCGACGATACACAGCGTATTCATCGATCACGATGATGCTGCCGCGCGGATAAAACTTGCCGTCGAACTCGGCACCGGGCGACTCGCACAGCAGGTATGTCGCCGATGGCGCGGATGAACCGAAATCGTGTGCGAGCCAGTGTTCCCACGGCACCAGTTGGCCATAGGTCCGGCGATTCGGATTCGTTTCGCGGTGCATCGGCAAGGCTTTGAACGGGCCCACGGCGTTGCGTGATTCATCGAGCGACATACCGAAGTAACTGCCCGTCGCCGACATGAACGAACCGCTGAGCCAGGCTTTGAGCAGTTCGGGGTCACTGGCACACGCCGCCTCGAGTTGCCGCCGGTAGGCTGTCTGGTCGATCGTGCTGTTGTCATCAACAGTCGATGGACACCACATCCACCATGAGCCGTGCGCGTCCTTGTACGCCTTCCACGGCTCTTTGCCGAGAATCCAGCGCTTCGCGACCCACGTTTGCCCCGGGCCGCCGGGATTCGCGGCGACGATCGTACGCGTGGGGACTCCCCTGGGTGCACGCATGTTTCCGCGGAGCAAGTCGGGTAGTTCCGGCGATGCGTACTGCCCGACCTCGTCGATGAAGCACGTCGTGATGCTGCGCCCCTGGAATTTCTGAAGATCAGCATGGCAATCGAGTTGCGCTAGTTCGAAGAATCCGCCGCGCGGCAGCCGCCACACATGATCGTTCGCGGAATAACGCGCAGTCGCGCCGTACGCGATGCCGAACACGTCGCGACTCGTCTGCTCGAAATCCCGCAACCCGGGGTAGCTGCGCCTGACGAAGATCATACGAGCGAGTTCGCCGTGAACTTCGGCATGACGTAGAGCCAGTAGCGCCATTCCGGTTGACTTGCCGCCACCGCGACCACCGAGTAAGGCGAGGTTGATCTCCTCGGGGATCTCTGCGACGCGCTTCTGAAATCCCGTGAGATTCATGCCTTCTCCGGTGTCACATCGATGAATTCGCTCATCGGTCTTGCAGCGGGCAAGTTGATCGTCACGTTGACGCGAGCACTAACGTCATCGCCGAGATCGCCCTCGCGATAACCGTGCCGCGACTTAAGGAGAAACATCGCATTGATGTTCGGCTTCTCACCATCACGCGCGTCGCGCAGTATCAACCGATGCAGTTCATTTCGTTCGGTCTCCCGGCCAATCGCGAATGCAAGCTGCAGCGATTCATCAGCGGCGAGCCACTCATTCAATGTCTTCGCTGATGTGCCGAGTTGCGCTGCAAGGTTGACCTTGTTACAGCCCTCAGCGGCGAGCCGCTGAATGCGCTGGGCTGCATCTGCGGGCGGCTGCTTTCGAGGTCTACCGATGACGCCGCCCTTCGCGCCTACGGTAGGGAGGTTCTGGCGCGTCATGAAATGACTCCCTTGGACGAACTCATGCCGCCGACTTGCGCAGCGCCTGATTCCAGCGGCCGCGTGCGATGTTTTCGAAAATGCGGCCTTCGAGTTCGGCGTTGCGGTGCTGCACGATGGCGTCGATCTGTGCGGGCGACATGCCGTCGCCATTGATGATCGTCGGGCCGAACGAGAAGCTGGCGCCGCCGCCGAACGGCGAGCGCCCGCCCGCCCAGGGATTCATGCTTGCTGGCACGACGGCCTCGCCCTTGTGAAGCAGCGCGACCTGATCATTCGGAACGAATGGCGTGCCCGTCGCGTAGCGTGGCCCAGAGAATCCGCTGTTGCTCGGCGGCGTGCTCGGCGGCGTGCTCGGCTTGGCTCCAACACCGACCGCGCTGCCAATAGCGCCAAAGAGCGCGCCCAGCCAGTTGCCGGACGAGCCCATGATGTTAGAGAGCGCGGCGCGAATCTGAATGCGCAACAGGTCGGCGATGATGGAATTCGCGAGATCCTTGAAGTTCGACTTCCCGGTCATCGCGAACTGCACCAGCGCGTCTTCCATGCCCTTGAAGGCGTTGGTGAACAGCTCCTCCGACTGCTGGGCAACGTTCCTCGCGTCGTCGATGTAGTTCGCCATCGCCTCGCTGGCGCCGACGAAGAAGTTGCCTTCTTTTTCCGCTAGCTCGGTCCAATAATTTTCGAAGGCCGCTACAGCCTGCGCGTGATGGCTGTCGATGATTTCCAGGTGTCGGTCGTACTGCGCCTGCGCGCTCTCGGTCCACTTACCCTCCAGCTCCAGTCCGGTGCGGCTGCTCTTCAGGTCGCGGCGCTGGTCGGCGAAGCGGTCGTCGATTCGATTCAGTCCGGCGTCGTGCTCGCGGCTGCGCTGCCCCCGGCCGAGTCCCTCGATCTCGCGTGCGTACTGCGCCGTCAACTCGTTCAAATCACGTTGCGCCGCTGACTGCGCTTCGATCAGCGCGAGCTGGGACTGCTCCTGCTGGATGCGCTGCTTGGCGGCGTCGATCTGCTTCGCGAGATCGAGCGCGCGATCGAACGCCGGGCCCTCGGCGATGCGACCCTGCCGCAAGTCGTAGAGCACGCGCTCGGCCGCGGTCAGGTCGTAGGTCGCGTCGAGCTGACGCTGCAGGGCGTCCGCGTATTTCTCAGTCGACTCCGCGAGCTTCTGCTCATCGGATTTTCCGGACTGCGAGATTCGAATGTTGCTGACACCGCCGGCCGCTGCGCTGGTGACTGATTTTGTCCGCGCTAGTGCGCGATCGTTGGCGCGGCGAATGACATCCTCTGCGCGACGCTCGTAGAAGTCGCCTTGCATCGCGGACTCCCACTCGGCCATAAATGAGCCGAGGGGATCGAATTTCGTTCCATCGTCGTCGCGACGCGCAAACTGGACCGTCGGCAGTTGCGCCATGCCGACGACATTCCGCGCGGCGTTTGACATCTCGATCAACTGATTCGTGAATCTCTCCGCTCGCTCGGTGACGGCATTGAATACCCGCGCGAACATCGCGTCGATCCACCGTCCGAGGTTCCCGAAGGCCGCACCGATGCCTGCCACCGTGCCGATCATGGCGGCGCCGATCGCATCCGCACTGCGGGCGATATTGACAAAGGCGTCGGCCCACGTGAGTTCGAAATCCGTTGCGGACGTCTCCGCGTCATCCACCGTGCTCGACCAGGCGACGGCAACCGCAGCAGCGGCGTTGCGTGCCAGTTCGCCGACGCTCGACCACGCCTCGGCCGCCAGATCCGCGAGCGTCGCGTGACTGTCGGCCGCGATCTGGATCGAGCCCGAAAACGCCGTGATGGCAGCCGCGGCGGCAAGCGCCGCCGTCGCCAGCGCACCGATGGGGTTCGCAGCGATCACGACTGCTAGCGCCCGCAGTTGTGAAATCAGCGCCGGCAGTGCGGTCGCTGCCAGGAGCGTTGCGGCGCGCGCCACGTTGGCGAAGTTCGCGCTGAGCCAGTCAATCGCCTGCGTGATCCGTTGTGAGATTCGATACGTGTCGTCCGCGGTGCCGACGAAGCGCTGGAAGCTGTTGCCCAGCCGCGTCATCGCGTCCGCGAAACTCACCGGCATCTTTTCAACTTCTTCCGATACCCGCGGCGCACCGTTGATGAGCGCTTTCAACATCGTGTCGATTGCGATGCCGCCGTTACGCGCCATCTGCGCGACCTGCAGCTCGGTTTTTCCCATTTCGTCGGCGAGCAGGCCGACAATGCGGGCGCCGTTGGTGTTAATCGTGTTCCACTCGTCGCCTCGCAGGATGCCCGTCGCGAGCGCCTTGTTGAACGCATCGAGAATGCGCGTGCGCTGCTCATCGCTCGCACCCGATACGATCGACGCCGACAGCAGAGACTCCTGAATCGCGAGTTGGTCGCGCGTCACGAGACCGAGCTGCCGCAGGTTGCGCGTTGAGTTCGCAAAGCCATCGGCCAGGCTGTTGAAATTCGAGTACGTCAAATCGGCGATGCGCGCCAGCTCGGCCTGCACGTACAGGAACTCTTCAGAACTCTGCGTCGCCAGTTTCAGCCGCGAGTTGACCTGGCCCCACGCGTCGGCGGCTTGCAGCATCGCGTTCGCCCCGAAGGTGGCGCCCAGGATGCCGACGTAGCGTCCGATGACAGATCCAACGTTGCCGACCGCCGTTGCCTGCTCCCGAGCAGCGCGCGTGACCTCCGCCATGCCGCGCGCAGCGCCGCTGGAAGCTGTCGCCAGTCGCTGCGTGGAATCGGCCGCCTGCCGACCCACGCCGACGACGCGCGACATGCCGTCCGCCGACTTCCTGCCGGCGTCGGCGATCCCTGCCATCGATTCCTTTGTTTTTTCGCCGGCCGCACTCAAGTGGTCGAGATCAACCGCCGCCGACTTGGCGCGCGAACTGTCGATCGCGATGATCAGCGACGCGAGGGTGTCACTCATTTCGTCGCTCCTGAATCAGGCGGCGCCGGTTTTCTGCCCGAGCAACTCATCGAGGTAGGCCTTCAGGATGGCCGGCGCGGCGGCATGGTGGTGCTGCGTCAGTGTCCGCACGGATTCTTTCGAAAACTTCGCGTCGGTGAGGTTCCAGTCGGACGCGATTTCGAGAATGACTTCTTCCGGCTTGCGCTTGTCGGCCTTGGCGAGGAATTCCTTGAGGTCGTCCTTGGTCTTGTGCTGGAACGTGAAGAACACCGAAGCGGGTTCATCGCCTGGCACGGGGATCAGCACCTCTGCAACGAAGGTCGGATCTGCCTGCAGTTTCAGTTTTGGCGTGATGCCAGCAGCCTCGCTCATGGCGCGACGTGGCTTCGTAGTAGTAGTCATGGAACTAAGTCCCTCCTATGGGATGGAAAATTGGAATGCGTTGTCCGCCGCGACGGGATGAAAGTCCGCGGACGCTGCCGGTTGCTTCGGAGTACTGGGGTGACTCATGCAGTTAGACCCCGCTCTCGCGTGACGAGAAGATCATTTGACGGCCTGTGGGCGATGTCTGCAGCTAGCTTTTCGGCCAGCGTGTCGGTTGTGCCGGGCAGGCTCCACTTGCCGGCGCCGAAGTGTTGAACAAGTTCCCGGGGCTCCCAGCCCGCGTGCGGCGCGAGTTCATTGATCGACGACTGCACGACCGATCGCGCGGCGTTGATCGCCTCAGCCTCACTGTGAAGTTGGACCGCTTTTGCGGGCGACATGAGCGAGCCGTGCACTCGCGCCTGTACTTCCGGCGTGATCCCCGAAAGCTCCACGGGCGTGCGCGCCAATGCGAGGCGGACGCGCTCGGACATCTCCACCAGCCGCGAAGGGATCGGCTCAGCGGAACGCACGTGAGCGACCAATGCGAGATCCAATGCGACATCCGCAGCGTCGGCCTTCGGGATCGGCACAGCCGTCGCTCGGTCATTGGAGAATGCCGCTTCGAGATCAACGAGCCGCTGTGCGCGTGTCGCGATATTGCCGAGGTGACTCGCGGCCGCAGAACGGATTTGCTCCTGCTTTCCGATATTTGAGAGCTTGTCGTCGGCCTCGATGGCGTCGCGTCGCGTCATAAATGACGCCACGATCGATGTCACCGAACTGACTTTCTCGGCATCGATCAATGCGAGCGCATCGGCAGTGCGGGGGCTGGCGGAGGGGTCGAGGCCTGACTGGCGTGCGACGATCGCGGAGATGTGCGCCAGTCGGACTGTATCGGGCTTCGCGGCCATGCTCAGACTCCTGAAATCTTCGCGCCCGCTGCTACGGCCGCGTGTGCTTCGCGAAGCGCGGCCTCGGCGACGGCGGGCTCGTTGGCACGCCGCGCGTCGGTTGCCTGCTCGCGCTGCTGGATCGCTGCGCGGCCGTTCTGCACGCCGTGCATGGCGGCGGCAGCTGCTGCAGCGTCGTTGACTGGGATGGGTCCGGTACTCACGGGTGAAAACTCCTCACGACGATGGAAGTGAACGAACGGCGTCAGTGACGAACTGCTGGAACTCGGCGACGCTGACGCGGACCATGCCAGCGGGCGCCTGGCTGCTGTGCCCAGCGAACTCGATTCTGTTCGCGTACGGCACGTTCGAGGTGATGTAGATCGACGGCCCGACAGTGAACGTCGACAGCGCTGCGGCAGCAGCGGCAATGGTTTCGGATCCGCTCGGGTCAATGCGGCCTGGCTCGCTCGTCGAAGGCGCGTTGAACGTGACGGTCCAGGAGCCGCGCAGACGCCCGCCGACGTAGCCCTGCCCTTGCTTGAACGGGTAGGCCTTGGCGAGTTGTGAGCGGCTTAGGCGACGATTCGCACGGCTGCGCACGCTACGGCGCAGGTTGCCGTTCGCGGTCAGGTTGGCGGGATCGCTCGCGAGGTTTGCGCTGATCTGGTCGACCACCGCGTTATGCGTTGATCTCTGCAGCGCGGCCGTTGCATTCGCGGCCCACAGTTCCGGATTGCCGACCGGCGACATTTCCACAACGCGCGTCAGAAGTTTCATCGACACAGTCCGGATGACCTGGTCGGCATTGGCCTTCGCCATCTCGACGAAACGGCGGAGGTCGATGGAGAAGTCGCTCATCAGTGAAGCATCTGCATGATCTTCACGACTGGACTCGGTGAGCCACCGGCGACGTCCTCGAAGGACCAGTCATCCACCTGTGCATTCGAGGAGGTCGTGCCATAGCCGGCCACGCCGCAGTAGCCCGGCGATGTGATACGGCTTCCTGAGTCGTCGCTGTAGATTCCGCTGGTGCCCAGCGAGGTGAAGAGTGCCCAGCCACCCCCTGAGTTCGTGTAAACGCGCAGCGTCACCGTCGCGCCAGTGCCTTCGACTTCTAGGCGAATCTGCGTGCCGTTGGCGATGCCGGCGCCAATCGAACCGAGCTGCGTAGGGGTGCCGTTTACGTACCGGAAAAGATAACTCTCAACCGAATTCGCCATCAGGGTGTAGCACGTCTCCTGCGAGTTCGAAGCGCGCACCGCGAGGCCGCCGTATCCGGTCGTGAGATCGGTGTAGAGCGTCGCGCTCGTGCGCTGATCTGCGGTTGCCGGCTGCGTGGCTGTGTAGACGACCAGTGCCGATGTATCGACCCCTCCCTGTTTGTGCGCGCGGTTGCTCACTACGTTGAAGTCGTTGTTGACCGCGGTCCAGTTCGCGCCCAAGCCAGTGGAATTTGAGCGGTTGAAATTGTCTGATGCTGATGCCATTGGGGGCCTACCTCTGGATCTGTGGTTGAGCCGCGCCGGACGCATTGACGGGCACGCTGAGGAGCGCGGTGACTGCCTCGGCGCTCACGCCTAGGACGGCGCTGATGTCGTAAGGGCGCAGGCCACGTGCAGCCAGGTCACGTGCGGCTGCAGCCATGTCGTGGCGATAAACAGGTCGTGCCCGCAATCGGTACGCTTCCTCGGTGAGGCGATGGCTCATCGGCGCCACCACGATGCGCGAACACGCATGAGGCCAGGCGAGCAACGAAGCCGGCGAAGGTAGCGACGGGCCCAACCGCTGCCGCGCTTACGCATCGGAAAGCCTCGCCAATCTCTGGCTCCAATCTCGCGCACCAGTTTCGGAAACTCGCGTGCCAGATGCAGTCCAGAGCCTGAATTTCCGCGGATCCGTGAACGCGATACGCGCCAAGTTGCAGCGCAGGTTGCACTCGATCGCACGAAGGGCCGCCATTTCGTCCATTCGGCGATCGTGATCGAACGCGCCGCGCGATGCAGGAAGTGCGTTTTTAGGTCGGGGAGAAAGGCATGAAGCCGGGACTTCCCTAGGCCCTCGCCTCCTGATTCGATTCATTCGAAACGATTCGAAACATTCGCTTCGAATCGAGTGCTGGGAAGGAGGGATGAGGGAGTGTTTTGATTCGAAACACTCCTCTCTTCCCTTAAGGGTGAATCGAATGAATCGAAAGCAATCGGCAGGAGCGTGGACTGCCAACCGGCGGCGATTCGATTCGATTCGATTCATGCGAACGAGCGTCACTTCATGGACTCCAGGTGACGCTTCCCTTTGTCGGTGACATGCCCAGTTCTGTTCTTCGTGGTGCCCGTGAACTCGAGGAATCCGTTCTCCTCAAGCAGGTCGATCAGCTTTTTGACTTCGCGGACCGGACCCAGCCGGCGCTTGCACTCGTCATCGGCCAGCAGGGCTTTGGCACTAACCCGAACGTTGTGGACAATCAGGCGGTCGATGGCTGCGGCAACGACCGGGAAGGCCTCGTGGATACGGTCTGCCGTCGTGCGCGTCTCACGCTTGTCGATGGGCACGAGGGCTCCGCCGACGTTGCGAAGGTAGCGATCGGCACTCTCGCCACCGTGACTGAGCCGCCCGTGCGTCAACCGCGCGATCGGCTGACGCTCAAGTTCGTCTACATCGATGTGGCCGACATCGAGCAACTCTCGCGCCTTGTCGGGCTTGATCCGACTGATCAAGAAATTACTGCGAGCGTGCTGACTGTAAAGGGCGGATCCGCTGGTGCTGTAGGACGCGGCCGTGTAGCCGCCGCCCTCCGTGGGATCCTTGGCGTCGCCCTTGGTCGTGTGACTGCAGATGACGATGCCGCTGTTGGGCAGAGCGGAGGCGATGTTGTTCAGGGTGTGGACTACAACATCAGCACCATCGTCATCATTCTGACTTCCTGTGATGGCCAAACGCAGGGGATCGATTCCGAGCAAGAGATCGCCCGTCGTGAAGCCGCGCGCTGCTGCCAACAAGGCATCGATCAACGATCCGTTAGGCACAATGACGCCGCTGGGGCCGCGGCAGACGAGAGTCGCGCCGGCCTGGCCCGTGAAAACGATGCGGCGGAAGTTCTTCTCGATACGCGTGAGGAAGTCAGACGCGGATCTCTTGCCGTGTGTGGCGACGATACCCGCGTGGGCGTGCTGCACGATTCGTTGAGTGCGGGACCGGAAGCGGCGATCGGGATCCTCGTAGACCACGACGAGCGCGGGACCAATCTCGCAGCCGGCCCCGTCGGGTTCGAGATTCAGCAAATCGAAACCAGTGGCTCGCCACAGCGCGAGATAGGAAAGCAGAGTCGATTTGTAGGAACTGAGCGCACCGGCAATCAGCGTGTACGCCTCGGTAGGAACAAGCCCGGGTAGCAAATAGCGCTCCGGCTCGATCGGAGCGAGCAGTTCGTCCGCGGTGAAACCGAGCACGTGAACGGGCGGCAGCTGGCGATCTTTCCGACCTACCAACCCTGTCTCGCTGTCCTCATACGCATCCACCGGCGGCAAGGGACGATCAAACTCTTCGGCGGGCTTCGCGTCGACGGCTCTGTCGTAATTACGAGCCACTGGCGGCCGCCCTTGAGACACGCGCAGGACATGACCGATTCCGAGCGGCGGAGATCCGTGTTGATGCGACGTTGAGGCGCTGCCACTGATCGGCATCGGCGCGCTTCTCGGCGAGGATGTCGCGCAGGATCATCGAGGCCACCAGCACCTCGTGATCGAGTAGCGCGAGCGCCTCCGCGGCAGGCATTCGTGCTCGATCTGGCGGGTAGCGATGCTCGCGCAGCCGCTCGGCGAACAGATCCGAGATCGTCAGGCCGACGGCCGCGACGACTTCAGCGATGTCGCAGCCGGCGAAGCAGTGCACGAGAGCCCTGCCCTGGTCGCCTTCGCGCACGCTCAGCGTGAGCGACTTACTTTCGTGTGCAGGACAGCGTGCGCGCCAGGTCCCCGGCCCAGTCGGTCGAACCCCCTGGAGCCGGTCTAGCAACACGGTCACACTCATGCTGGCTGCGCCGGTTCACGGTTCGCTGCGATTTCGTAGCCGGGCACGTGTGCTGCACGCTTCTCTAGCCATTTGGTGTACTTGCCGCCGAGGACTACCAGTTCGCGGCCCACGCGACTCAGCGCGCCAGCAGCGATCAACTCGTCTTTGTTGGCTCGGACCAGATAGCGAGCACGGCTTGGCGTGTGTGGGAAGACCGAGGCCGGCCAGTCTTCAATGCCCCAAGAATGGGGAGCGAGTGAAGAACCTTGACTGCGTGACATACGTGCAACCTCGAAAATGTGCGCACGTACTTTTTATTGGAATCGACGCTACTCAGTAAATCATGGATGAATACCCTACGCCCTATTCATCCACGTCAGCCGAACCTCCACCCCATTTCTTGCTCTCGCCCCTACGTCGCAAATGCGTACGGAGGGCCTCTACCTGTTCCGTAGTCCTCAGTCGTATCTTCTTTCGCCCCACGGACCACGAGCCCGGCAATCTCGAGCCATTGCTGTCGAGGTTTGTGAAGCAGGAGTCACGCCAGTGCTGCGCGATCTTGATGATGTATGTCCGACTAAGGTTCTCGCCACCCGGCCAGATGTCCTTTGCCTTTTCTACGGCATGATCAATGTTCGAGTGATCCACTGCACGCTCGGACCAGTACGCCATCGCTCGATGAAAATGCTCGTGCTGCTTGTTGGGCTTTCTGCGTTCATCCTGGCGAAATATCTTGCGAGCATCGCCACCCTCCGAGATGCACTCAAGCAGACGACCGATCTCGCGCATGTGGGACCGCTTTACGATGCTAACTTCTATTGTCGTCGGCCCGCGCGAAGGGCGACGAGAGTCTGAGAGCTGCATAGCCAGAGAGACGTGGTTCAGCCATTGCTGCAGGTCGTCCGACATGACCAATGCCTTCTTCGGCACGTATCTCTTCACTTTCCGCCCCCTAGCTTCTCATCCAACTTCGTGTGTCCGGTGACGGGCGCGCCTTCCACAAGGTGCGCATAGCGCTTTGTCATCGTTGTCGACTTGTGTCCGAGCACGCTGCCGATCTCCAGCAGGTTCGCGCCCTGCTGCGCCAGGAACGACGCACACGAATGCCGCAGGTCATGCCAGCGGAAATCCCGAAGAGCCGCAGCGGTGCGCACTGGCCTCCACCTGTGCTCGATCCAGTCCTTCGTTACAGGCTGTCCGCGAGCGTCGGTGATCACGTGCGTGCCGACGACCTTGCCCCGCTTCAGAGTGCGCAGGGCGTCTGCAGCCGACTTCGGCAGGTACGCGGTGCGGGATTCGTCGTTCTTCGTCAGCAGCACGCGCAGGCGCTGCTTATCGAGGTCGACGTCTGACCACTGCAAACGCAGCAGCTCGCTCTGACGGATGCCGCAGCCGATCGACACAAGGATGGCAGCGTGCATCAACGGCGAGTGGTCGCTTGCGGCCTTCAAGAGCGCCTTGAGTTCTTCGTCGGACAGATAGCGGGTGCGGCCCTTGGGCTCCGTCAGCATCAACCTGGAAGGCCATAGCATGTCCATGGGCAGCAGGCCGGCGGAGCGACCCCAGTTCCAACACGCGCGCATTGCGGAGAGATATCGATTCACTGTCGCCGGCGCCCTGCCCGGCTGCAGCTTCGCGCGGGCCTCTCGCAACGCCAGCACGTTGACGTCGATCGCCTTGCCGCCGCCGAAGTGATTCACCCACCAGGCGATGTACTGCTCCAGCCAGACGTACATCCTCAACTTCTTCGTCTCGGGATCGTCGAGAAATTCTCGGCCGAGCTGCGCGATGGTGAGCTTCGTCAGATCGCTGCGGACGGCCTTTCGCTTCGATCGCAATTCGCGCTCGAGCTTTTCTGCCCATGCAACAGCGTCGGCCTTCTTTGGGAATGACTTCGATGTCGGTTTGAACGGCTTCACGCGAACCTGTGCGAGGTACGCCGTCGAGCCGTCTGAGTACTTCCGCTTTTGAATTGTCGGCATGCGCACATTCTCCGATGCGTGCGCTTGACGTTTGACGCACGTAAGAGCAAATATGCACCGACCTAGAAAGTCAGTGCAACTTGGTGTGCAACTTAGACGGGAGCCGGGAGACGAGAATCTCGGGTAAGTACTTGAATCATTGGCGGAAGGGGTGGGATTCGAACCCACGGTGGGCGTTAACCCACGCTAGTTTTCAAGACTAGAGCCTTAAACCGCTCGGCCACCCTTCCTGCATCATCGCGCACCTGCGTTCTCTGGCCAGCAGATCAGTCGGCCAGTCGCCCTCCCGTGCGCGGCGCGCATTGTCACTATTCCCGGCCGGTCCGACAAGCCGTAGCCATTGATTCTGCGATGTTTAGCGCCATCTCCCGAAAGCGTGGACAGACAGCCGCGGGCTGTTGCTAGAATGCCCCGCAAACCGGCCCACGACGCGAACTTGCGACAGTCGTTGCGGTCGAAACGGTTCGGCCCCCTTACAGGAGATAAGTTGCGATGCAGACCTACCCGGCCAATGTCGCCAGTACCACCACGCGTGGTTCGGCGCTCTCGACCAACAAGGTTCTTCGGAACACTTATTTACTGCTCGGTGCCACGCTCGCGTTCAGCGCGCTGACTGCCGGCATTTCCATGGCGCTGAACGTGCCGTTCCTGGGTCTGTGGATGCTGTTGCCCTACTTCGGCATTCTCTACGCAGTGAACAAGACCCAGAACAGCAGCTGGGGCATCTTCTGGGTGTTCGCGCTGACCGGTTTCATGGGTCTGACGCTCGGCCCGATCCTGAATGCCTATCTGACGATGCTGCCGAATGGCTCGCAGCTCGTCATGACCGCGCTTGGCGCGACGGCAGCAGTCTTCCTGGGGTTGTCTGCCTACGCCGTGAAGAGCGAGCGTGACTTCAGCTTCATGGGCGGCTTCCTGATGGTCGGCCTGATCGGCGCCTTCGTGCTCGGTCTCGTCGCCATCTTCTTCCAGATGTCGACCCTGTCGCTGGTCGTCTCCGGTCTCTTCGTCCTGCTGAGCAGCGGCCTGATTCTTTATCAGACCAGCCAGATCATCAACGGCGGCGAGACCAACTACATCCTGGCGACGGTCACGTTGTACGTGAGCATCTACAACCTGTTCACCAGCCTGCTGCACCTGCTGGGGATGTCCTCGGACGAGTGACATCGGGTCGGTTGGCCAGAAAAACAAAAGGGCGCTGCGATTGCAGCGCCCTTTTTGTTTGAGCTCGCGGTGCCATTGGCCGACTAGGCTTTCGCGATCCTCTCAGTCCCGCCCATGTACGGACGTAGAACTTCCGGCACCAGGACGCTGCCGTCTTCCTGCTGGTAATTCTCCAGCACCGCCACCAGCGCACGACCAGCAGCCACTCCGGAGCCATTCAAGGTGTGCAACGGTTCGGGCTTGCCGGTTTCCGGATTGCGCCAGCGGGCCTGCATGCGACGCGCCTGGAAGGCTTCGAAATTGGAGCAGGAAGAAATCTCGCGGTACGCCTGCTGGCCGGGCAGCCAGACTTCCAGATCGTAGGTTTTCGCCGAGCCGAAACCGATATCGCCTGCGCACAATTGCATCACGCGATACGGCAGACCGAGGCGCTTGAGCACTTCCTCGGCATTGCGCGTCAGCAGTTCGTGTTCCTGATGGGAATCCTGCGGCCGCACCATGTGCACGAGTTCGACTTTCTCGAACTGATGCTGCCGGATCATGCCGCGCGTGTCCTTGCCGTGGGAACCGGCTTCGGAGCGGAAACACGGCGTGTGCGCCGTGTAGCGCAAGGGCAGATCGGCCGCTTCGACGATCGTGTCGCGGACCAGGTTGGTCACCGGCACTTCGGCCGTGGGGATCAGGTACAGCTTCTGTTCGCCCTTGAGCGCAAACAGGTCCGCCTCGAACTTGGGCAGATTGCCGGTGCCGGTCAGCGAATCGGCATTGACGAGATACGGAACATACACCTCGCGATAGCCGTGCTCGGCCGTGTGCAAGTCCAGCATGAACTGGATGATCGCCCGTTGCAGTCGCGCCAGTCCGCCGCTCAACACGCTGAAGCGAGCGCCTGAAATTTTTGCCGCTGTGGCAAAGTCGAGCTGCCCGAGCTTCTCGCCGAGTTCGACGTGATCGCGTGGCTTGAAATCGAACTGGCGTGGCTCGCCCCAGCGGCGGATTTCGACGTTGGCTGTTTCATCACGGCCGTCCGGCACGCTCGCATGCAGCAGGTTGGGCATACCGAGCGCGATCTGATCGAGTTCGCCCTGCACCGAAGTCAGTTCGCTTTCGGCCTTCGCCAGTTCCTCACCCAGTGTTTCGACCTGCTTGAGCAGCGGCGCGATGTCCTGGCCCTGGGCCTTGGCCTTGCCGACGGACTTGGCGTGGGTATTGCGCTCGTTGCGCAGTTCGTCGACCCGCGTCTGCCACTTGCGGCGCGCTTCTTCGAGCGAACCCAGGCGCGCGACATCCAGCGTGAATCCGCGACGGGCGAGATTGGCCGCGACGGCGGCTGGATCGGAACGCAACAGTTTCGGGTCGATCATGACGGGTGAACGATGACGGTGACGAGGCGAGAAGGTAGCAGAGGCCCCGGGAATTCCAAACAGCGCGGCCCGGCTACTTCTTTTTCCGGCGCTCTAGCGCTTCGGCGATCTTGATTTCCAGTCCGCGCGGCGCGGGACGGTAGTATTGCGCCGGCTGCATTTCATCCGGGAAGTACTTCTCGCCCGCAGCATAGGCGTCGGGTTCGTCGTGCGCGTAGCGGTAGTTCTTGCCGTAGCCCAGATTTTTCATCAGGCGGGTAGGCGCGTTTCGCAGGTGCAGCGGCACATCGAGCGAGCCGCGTTGCTTCGCATCCTCCATCGCCTCACCGAATGCGACGTAGACGGCATTGCTCTTGGCGGCGCACGCCATGAAGACCACGGCCTGGACAATCGCCAGTTCGCCTTCGGGGCTGCCTAGGCGTTCGTAAACCTCGCAGGCTTCCAGCGCCATCGTCAGCGTTCGCGGATCGGCGTTGCCGATGTCTTCGGACGCCATGCGCAGCACGCGCCGCGCGATGTAGCGCGGATCGCAGCCGCCATCGAGCATGCGACAGAGCCAGTACAGTGCGGCATCGGGATCGGAACCGCGCACGGACTTGTGCAGGGCGGAGATCTGGTCATAGAACGCCTCGCCCTGCTTGTCGAAGCGCCGCAGGCTGCCCGACGCCACTTCACGCGCGATCGCCTGCGTGATGCGCGGCGGCTCGGTCACGCCGGCCAGATCGATCGCCAGTTCGAGCATGTTGAGCGCGCGACGGGCATCGCCGTCCGCGGAAGTCGCCATCGCTTCGAGCACGCCCTCCTCCAGTTCGATGCCCGGCTGTTTGCGCAGCGCGCGTTCCAGCACTTCGCGCAGATCCGCTTCGGTCAGGGAACGCAGCACATAGACGCGGGCGCGCGACAGCAAGGCATTGTTCAGTTCGAAGGACGGGTTCTCGGTGGTTGCGCCGATGAACAGCAGCGTGCCGTCTTCCACCCACGGCAGGAAGGCGTCCTGCTGGGCCTTGTTGAAGCGATGCACCTCGTCGAGAAACAGCACGGTGCGGCGACCGGATTCGCGACGGGAACTGGCTGCGGTCTCGGCCGCGGCACGAATGTCCTTCACGCCCGCCATCACCGCGGACAGCGCGATGAAATCGGCGTTGCAGTGATGCGCGACGAGTCGCGCGAGCGTGGTCTTGCCCGTGCCCGGCGGGCCCCACAGGATCATCGAATGCAGGTGTCCGCCTTCGAGCATGCGGCGCAGCGGCTTGCCGGGGCCGAGCAGATGCGTCTGACCGACGTAGTCATCCAGCGATACCGGTCGCAGACGATCGGCCAGCGGCCGGGCGTCGTCACTTGGAACGAGCGGGCTCACGCACACCTGCCAACGACTCGATCCATTGCGTCCAGCGACCCACGCCCGCGAAGGACAGGATCAATCCGATGACGACACCGATACTGTTCGCGAGCACGTCACGAACGTCACCGACGCGGCCGAGGTGCATCGCGCTCTGGGCAAACTCGATGGCGATGCCCATGAATACGAGGCCGATCGCGATGACCCAGTAGCGCGACCGCGGATACAGGCCCGCGAAGTAGCAGGTCAGCGCGGCATAGCAGAGAAAGTGCTCGGTCTTGTCGCTCATCCCGGTGTCAGGCAACTCGCTGCCGGGCACGAGACAGACGGTCACGGCGGCGGCCACGCCGAGCCAGCCGACGGTCAGCCAGAAGCGCGGATAGCGGACCTGCAGCATCAAGGCGCACTCGCCGCAGTGCCGGCATCGCCGATGACGTCCGCGCCCTCGGGCACCTGGAAGACGAACAGCGAGGCGTCGAGCGGCGGATTCTTCTGCACGTTGTTGAACTCGAGCGTCGTGATCTGGCCGAGCTTGTCGGCGAGCTGCATGTATTTCAGCAGGTCGTTCGCGAAGCCGAGCCGTACCCACTTGAAGTCGGTGTCGTTGCGCTTCGGCTCCAGCATCACCCAATGCGCCGCCGCATCCTGGCTGGTCTTCGTGACGATGAAGTTGTCCGCCAGCTTTCCTTCGCCGCTCAGCAGCATCGCCGGCGTCGCCGACAGCGAATTGCCCATGCGACGCACCGTGACCTGTTCGAGATCGGGATCGAACAGCCAGATGCGCGTGCCGTCGGCCACCATCAACTGTTCATGCGGCTGGCGATATTCCCAGCGGAAACGGTTCGGGCGACGAATGGCGATCGTGCCGCTCGACTGCTCCGTCACCTCGCCCCTGGCGTCCGTCAGTGTCTGTTTGAAATCGGCCTGCAGGGTCTGCAGGTTGCCGAGCAGCTTGTCGACACGCCCATATCCATCTTTAGCGCCGTCGTCGGCCGCCTGCGCGCTCGCGATGCCAATGAACAGCAGAAGCGCAGCCAACGTGCGCCGGGCAAGGGTATGGATAGTCATGAATTCCTGATTGCGCGGAACTATTCCTCCGGCGGCGCCGGAGCGAGAACTTCGCGCGAACCGTTGGACTGCAACGGCCCGACGAGGCCGGCGGTTTCCATGGTTTCGATCATTCGTGCCGCGCGGTTGTAGCCGATCT
>CAYWHG010000014.1:0-54008 GCA_964457865.1 uncultured Steroidobacter sp.
ATTCCCGCGCAGGCGGGAATCCATGTCTTTCGATGGATGGATCCCCGCCTGCGCGGGGATGACGATCCACCTCAATTGCCGCTGTCGCTCTGCGTAATCAGCGCAATCACCCCGAGTTTCGGGTGATCGATGTAATGCCTTTCGTTGCTGCGCATCCGCCGCGTCTGTCGCAGGACATAGCGTTCGTCCGACCCCGCGGGCTGCAATACCAGATCGAGCGTGAGATGCAGGTAGCGGCCGCGTGACAGCGCGACGCGGCCGGTGAGACCCGTGGCGCTCCCGACCTTCGAATCGATCGACATGTAGTGCGCTTCCGACCGCGGAAAGCCTGGCTGCGTCCAGCCGAAGTGCGCGAGCGTCTGGTAGCCGCGGCTGCGCTTCAATTGCTCGGCGATGGCGCCGAGCTTCATTTTGCCCGCGGGCAGATCGGGAAAGGTTTCCATCGCAGTCGCGACCGGTGCGCTCTCGGCGGCCGCACCGCCGGATTCCTCTTCATCGCCCAGCGACGTGCTCTGCGAGGTTGAACCGAGCGCGCGCGACCAATCTTCGTTCGTCGCGCTGGACGACAGATTGCGGAAGATCACCAACTCGACGTCATACGACTGCAGTCCCGTCTGCGCGCCGGCGGAGCCGATGAGGAGTGCCAGGACAGCGGTGGCCGCGGCCTTTGCGATGGCTGTTCGTTTCATGCGCGGCAGTGTAGCGGAAGAAGAATCCCCCTGGCATTTCGGGGTCTTGCTCTTCGTGTGGGGCCGGCTTCAGCCGGCCTGCAATGGCACGTGACTCGCCGTGAGCGCCGTGTCCGAGGGGCTTTGCTGGAACGCCATGAACCCCTCCCTGGGGGCTCCGGCGCGCGCATCCCTGCGCGCGACGGTCCAGCAAAGCCCCTCGGACCCGACACTCACTGCTGTGGTGGTGGCGTTGAGTGGGGAGAAGACGGGAAGAACAGGGAATTATTTCTTCTTCTTGCTGGTCTCGACCGGCGGCTTCTTTCCCAGCGTCTCCACCAGCTGCTCCGCCGCTTCGAAGCGCCGCTCGTCGGTGTCCAGTTTCAATGTGAATCGGAGCTTCACACCACCTTCGAGGCGATGAGTGCGAGCGTTCTGCTGCACGTAGCGCATCAGGGTGACCGGATCGACTGTCGTGTCCTTCTCGAACGTCACCGAGCCACCGCCCGGACCGATGTCGATCTTGCGCAGACCGAGCGCCTTGGCCGCGAGCTTGATCGTCGCGAGCCGGAACAGGTTTTTTGCCGGCGGCGGCAGCAGGCCGAAGCGGTCGATCATCTCGACCTGCAGTTCGCGCAGCTCGTCGTTGGTGGGCGCAGCTGCGATACGTTTGTAGAGCACGAGTCGCAGGTGCACATCCGGCAGATAGTCGTCCGGCAGCAGCGCCGGCAGATGCAGATCGACTTCCGGTCCCTGGTGCATCGCGCCTTCGAGATCGGGAATCTTGCCGGCCTTCAGCGCATTCACGGCGCGTTCGAGCATTTCCATGTAGAGCGCGTAGCCGATTTCCTGGATCTGTCCCGTTTGCTCTTCGCCCAGCAATTCACCGGCGCCGCGGATTTCCAGATCGTGCGTGGCCAGCGTGAAGCCCGCACCGAGATCTTCCAGCGACTCGATGGCTTCGAGCCGCTTCACGGCATCCGCGGTCATGAGATTGCGCGGCGGCGTCAGCAGGTAGGCGTACGCCTGGTGATGCGAGCGGCCGACGCGACCGCGCAGCTGATGGAGCTGTGCGAGGCCGAGCTTGTCGGCGCGGTCGATGACGATGGTGTTCGCGGACGGTACGTCGATGCCGCTTTCGACGATGGTCGTGCAGACCAGCAGGTTGGTGCGCTGGTGATAGAAGTCGAGCATCACCTGTTCGAGATCGCGTTCGCGCATCTGGCCGTGGCCGACCGCGATGCGCGCTTCAGGCACCAGTTCGGCCAGCGTCTTCGCCGTCTTCTCGATCGTGTCGACGCTGTTGTGCAGGAAATACACCTGGCCGCCGCGGCGCAGTTCGCGCAGGCAGGCCTCGCGGATGGTCGCGGCATCCCACTGCGAGACGAAGGTCTTGATCGACAGGCGCGACACCGGCGGCGTGGTGATCAGCGACAGTTCGCGCAGGCCGCCCATCGCCATGTTGAGCGTGCGCGGAATCGGCGTGGCCGTGAGCGTCAGCACGTCGACTTCGGCGCGCAATTGCTTGAGGCGTTCCTTGTCCTTGACGCCGAAGCGGTGTTCTTCGTCGATGATGAGCAGGCCGAGGCGCGCGAACTTGATGCCCGTCTGCAGCAGACGATGCGTGCCGACGACGATGTCGACCTGGCCGCCTTCCAGTCCCTGCAATACCTGATCGACGTCCTTGCTGCTGCGGAAGCGCGACAGCGATTCGATGCGCACCGGCCAGTCGGCGAAGCGGTCGGCGAAGGTCTGGTAGTGCTGTTGGGCGAGCAGGGTGGTCGGCACCAGCACGACGACCTGCTTGCCCGCCTGCACGGCGACGAACGCGGCGCGCAGTGCGACCTCAGTCTTGCCGAAGCCGACGTCGCCGCACACGACGCGATCCATGGGCTTGCCGCTGCCGAGATCGGCGATGACGGCTTCGATGGCCTGCGCCTGGTCCGGCGTTTCCTCGAACTTGAACGCCGCTTCGAAGGCGCGCAGATCGTCGTCGTTCGCCGCGAGCTGTTCGCCCTGGCGCGCGGCGCGACGCGAATACAGGTCGAGCAGTTCGGCCGCAGTATCGCGGATGCGTTGCGCGGCTTTCTTTCGGGCCTTCTGCCACGCATCGGTGCCGAGCTTGTGCAGCGGCGCATGCTCGGGTGCCGAGCCGGTGTAGCGGCTGATGAGGTCCAGCGCCTGCACGGGCACATAGAGTTTGTCGTTGTCGGCGTACTCGAGCACCAGGAACTCGCTGGTCATGCCGCCGATGTCGAGTGTCTGCAGACCGAGGAAGCGACCGACGCCGTAGTGCTCGTGCACGACGGGCGAACCGGCGTGCAGGTCGGTGAGATCGCGGATGATCCTTTCCGGATCGCGCTCCGGTCGGCGGCGACGACGTTCCTGGCGCGCGCGTTCGCCGAACAGTTGTTCTTCGGCGATCAGCGCCAGATGCGGCTGGTCGAGCACCAGGCCCGTGCTGATCGGCGACACGGTGATGGCCACCGTCGCATCGTTGTCGCGGAAATCGGCCCAGGTCTCGGCAAGCACCGGCTCGATCTGCCGCTTGCGCAGGATGTCGAGCAGCATTTCGCGGCGTCCGGCCGACTCGGCCGCGATGAGTACGCGACCCTGGAACTCCATCAGGAAGGCGGCCAGCCCGCGCGCCGGATCGTCGCTGCGGACATCGACGCGCAGGTTCGGCGGCGGCCTGGTGCCGAAGTTCTGGTGCGGCAGCGTCTGGGTGAGCGGATCCAGTTCGACGCGCGACAGGTCGATGCGCCGAAATGCCGACTGACGCTGCAGCAGTTCGTCCGGCGGCATGAAGACTTCCGCGGGCGCAAGGATCGGTCGCGAGGCATCGTGGCCGCGCTGTTCGTAGCGCAACTGGATTTCCGAGAACGCCTGAGCGGCGGCGGAATCGATCTCGAGGTCGGAGGCGATGAGCGTGTTGGCGGGCAGATAGTCGAACAGCGTCGCGCTGGCATCGAAGAACAGCGGCAGGTAGTACTCGATACCCGCGGGCGGCGAACCCTCGGCGATGTCCCGGTAGACCGACATACGCGTCAGGTCGCCGGGAAAGCGGTTGCGGAAGCGGCGCTTGAACGCCTGGATGCCTTCGGCCGTCAGCGGAAATTCGCGCGCCGGCAGCAGCCGCAGCGCCGATACCTTGTCGCCGGAGCGCTGCGTTTCGGGGTCGAACACGCGGATGCTCTCGATTTCGTCGTCGAACAGATCGAGGCGATAGGGCGTCGCGCTGCCCATGGGAAACAGGTCGATGATCGAACCGCGCACGGCGAATTCGCCCGGTGCGATCACCTGCGAACTGGCGACGTAGCCGGCGCCGGCGAGACGCGTGCGGAAGGCTTCGATATCGACGATCTGTTTCGCGGCCAGATCGAAGGCGTGGGCATCGATGTAGGTGTGCGGTGCGAGCCGCTGCAGCAGCGTTTCGAGATCGACGATGACGATGCCCTTCGTGAGCCGCGGCAGCGCGGCCAGCATGCGCAGTCGTTGCGAGACGATATCGGGATGCGGCGAGAACAGGTCGTACGGCAGCGTTTCCCAGTCGGGAAAGCTTTCGATGTACAGGCCGGGCTCGCAGAAGAATCGCAGTTCGTCTTCGTAGCGGCTCGCGTGTCGCGCATCGGCGGCGATGACCAGCAGCGGCGCCGAGGCGCGGCGCGCGGCTTCGGCCAGCCAGAGAGACGTGGCGGAGCCATACAACTGGCCCCAGCGCACCTGCATGCGGGCCTTGCTGGGAAGAAGCGGTTCGTCGTGCGGGGACATTCTGTACGCCGGTGCAAATAGAAAACACTCGGGCAGACGCTCGTGGCGTCCCCGAAGGGGCGGGCAGGGTAGCACGGGTCATTCTGTGGAGCCGGCTTCAGCCGGCCTCGAACTGTCAGGCTAAAGCCTGACCCACAGAAAAGAAAAGGCCGGCGATTGCCGGCCTCTTCATTCAGTCTGTGGTCCGGCTTCAGCCGGACATCATCAGCTCTTGACCACCGTGTGCAGCACGATGTTGTTCTCGAAGTAGACGACATACGCGGGATATTCCCAGCGCGTGATCGGCGGCTGGCCGACGGCGGCATCCCGGTTGGTGGGGGCACCGAAGGCGGCTTCGACTTTTTCCATCGACATGCCGCGGCTCGGCGTACCGGCCGTCGCGGACGTGGACGCGGGCATCTGCAGTTCGTCGGCCCACACCGGTGCAATGGCGGGCGCGAGCGCGACCAGTGCGGCAACAATCCAGGACGCAGAGCGCATGAGAAACCCTCCAGGTAACAACGGCCTCACTCTATAGCAGGGCTTACATAAGGGCCAAGCGCACGGCCGCCGTTTGGTGTCCCAGTTCACACTTTCCGGGCGGTGCCGGACGCGGAACCCCTATAATCCCTCGCGCATTCGTAGCCGCAGGTGCCCAGGCCGCGCCGGCTCGCCAACAACTCCTACGGACTCTTCCCAGCCGACGCATGTTCCATCCGCTGCCCCTGTTTCTCGGCCTGCGCTACGTCCGCAGCCGCGGCCGCGGCTTCTTCGTGTCGTTCATCAGCTGGATCTCGATGCTCGGCATCTGTGTCGGCGTGGCGGCGCTGATCACCATCATTTCCGTGATGAACGGACTGGAGTCCGAACTGCGCACGCGGCTGCTCAGTCCCGCATCGCATGCGACGCTCGCGGCATCGCCCGAACGCATGGCGGACTGGCGGAGCATGGCGGAGAAAGTCCGGCACGAGTCGGGGATCACGGGAGTGGCACCGTATCTCGATCTGCAGGGCATGCTGGGACGCGGCCAGGAACTGCGTCCCGCGCTGATTCGCGGCATCGATCCGGCGGTCGATCCGCAGGTGTCGGATATCGCGACCCACATGACGGCGGGATCGCTCGACCTGCTGGTGCCGGGCGAGCAGCGCATCGTCCTCGGTGCGGGACTCGCATGGGCGCTGGAAGCGCGGGTCGGCGATGAAATCACGGCGCTGGTGCCGACCCGGTCCGCCGAAGGCGAGGGGATGGTCGCCGGCATCGATCTCACGCCGCGTATCCAGACGTTCAAGATTGCGGGGATTTTCGAAGTCGGAGTGCAGGAGCACGACTCGGTGCTGGCGCTGGTCAGCCTCGACGATGCGGCGGCGTTCGCCGGGACAGGCGGTTCGCCCGCGGGTCTGCGCCTGAAGTTCGCCGACGTGTTCGCGGCGCCCGCCGGCGCCCGCCGCATTGCGCAGGATCTGGGCGGCGGTTTCGAGATCAGCGACTGGACCATCGAGAACGCCAGCTATTTCCGCGCCGTGGGCATCGAGAAGAAGATGATGTCGCTCATCCTCATGCTCGTCGTCGCCGTTGCGGCCTTCAACACGGTGTCGGCACTGGTGATGGTCGTGAACGAGAAGCGCACGGACATCGCCATCCTGCGCACCCTCGGCATCACGCCGCGCGCGGTGGTCACGATCTTCGTGACACTCGGTGTCGTGATCGGCTGGTTCGGCGCGCTGCTGGGATGCGTGCTGGGCCTGTTGCTGGCGTTCAATGTCGAGAGCATCGTGCCTGTGCTGGAAAGCGTGCTCGGCATCCATGTCTTCGATCCGACGGTGTACTACATCACCGAGGTGCCGTCGGAAGTGCACTGGCCGCAGGTCATCGCCATCACCGGCACGGCGCTGGTGCTCACGGTGCTGGCGACGATCTATCCGGCGCTGCGCGGCGCGGCCACCGAGCCGGCGGAGGCGCTGCGTTATGAGTGAAGGGTTCCGTGATCAGGGGATGGGGGACAGGAAGAATTTCGGGATCGGTTCCGGCTGTTCCCTGATCACCGATCCCTGTTCACTGGAGCGCAACGCATGATGCGCTCCTACGAACTGCTCATCGGCCGGCGCTACCTCCGCGCCGGCCGCGGCAACCGCTTCATCTCGTTCATTTCGGTGATCTCGATGCTCGGCGTCGCGATCGGTGTCGCAGTGCTGATCGTCGTGCTGTCCGTGATGAACGGCTTCGAGCAGGAACTGCGCGGCCGCATCCTGAGCCTGACCTCGCATGCGTCCATCAGCGGCTTCGGTGCCGGACTGCCTGATTGGCAATCGGTGGCCGACAAGGCGCGCGAGAACCCGGAGATTCTGGAAGTCGCGCCCTATGTCGAGGACCAGGTGCTGCTGGTCGCGAAGAGCAAGAGCAGCGGGGCCGCAGTGACCGGCGTGCTGCCCGAGCAGGAGCACAAGGTCGCTGCGATCGCGGAAAAAGTCACCGAAGGTTCATTCGACGATCTGGCCGCCGGCAAGTACGGCATCGTGCTCGGCGCGGAACTGGCGAAGGCGTTGGGCGTCGGGCTGGGCGATCGCGTCGTCATCGCCACGCCGCAGCCGGTGATCACGCCGGTCGGCATCATGGCGCGCACGCGCGGCTTCAAGGTCGTGGGACTGTTTTCGTCCGGCATGTACGAGTTCGATCGCAACCTGGCCTACGTGCATCTCACCGATGCGGCGAAGCTGTATCGCATGGGCGATACCGTCACGGGACTGCGGCTGAAACTGCGGGACATGTTCGTCGCGCCGCGCGTGGTGCGCGACCTGGCGCTGTCGCTCGGCGGCGGTTACTACGTGGACGACTGGACGCGCAAGCACGCGAACTTCTTTCGCGCCATCCAGCTCACCAAGTCGGTGATGTTCGTGATCCTGCTGCTGGTCGTCGCGGTCGCGGCGTTCAACATCATTTCCACGCTGGTGATGGTGGTGAAGGACAAGCAGTCGGATATCGCCATCCTGCGGACGCTCGGCGCATCGCCGCGCAGCATCCTCGGCATTTTCGTGACGCAAGGAACCGCCATCGGCCTGATCGGGACGCTCGCCGGCGTCGCGCTGGGCGTGCTGATTTCAGTCAATCTCGAATCGCTGGTGCACGGGCTCGAATCGCTGACCGGCATCCAGTTCATGGACGCGAAGGTCTATTTCATGAGCGACCTGCCCGCGGCCGTGCAATGGCCCGACGTCCTGCGGATCAGCCTGGTGTCGTTCGGTCTGTGTTGTCTGTCGACGATCTATCCGTCGTGGCGTGCGGCGCGGACGCAGCCGGCGCAGGCGTTGCGGCATGAATAGGAGGCTACTGGCGACTGGCCAGAACGCTTTCCGACTCTGGCCAGTCGCCAGTAGCCTCCCAGTAGCTTTCCCATAGAGTCATCCATGTCCTCCACCGTCCTTTCCTGTTCCTCCCTTACCAAGCACTTCCAGCAAGGCGACACGCGCGTCGATGTGCTGAACGGGGTCGAGCTGACGGTCGCCGCGGGCGAGCGGCTCGCCATCGTCGGTGCATCGGGTTCGGGCAAGACGACCCTGCTGCAGTTGCTGGGTGGTCTCGATCTGCCGAGTTCGGGGGAAGTGAGAATCATGGGGCAGGCGGTCAATGAACTGAGCGATGCGGCGCGCGGCGAACTGCGCAATCGGTCGCTGGGATTCGTCTACCAGTTTCATCACCTGCTGCCGGAGTTCACTGCGCTGGAGAATGTCGCGATGCCGCTCCTGATCCGGCGCGCGCCGGTCGACGAAGCGCGGGCGCGGGCGCGTGAGCTGTTGCAGCGGGTGGGTCTGGAATCGCGCGTCGAGCATCGTCCGTCGCAGATGTCGGGCGGCGAACGTCAGCGCACGGCGGTGGCCCGTGCGCTCGTGACGCGACCCAATGTCGTGCTCGCGGATGAGCCGACGGGCAACCTGGACGGCAACAATGCGCAGCAAGTCTTCGACCTGATGCTCGAACTGAATCGCGAACTCGGGACGGCGTTGATCATCGTCACGCATGCGCCGGAGCTGGCGGCGAAGCTGCAGCGCACGCTGACGCTGCAGGATGGCCGGCTGGTCACGGACTGATTGCGGAGAAGAAGATCTCCACGGGGGACACGGGGAACACAGGGAAAGAACTGTTATTTGATCTCCTCTCGCCCCGTGTTCCCCGTGCCCCCCGTGGAGATCCTCCGGATTCAGGGATCGATCTTGTTCTTCGACTTCCGCTCGCGGTGCTTGAACACGAGGTCGAGGTGCCAGAACGTGCCCAGCAGCACGTAGCCCACGGTCGCTGACAGGCATCCCATGAAGAAACAGCCGAGCAGGAAGGGCTTCCAGATCGGCTTCAGCTCGGTCGACAGCCAGTCCCACGTGAGTTCGAAATGCATCGGTTCGGGATGGATGCCGAGCACGATGCAGCCGATCCAGTAGGCGAACATGTACAGCGGCACGATGGTCAACGGATTCGTGAGCAGGGTGCCGAGCACCGCCGCGGGAATGTTGAGGCGCAGGGCGAGCGCCAGTCCCGCCGCCAGCAGGATGTGGATCGGTAGCGGTATGAAGGCCAGGAACAGGCCGAGCGCGAAGGCGCGCGTGACATTGCGGCGGTTCAGCGCCCAGTAGACAGGATGATCCAGCAGCAGCCGGAAAGGCCGCATGAACCAGCGTTCCTTCCAGCGATGTCTCTGTCGGCTGAGTGGTTTGAAAATGCGTCGGGGCATGCAGGCCGCAGCGGGCGGTTGGATTCGCGGTTGGACTCGCAGTTGGACTCAAAGGGAGCTTCAGGCAAAGTAGCGCTGCGTCTGCAGGCGCCGGCCGTCGCCTTCGGCGGGGCGCAAGTATCGCAGGTCGGCGCGTTGGCATCAGCAGGGGCGAGTCCCCGATTCCGCAGGGAGGCGGACATGCTGCGATTGGCTGTCGCATTTTTTCTCGGCGTCTGTTGCATCCATTGCCTGCCGGTCGTGCCTGCAGGATGGCCATGGGCGGGGCTCGCGGCATTGCTGCTGTGTACAGCGCTCGTGCTGCGTTCCGCCGTGCTTGCCGCCTGCGTTCTGGGTATCGCCTGGGCCTGGTTCGGCGCCGCCGCGCGCCTCGCGCAGGATCTGCCTGCCGAACTCGAAGGCGTTGATCTGCAGGTCAGCGGCGATATCGCCTCCCTGCCCGACCTGAGCGGCACCGATCCGCAGTTCGAATTTGCGGTGACGGCCGCACCCGAGGGCGTGCCGCCGCGTATCCGTCTCTCCTGGTATGACGCGGCCGAACGTCCGGCGGCCGGCGAAGCGTGGCAATTCGTCGTGCGGCTGAAGCGTCGCAACGGCTTCGCGAATCCGGGCGGCTACGACTACGAAGCGCAACTGTTCCGGCAGGGCATCGGCGCGACGGGCTACGTGCGGGACGATGCGGGCAATCGTCGCCTGGCGCCGCCGCAAGCTCGCTACGCGGTACTGCGCCTGAGGTCATGGATTGCACAGCGCATGCGCGATGCGGTGGGCGACAGTCCGATGCTCGGCATTCTGCAGGGACTTGCTGTCGGCGAGACGCAGGCCATGACGACTGCGCAATGGCGGGTACTGGCGGCGACCGGCATCACTCACCTCATGGCCATCTCGGGATTGCACATCACGATGGTGGCAGCGCTGGCGGCATGGGCCGGCGGCCACCTGGTGCGCTGGCCGGGGGCGCAGCGTCTGCGGCTGACGGCGATCCATGGGCAGGTCATCGGCGGTGTGCTCGGCGGGCTCGGTTATTCGCTGCTCGCCGGCATGTCGGTGCCGACACAAAGAACGCTCGCCATGCTGAGCGTAGCTTTCGCAGCCAGGATGCTGCGACGTGAATGGGGCATCGATCGCACGCTCGCGCTGGCGTTGCTGGCGATCCTGCTGATCGATCCGTTCGCACCGCTGGCGCCGGGGGCATGGCTGTCCTTCGGTGCGGTGGCAGCCATCCTGCTGGCCACCGCGGGGCGACGAGGACGCGAGGGGGTTCTGCGCAGTTTCACGCGCGTGCAGCTCGCGGTCACCATCGGACTGCTGCCCGCGCTCATCGTCGCCTTCGGCAGTCTCTCGCTGATCTCGCCACTGGCGAATGCGCTGGCGGTGCCATTGTTCACGCTGGTCATCGTGCCGCTGGTGCTGGCAGGGGCCTTGCTGGCGGCGCTGTGGTTGCCGGCCGGTGTGCCGGTGCTCAAGCTGGCGGCGCAGTTGCTCGACTGGCTCTGGCCGGTCTTCGAGTACGCGGCCTCGCTGCCGCTGGCGTTGTGGCATTTTCCGGCGCTGCCCTGGACGGTGCAGGCGGCGCTGGCGATCGGCACGCTGGCCTTCGTGTTCCCCGGCATCGCGCCGACGCGCGCGGCCGCGGCGCTGTTGTGTCTTCCGGCGCTGGTGTGGCGGCCCGAAGAACCGCGCGACGGCGAATTCCGTCTGACGCTGCTCGATGTCGGACAAGGTCTCGCGAGTGTCGTGCGTACGCGGTCGCATGTGCTGGTGTTCGACGCCGGACCGGCCTTTCGCAGCGGCCGCGATACCGGCGAGATGGTCGTGCTGCCGTATCTTCGCAGCCAGGGTGTGCGTGCCATCGATGCGCTGGTGATCAGTCATGGCGATCTCGATCACCAGGGCGGCATGGCATCGATCATCGACGCCATGCCGGTGCGGCAGTTGCTGGCGGGGCCGTCGGTCAGCCAGTCATCCATGCCGGCACAGGTATGCGCCGCTGGTCAGACGTGGCGCTGGGACGGCGTGGATTTCTCTGTACGGCATCCGGATGCTGCCGCAGTCCCCGCTTCGGACAACGAAAGCTCGTGCGTCCTGCGGATTGCCGGCGCCGGCGGCAGCGCATTACTGACGGGTGACATCCAGCGCAATGCCGAGTCGACGCTGGTGTCGGCCGGACTGGAGCACACCGACATCGTCGTGGCGCCACATCACGGCAGTCGCACCTCTTCCACGCAGGGGTTCGTCGATGCGACCACACCGGGCTGGGTGCTGTTCGCTGCGGGATACCGCAATCGCTGGGGTTTTCCCAAGCCTGACGTGGTCGATCGCTGGCAGGACAGCGGGGCGCAAGCGCTGTCGACGCAGGTCAGCGGCGCGATCGAAATCGATATCGCCGGCGATGGCGTGGGACCGCCCCGGGAATTCCGTCAGGCACATCCACGCTACTGGCGTGCGCGATAACCTGACGCGTGTGCTTGCCGGGAATTGTCACAAGTTGACCGGTGTTGACTGGAGTCGATGGACCACAGTCAATGCTAGACTGCGCGCCGACAACAAAGGCCTGACAACCGAAGACCCGCATGTTCGAAATCGTCAAAGCCGGCGGCATCGTCATGGTGCCGATCATCCTGGCCTCCATCATCGCTGCCGCGATCTTTCTGGAACGTCTCTGGACCCTGCAGGCACGGCGCGTCGTGCCGGCGGAACTCACCGACAAAGTCTGGAAGTGGGTGGAAAGCGGCCAGATCAGCGACAAGCACGTGTCAGCCCTGCAGCAGAATTCGCCGCTGGGCAAGATTCTCGCGGCCGGCCTCGCCAACCGGCATCGCGATCGCACGGTCATCAAGGAAAGCATCGAGGATGCCGGACGCCATGTCGTCCATGAGCTCGACCGGTTCATTCCGACGCTGGGGACGATCGCTTCGGTCTCGCCGCTGCTGGGGCTGCTCGGCACCGTCGTCGGCATGATCCGCACGTTCAATGCGCTGGCGACCTCCGGGGCCGGCAATCCGATGGCACTGGCCGGCGGGATTTCCGAGGCACTGATCACCACGGCGGCCGGGCTGACGATCGCCATCCCGGCGCTGCTGGGCTATCGATACCTGCGCTCGCGGGTGAACATCCTGGTGGTGCAGATGGAGAAGGAAGCCATCAAGCTGGTGCAGGCCATCGAAGAGGACGATGGCCGCGCGGCGTGACGAACTCATGAAACTGCGATCCTCCGAAAGCGAAGAGCCCGAACTGAACCTGACGTCGCTGATCGACGTGGTGCTGCTGCTGCTGATCTTCTTCATGGTGTCCACGACCTTCGTGAAGGAATCGCGCATCGAGCTGCAGCTGCCGCAGGCGAGCACGGAAGCGCCGCCGGAAGTGAAGGCCGCGCCCATCGAGATCACCATCACTGCCTCGGGCGAGTACCGCGTGAACGGCCAGACCCTGCTCAACAACAGTCCGACGACGCTGTCGGCCGCAGTGTCGAAGCTGGCGGGTGCGGGACGCGACAACCCCGTGACGATCCGCGCCGACGCACGCACCACGCATCAGTCGGTCGTCACTGCGATGGATGTCGTGGGACGACTGGGTTTCAAGGGCATCAACATGGCGACCGTGAACGAAGCGGTCGGCACGCCGGCGCCGTAGTCGCAGCCAGACATGACAGCGAACCAGCACGGCAACGGACCCGGGACGATCACTCCCTGGCAGGCGTATCGCCGGCTGCTGACTTACCTGCGCCCGCACCGGGGAATGTTCGCACTGGGCATCGTCGGCGCGATCCTGTTCTCGGTCACCATGGTGAGTTTCACCGGCTTCGCCAAGGTCTTTGGCGACGGCATTTTCGACAATCCCAGCCCGCGCATGGTCATCCTGCTGCCGCTCGGGCTGATTGCGCTGTTCCTGATGCGCGGGGTGGCCGATTTCACCCAGACCTACTGCATGGGATACGTGGGACGGCACATCGTGAAGCGCCTGCGGACGCAGATCTTCGATCGGCTGATGGTGCTGCCGATCACGTACTCCGATCGCCATTCGAGCGCGGCATTGCAGTCGACGCTGACCTTCAATGCCGAACAGGTCGGGCAGGCCTCCACGGATTCCGTCGTGGTGTTCGTGCGCGAGACGCTGACCATCGTCGGCCTGATCGCCGCATTGTTCTATTACAACGCGCGACTGGCGGCGATCGCGCTGACCATGGGCCCGCTCGTCGCCTGGCTGGTCACGCTCATCAACAGGAAATTCCGGCGCTACGGTCGGCGCATTCAGGATTCGATGGGCGACATCACGCGGGTCGTCAAGGAAACGCTCGACGCGCCGCGCGTGATCAAGATCTACAACGCGCAGGAATACCAGAGCCAGCAGTTCGAAGCCGTGAACGAACACAACCGCAGCTCGGTCATGCGCATGGTGCTGACCAAGAGCCTGTCGAACCCCATCGTGCAGATGGTGATGGCGGTCGGATCGGCCTTCGTGCTGTCGATCGCGCTGTCCGACACCGTGCGCGGACGCATGACGGGCGGCGACGTGCTGGCCTTCCTGACATCGCTGGCGATGATTACCCAGCCGCTGCGCAGCCTGGTCGGTGTTGCGGGGCCGATCCAGCAGGGCGTTGCGGCGGGCCAGAGCATCTTCGAGATCGTGGACGAACCGGCTGAACCTGCGGGCGGAGATCTGCGGCTCGCGCGGGTCCGCGGCGAGATCGATTTCGATGCCGTGTCGTTCTCCTATTTCGGGGGTCACGCTGCGGCATTGAGCGATATCGATCTGCACATCGCGGCCGGCGAGATGGTGGCCATCGTGGGCCGCTCCGGCAGCGGCAAGTCGACGCTGGTCAGTCTGCTGCCGCGCTTCTACGAAATCGACTCGGGTGTCATTCGCGTCGATGGGCGCGATACGCGCGAATACGACCTGACCAGCCTGCGTGAACAGATCGCGCTGGTGAGCCAGGACGTCGTGCTGTTCAACGATACGATCGGCGCCAACATCGCCTTCGGACGCGACGTGTCGACCCAGGCGATCGAGAGCGCTGCGACGGCGGCGCATGTGATGGAGTTCGTGCGCGATCTGCCGATCGGTCTCGACACGGTCGTCGGCGACCGCGGCGTGCTGCTTTCCGGCGGACAGCGCCAGCGGATTTCCATCGCGCGTGCGCTGCTCAAGAACGCACCGATCCTGATTCTGGACGAAGCTACGTCGGCGCTGGACACCGAATCCGAGCGCATCATCCAGGGCGCGCTTGAACGGCTCATGGAAAATCGCACGACGCTGGTCATCGCTCATCGCCTGTCGACGGTGGAAAAGGCCGATCGCATCATCGTCATGGACGGCGGCCGCATTGTCGAATCGGGTACGCACAGCGAGCTGATTGCAAGGAACGGGCAGTACGCTGCGCTGTATCGCATGCAGTTCAGCGCCTGACGCGCGTGAAGGCCGACACGTTTCTGCAGCAGATGTGGTATCGGGGCCGGGCCCCGTGGCTGCGGATCCTGCTCCTGCCGTTGTCGGCACTGTTCTGGCTGATCGTCACCCTGCGTCGCACTGCCTACCGCATCGGGATTCTGCGCAGCCGCGCTGTCGGCCGGCCCGTGATCGTGATCGGCAACATCACCGTGGGCGGCACGGGCAAGACGCCGTTCGTGATCTGGCTCGCCGAACTGCTGCAGGGCAGGGGCATGCGGGTCGGCATCGTGCTGCGCGGCTACGGCGGCCGTTCGTCGCAGTGGCCCCGCGACGTCAGCCCGGAAACCTCTGCCGCTGACGTCGGCGATGAAGCCGTACTGCATGCAGCGCGTACCGGCGCGATCGTGGTCGCCGGTCCGGACCGCGTTGCCGCCGCGACGCGAGCCATCGAGCTTGGCGCCGGGATCGTGCTGTGCGATGACGGCTTGCAGCACTATCGGCTGGCGCGCGATGCGGAGATTGCAGTCGTCGATGCACAACGCGGCCTCGGCAACCGGCTGCTGCTCCCGGCCGGTCCGTTGCGCGAACCGCCGTCGCGGCTGAAGGCGGTGGATCTGCTCGTGTCTACGCAGCGATCCGCTGCGGACGCTACACAAGTGTCGTCGTCGATCGTCACCAGCGCACACCTCGGCGATGTGATTGCCCTGCGCAGCGGTGAACGACGCACACTGGCGTCCTTTGCCGGCACACCCGTACATGCCATTGCCGGCATCGGCAATCCCCAGGCGTTTTTCGACAGCCTGCAGGCGGCGGGCCTGCAGGTCGATGGACGGCCATTGCCGGATCATGCGGCGCTGACTGCGGCCGACATGGAGTTCGGCGATTCGGTGCCGGTGCTGATGACGGAGAAGGACGCGGTGAAATGCCGCGGACTCGCTGACGATCGTCACTGGGCGGTGCGCCTCGACATCGATGTGAGCGAGGCGGACCGGATGCGTGTCCTGGCGCTGATCAAGCGAGCAATGGGCGAATAATCGAGGCGTAATGGGCGCTGCGGGGCGAACGCGCTAAGCTTCGGCCATGGACACCAAGCTGCTCGACATTCTCGCGTGCCCCGTCTGCAAGGGCCCACTGCAATACGCCAAGTCCCAGCAGCTGCTGATCTGTCGCGCCGATCGATTGGCCTATCCGATCCGCGATGGCATCCCCGTGATGCTCGAAGACGACGCCACGCGACTGGAACCGACCGATCCGCTGTTGCAGAACTGATGTCTTTCAAGGTCGTCATTCCTTCGCGCTACGCCTCGACGCGTCTGCCGGCCAAGGCACTCGCGGACATTGCGGGCCGGCCGATGGTGCAATGGGTCGTGGCCGCGGCCGAGACGAGCGCCGCCGACGAAGTGCTCGTCGCTACCGACGACACACGCGTGGCTGCCGTGGCGTTGGGACGCGCCGGTCGCAATGTCGGGGTGATGACACGGGCAGATCATCAATCGGGCACCGACCGTATTGCGGAGGTCGCGGCGCAGCGGCAGTGGAGCGACGACACGATCGTCGTGAACGTCCAGGGCGACGAACCGCGCCTGCCGGCGGTGCTGATCGATCAGGTCGCCGAACTCCTGGCGAAGACGCCGGGTGCCGATCTCGCGACGCTGTGCACGCCGATCACGAGCATCCACGAGTTCCTCGATCCCAGTGTCGTCAAGGTCGTCACGGCCCGCGGCAGCCTCGCGCTGTATTTCAGTCGTGCGCCCATTCCGTGGCATCGCGATGCGGCCCCGGCGGGACTGACCAGCCAGACCAGCATTCTCGGTGCGCAACGGCACCTCGGCATCTATGCCTATCGTGTCGCCGCGCTGCGTGCGCTGACCGCCATGCCGCCGAGCGATCTCGAAGTGACGGAAAAACTCGAGCAGCTGCGCGCGCTGCAGGCAGGAATGCAGATCGCCGTCGGCATCGCTCGCGAAGTGCCCGGTGTTGGCGTGGACACGCCCGAAGATCTGGAGCGCGTCCGGGCCCAGTTCAGCGGCACATCGGCCTGACCTGCGCTGAGGGTTTTGCGGGTTGCATTCGCCCCCGCGCGGAGGAATCCTCGTGGCATGCGCATCCTCTTCGTTTGCATGGGCAACATCTGCCGCTCGCCCACGGCAGAAGGTGTGTTCCGTCGACTGCTGGCGGAACGTCAGCTCGAACAACGGTTCGAAGTCGATTCCGCTGGGACGCACGACTATCACGTCGGTAAGCCGCCCGATGCGCGTTCCATCGCGGCGGCGCGGCGCAGGGGCATCGATCTCACGGGGTTGCGGGCGCGGGCGGTCGATGACCGCGATGTCGAACGATTCGACCTGATCCTGGCGATGGATGAGCAGAATCTGCACGAACTGCGGCGCCGCTTCGATGGGACGCATCATCATCGTCTGCTGTTGATGATGAGCTATGCGCCCGACGCAGGGACGACGGCGGTGCCGGATCCGTACTACGGCGGCGAACGTGGATTCGAAGAAGTGCTGGACCTGCTGGAGCAGGCAGCTGACGGCTTGCTGCGCGATTTATTGAACCGCGAGACTGTCAGAAGGTAGGCGGAAGAGGGGCCGCAACCGGCCCCTCTTTGTTGCGAACGAATTATTCGTCGCGGCGCGCCGAGCCGCCGGGCGAACTTCCCCATGAGTTACTGCCGCCGCCGGGCCCGGACGAATAGACCGTGTGCGACTCGTTGCGAGGCGCAGGTGCACTGCCATTCGAGGAGTCCGACGACTCGCGCGGAGCCGGCGGTGGAGCCGCAGGCGGCGGTGAGTCGGATCGCGGCGTCTCTTGATGGGTGGCCGGCGGCAGATCGAAGCTCTGCTGCGGCGGTTCGCGGCGCGGTGCTTCGCTGCGCGTTTCCGAAGACTGGCCCGCAGGGCTCTCGGATGAACCCGCCTGCGATTCTGCGTGCTCTCCGGCACCGCTGCTGCTGCCGTCCTCGCCACGACCCCGTCCGCCGCGTCGACGACGTCCGCGACGTCCACGACCGCCGCGTTCACCGCGTTCGCCACGACCTTCGCCTGCCGTACCTTCCGGACGGTCGCCTGCCGGCCGGTTGGCGATGGGCTCGGCGTGCTGCTGCTCGGGCTTCTGTTCGGGCCGCTGCTCTGGTTTCTGTTCCGGACGCGGTTGTTCGGGGCGTCCGTGCTGCTGCTGCGATCGGCGCTGGCTGTCTCCCCGATTGTCGCCACCTTCGCGCGGTTTGCGTTCGTGACGCTGCTGCGAGTCACGGCGCGCATCCTGCTGGCTGGGGCGGTCCCTGTGATCGCCGTTCTTGTGTTCCTGACGCGGGCGATCACGATCGCGGTCACGCCCGTGACGATCGCGATTGCGGTCGCGATCACCGCGGCCCTCGGGTCGGTCGCGGCGCTGGCTGTCGCGACGTTGCGGTTCGGGTTTGACCGGTGCGGGTGCCTCGCCGGCGCCACCAAACAGGAATCGCCACAGCCTCACGAAGATGCCGATCTGTTCCGGCGCTGCCGCCGGGGCTGGCGGCGCGGCTTCGAGCGCGATGCTGGCCGGTGCGGGGATGCTCGGCAGGGCCGATGTGACGACAGCGGGCGCGGCGATGGCTACGGGCTTTTCGGCGGCTGCACTGTCCTGGATGACCGGCGTCGGTGCGACCGGAATCTGGTGGCTGACGGCACTGTACTCGGGCAGTCCGGCCTCGTCATCGCGCACACGGCGGATGTCGTAGGCGGGCGTTTCCATGTACTTGTTCGGTATCAGGATGACTTCGGCGCTGCTCTTGGCTTCGATGTTGTTCAGCCATTCACGCTTTTCGTTCATCAGATAGGTCGCGACCTCGACCGGCAACTGCGCGAACACCTTCACGGTGCGGTCCTTGCGCGCTTCCTCGCCGATCAGGCGGAGCAAGGCCAGGGCCAGGGACTCTACGCCGCGGATCGTGCCCATGCCGTTGCAGCGCGGGCAGTTGATATGGGCCGCTTCGCCGATCGACGGACGCAGGCGCTGACGCGACAGCTCCAGCAGGCCGAAGCGCGAGATGCGGCCGATCTGGATGCGGGCACGATCCTGCTTCACGGCATCGCGCAGGCGATCTTCGACGGCGCGCTGGTTCTTCTGCGACTCCATGTCGATGAAGTCGATGACGATCAGGCCGCCCAGGTCGCGCAGGCGCAGCTGGCGGGCGATTTCGTCTGACGCTTCGAGGTTGGTGTTGAGGGCCGTCGTTTCGATGTCGGTGCCGCGGGTGGCGCGGGCCGAGTTGATGTCGATGGAGACCAGCGCCTCGGTCGGATCGATCACGATGGAACCGCCGGAAGGCAGGTTCACCTTGTGCGAGTGTGCCGACTCGATCTGGTTCTCGATCTGGAAGCGCGTGAAGAGCGGCACGCCGTCCTCATACAGCTTCAGTTTGCGCAGGGTGGCAGGCATGAAGCGCTGCATGTACTGCTGCGCTTCGTTGAAGACTTCCTGGTTGTCGACGAGGATTTCGCCGATGTCGTCGGCGAGATAGTCGCGCAGCGCGCGCAGGATGGCCTTGGATTCCTGGTAGATCAGGAACGGGGCAGGGCGGCTTTCGTTCGCCTGTGCGATGGCGTTCCAGACTTCCTTGAGGTTATCCAGGTCCCACTGCAGTTCTTCGGCCGAGCGACCGACGCCCGCCGTACGCACGATGGCGCCCATGCCTTCGGGGATCTGCACCTGGTCGAGCGCTTCGCGCAGCTGTTCGCGGTCTTCGCCTTCGATGCGCCGCGACACGCCGCCGGCGCGGGCGTTGTTCGGCATCAGCACCAGGAAGCGGCCGGCGAGACTGATGAACGTGGTCAGGGCAGCGCCCTTGTTGCCGCGCTCTTCCTTTTCGACCTGCACCAGGATTTCCTGGCCTTCATCCAGCAGTTCGCGGATGTTGCGGTTGCCGGGCGAACCGCCGTTCTTGAAGTATTCCTTCGAAACTTCCTTCAGCGGCAGAAAGCCATGACGCTCCGCGCCGTAATCGATGAAGCAGGCTTCGAGGCTGGGTTCGACGCGGGTGATGCGTCCTTTGTAGACGTTGGATTTCTTCTGTTCTTTGGAAGGTACTTCGATATCGAGATCGTAGATTTTCTGTCCATCAACCAGTGCGACTCGCAACTCTTCTTCCTGAGTTGCATTGACGAGCATTCGCTTCATGAGACCCTTCTGAATATTCAGGGGCCACGAGATCACGCCAGGCGGACGCCAGCGAAGGAGCAATGGATCGATCGGAAAGGGAGGTCATCCGATTGTTACCGGCGCAGGTCTTGGGGGCCTGCACGTTGTTGTAATGCTGCCTCTATGGGTCGCCCATGGACGCTTTCGTCGACCCGGATCCCGAGTTGCGGGTCCGGCATCACCGTTCGCGCGGCCGAGCGATGGTCCTTCAAGAGAAATCTGACGAGCCGGGGAATCCAGGAGGATGGAGGGGTGCAGCGTCGGTCACGCCGAATGTGCCGTCACGAACCTGCAATGCGCCGCCGGAAACAGTTTTCAACGAGCGGTGCGGACATCGTCCATGGATCTCGGGAAGCAGATCCCATCAGGACCAACTAAGATGCAGCGCCTCATATGACTGCCCCGGTGACATGGTTTGCCGCGGGGTGTGGCCTGGAAACGCTGCGTTGGTGCTTGAGTTTGCGAGATCAGTGCTTAGTTGACCTTGCAGACGCCAGCGGGAAATCGCGGCGGAATATAACAGGCCATCTTTTTTCAATCAATGGCTTACGAATACTTTGTCGGCTCCAGTGCGAATGCCCAGATCGACCCGCCCAATGCCTGGTCCAGGCGCGATTTCCGCTGATTCCGCGGCAGGATCGCAGGCCCCGGCCCAAGTCAGTCATGTCGAGGCGGGGCCGGGCGATGCCGGGCAGCGCATCGACAATTTCCTGCTGAGGATCCTCAAGGACGCCCCGCGCAGCCTGGTGTATCGCATCCTGCGCAGCGGCGAAGTGCGGGTGAACAGCAGGCGGGTCGGGCCGGACTATCGATTGGCGGAAAGTGATCGCATCCGCGTGCCCCCTGTAAAGCTGAAGCCACGCGAGCAGACAGATTCGCCTTCACGCTCCCTGCGCGATTTCATTGCGTCGTCGGTGATCCATGACGACCGCGATCTGTTCGTGGTGAACAAGCCGGCGGGCGTCGCGGTGCATGGCGGCAGCGGATTGAGTTTCGGGGTCATCGAGACACTGCGTGCGCTGCATCCCGATCTCAAGGAACTGGAACTCGTGCATCGGCTCGATCGGGATACGAGCGGATGCCTGTTGATCGCCAAGCGTCGCGCGGTGTTGCGCGAACTGCACGCGATGCTGCGCGAGCGTGAAATGGAAAAGCGCTACCTGACGCTGGTCTGCGGCAAGTGGCCGTTCGGCACCAAGACCATCGATCTGCCGTTGAAGACGAACCTCAAGCAGGGCGGCGAACGGGTCGTACGTGTGCATGCGGACGGGCAGGAGGCTGTCACGACGTTCAAGCCCGTCAGGCATTTCAGCAAGCTGGCGACGCTGCTCGATGTGAATCTGGGCACCGGCCGCACCCACCAGATTCGTGTGCATGCGTCCCATGCCGGACATCCGGTCGCCGGCGACGAGAAATACGGCGATCGCGAACGCGATGCATTGCTGAAGCCCTTCGGACTGACTCGCATGTTCCTGCACGCGCACTCGCTGAGCTTCGAGCGTGCGGGTCAGCCGTTCACGGTGTCGGCGGAGCTGCCGCCGGAGTTGCAGTCGGTGCTGGATGCGCTGGTGGAGAAAGGAAAGTAGGTCTGTCACTCCCGCGCAGGCGGGAGTCCACCCCGCCTTAAAGGATGGATTCCCGCCTGCGCGGGAAGGACGAAACTCTCTGCCTACGGTAAGTGAAACCCCGCGCGCCGTAACGCACCCGACAGCCAGATCAACGGCAGTCCGATAAGTGCGGTGGGATCTTCCGATTCCACGCGATCGAACAGGGTGATGCCGAGCGCCTCGATCTTGAATCCGCCAGCGGAATTCACCGGCCGGTCGCGAGCCACGTACCGGTCGATTTCCTCGTGCGAGAGCTTGCGGAAATGCACGGTGGTCACATCGAGATGGCCTTCGTTCGCGCCGGTATCGGAATGCACGACGTGCACGGCCGTATGGAATGTCAGTCGCTGGCCGCTGAAGGCGCGAAGCTGTTCGACACAGCGCTCCGGATTGCCGGGCTTGCCGATGATCTGCTTGCCGAAGACCGCGAGCTGATCCGATCCGAGCACCAGGCTGCCCCGATGCCGGTGGGCAACCGCCTCGGCCTTGACCCGGGCGAGACGGCTGACCAGATCGATCGGGGTTTCCCCGGGGAGCGGCGATTCGTCGACGTCCGGTGCAGCGACCGTAAAGCGGATTCCAAAGCGTTCCAGCAACTGGCGGCGATACTGGGAGGTCGAGGCGAGAACGAGTCTTGGCGCGGTCGACGCGGCGGCAGGTGGGATCATGGAGCTCACTTTTCGGATGAGGCTGTTTTCGAGGGAATCGGGTGCCAGTCGATCTCCTAGAAAAACAAGCATTTATCAGGCTTTTTCTTTTGACAGCCCGGGGGGTCGTCGCTAGTATACGCGCCCCATGTCGCGACCCCATGGCGTCCAACCCGGCGTTTTAGCTGGAAACACAGTCGACGCCTCGATCTGCGCGCATTCGGGAACCACGGTTGAGAGACGCTTCACGACTGCGGATCTACCGCGACTGCGAGATGCAGGCGCACTGGAAGGTTCGCGGCTCACTGCGCGCTTGGCTTTTTCGCAGCTCGAAAGGCGCATCGCGATCGAGGGCGAGTTGCACGGAACACTGGTGCTTCCCTGTCAGCGCTGCATGAAGCCTTTCGAGTTGCCGCTCGACGAGCAATTCCGACTGGTCCTCGTGCGCGATGCCGAGGAACTCGAGGAGGAGCCCGCCGACTCCGACGCGGTGCTGGCGGATCCCGCAAGGCTGGATCTTCAGCCGCTGGTCGAGGATCAGGCATTGCTGGCGCTGCCACTGGTGCCCAAGCACGCGGCGGAGGATTGCCTCGTCCGGGTAAGCGTGGCGGAGTCCACGGCAGTTGAGGGCGAACCGACGCAGAAGCCCTTTGGAAATCTGCGTGACTTGATGCGCAAGCGCTGAAGGCGCTGCGGTGATACAGATACGTTTGGTTACGGAGTGATTCAGTCATGCCAGTCCAGAAAAGCCGAAAGACCCCGTCGACCCGTGGCATGCGCCGCGCGCACGACAAGCTGAGCCGTCCTGCCGTTTCCGTCGATGCGACTTCGGGCGAAAGCCATACGCGTCATCGCATCACCCCGGACGGTTTCTATCGCGGCAAGAAGGTCATTGCCAGCCGCAACAAGTCCGATAGCGAATAACCCTGTCGTGCCGCGACCCTCGCGGCACTTCTGACTCTCCAGCTTGGGTACGCGCCCGCCGGTCACGATCGCAGTGGACGCAATGGGAGGCGATCACGGCCCTGTCGTGACCGTCCCCGCGTCGCTGGACGCGCTTGCCCGCGCGGAAGACCTGCGCATCGTGCTGGTCGGTCGCAGCGATGCGATTAGCCCGCATCTTGGCGACGCGAAGAATCGCTTCGGCGACCGGATCCGCCTGCATGAGGCGTCCCAGGTCGTCACGATGGACGAGAAGCCGCAGGACGCGCTGCGCAAGAAGAAAGACTCTTCGATGCGCGTGGCCATCGACCTCGTGAAAGCCCGTGAGGCGGACGCCTGCGTCAGTGCCGGCAACACCGGCGCCCTCATGGCCACCGGCCGGTTCGTGCTGAAGACGGTCGAAGGCATCGACCGGCCCGCCATCATCTCCCGGATCCGTGCACGTCACGGCCATACCCAGATGCTCGATCTGGGCGCCAATTCCCAGTGCACGGCGGAACATCTGTTTCAGTTCGCCGTCATGGGCGCGGTGGTCGCATCCGACATGCACGGCATCGCCAATCCGCGCATTGGCCTGCTCAACATCGGCGAAGAGGAAACCAAGGGCGATAGCGTGGTCCAGGAAGCCTCGGGCCTGTTGAGCGCCAGCAAGCTGAACTACATCGGCTTCGTCGAGGGCAATGACATTTTCTCCGGCGAGGTCGACGTCGTCGTGACCGATGGCTTCACGGGCAATGTGGCCCTCAAGTCGATGGAAGGCCTGGTCAACATGCTCGTCGGCGCGCTCAAGACCGAATACACGCGCAATCCGCTGCGCTACCTCGGTGCATTGGCCTCGTGGCCGGTGATCCGCTCGCTGCGTCGGGAATTCGATCCGCGCACCTATAATGGCGCGAGCATGGTCGGCCTGACCGGCGTTGTAATCAAAAGCCATGGCAGCGCCGACGTGGTTTCTTTCGGCAATGCGATCCGCGTGGCGCTGATCGAAGCCCAGAAGGGCGTGCCGACCCAGATTTCCGATCTGCTGCGCGCCCAATCGTCCTAGTTCTCACTTCTGTCCACAGCGGTGAACTTGCCGCGTTCATTGCGGTCTGGCCGTGTAGACAGGCAAAACGCCGCTTCCTAGACTCGACCCATGTCACTGCGCACTTATCTTTCGACGCTTCCCGTTCCGACCCTGGCCATTCTGGTCCTGGCTCAACTGTCGTCCGCAGTGGCCGCGACCTACACCATTCCGGAGACGGGTACCGTGCTGGGGCAGGTGCAGGTGGTCGTGGCGAAGTACGAGGACACGCTGCTGGAAATGGGGCGGCGATACAGCGTCGGCTACGAAGAGATCGTGGCGGCCAATCCCGGCGTCGATCCATGGCTGCCGGGGGAGGGAACGCAGGTCGTCATTCCGTCGCGCTACATCCTCCCCGACGCCCCCCGCCAGGGCATCGTCGTCAGCCTTGCCGAGCACCGGCTCTATTACTTTCCCGCGCCGAAGGCGGGCGAGGCTCCGGTCGTCGTCACGTACCCCATCAGCGTGGGCAAGATGGACTGGAAGACGCCGCTGGGGCTCACCCGGATCACGGACAAGCGCACCAAGCCGATCTGGTATCCGCCCGAGTCCGTTCGCAAGGAGCATGCAGCTGATGGGCGTCCGCTGCCGAAAGCGGTGCCGGCAGGTCCCGATAATCCGCTGGGTGACTATGCGATGCGGCTTGGCATCCCGGGCGGCGCCTATCTGATTCATGGCACCAACAATCCGCGCGGCGTGGGCATGCAGGTGACACACGGCTGCATTCGCATGTATCCCGAGGACATCGAGCAGTTCTTCAAGATGATCGCGGTGAACACGCCCGTTCGTATCATCCATCAGCCGTACAAAATGGGGTGGGGCGGCGATGAACTCTACATGGAAGTCCATGCCCCGCTCGCAGGCAGCGATCAGCAGGACATTCACAGCCTGACACAGATCACGCGGCTCCTGGTGACGGCGACGCAGGATCGTCCCGGCGGTGTCATCGACTGGGCGAAGGCAGAGCACACATTCAATCGTGCCACCGGCATTCCGGAGCCCGTGATGCTCGGCGCGCCGACTTCGCAGCTGGTTGATACGCCTTGATCGATCGCCGGCGCTCGATGCGGGATCGATCGACGAATCTGTAAGGCGTTCGTTGCGCGGCTGCTAGAATCCTCGCCGCGGACCCTGCGGTACGAGGCTATCCTTTCCACCGAGTTAGTCCATGGCTGAGGCTGTGGGGTCCGCCCTCTTTCGGGCGGCTGGCGAACTGGTCTTCTGGCCGACTGCCAGAAGTAGATGATCGCTTCGTCCGACGCGTCTCTGGGCAGCTATCTCATTTATCAGATGCTCAAAAAGAAAACGCCGCGCAAAGCGCGGCGTTTTCGTATCGACCAGAAGTTCTTGCCGAATTACTTCGACACAGACTTCTTGAACGCGCGATCGATCTTCTCGTTGGTCGCGTCACAGCAAGCCTGGCTGGCCTGAGCGGCCTGCAGAGCCTGATTGGCGGCGCTCTGCGCGCTGTCAGCCGACGACTTTGCGGCCTGAGCGGCGCTGGCGGCGGAGTCAGCAGCAGCCTTCGCTGCGGCCGCATCCTGCAGGGCCTTGTCAGCGGTCGCCTTGATCTCGTCGACATACTTCTGCGATACGCAGCCGCTTGCCGAAACGAGGACGAGAGCCGCAACACCTGCCTTCAGCGTGGTGGAGATGACGTTCTTCATGATTTCTTTCCCCTTCTTCTGGGTCGGATAAAAAGGACCAGAGCGAAATTTCACGCCTCTTAATCCGCGAGACTTATGCGTAGTTCCGCGGATATCGCCACGGAAGCCTTTTATTTGTAAAAGCTGCCAAGGCCGAGTCGAGCGCGGAGGATACAAGATTGGGGCGGGGCGTGAAAGCTTGTGCAGGAAGACGTCGTTGGTGGGCGACAACGCGAGCGAGCAACGCAGGCTTCGTACGCTATTTTGATTTATTTCCAGCACCCGCTGCTGACGTCAGGACTACGCGTCCCATTCTGATCGATGGAGAACGTCTGGCAGGCTGTTTTGTCGTCACGCTGGCCATTGATGGCAGTCGCTACGGCCGTATAAGTAGTAGCCGAATAGTTCTCGATAGTGATCGCGTAAAAACCGCTCGGTGTCGTTGCGAGCACGCCCAATCCTTGAGGCGGTCCAGCCTCCATGGCGTCCTCGTCAGCATACTGATTGTTCTGCAGGAAGAATTTTTCCTGGGCTGTCTGAATTCGCAGCAATGCCATTCGCGCCTCCGTTCTGTTCGTGCGGAGCAGATAGCTGCGATAGGAACTGACGGCGATCGAGCCGAGGATAGCCACGATGACGATGACCGTCATCAACTCGATCAAGGTGACGCCGCGCATGCGGCGTCTCATGGAGGAACGAGCCAAGAATGTGTTCACAGAGCATTCCTCAAGGAGCTGTCAACTCACGCCAGTACGTCTTGATACGACTGTTGAAGTTCTTGCAGACATCCAGAACTTCGACACCGGACAGGCAGACGATGTTTTTCGGTTCTGCGTTCGGATCTTCATTGGGATCGTCATCGCCAGATTCTCCTGGGAACAGGAACGACACCTCAGGAGCGATGCCGCCCTGCGCAAGGTCTTCGTAGCGATCGTCCGGATCCAGGTCCTCGCCGTCGCGGCGTGGCACGGGTGCGCCGTTGAATGCATTGACGACATAGGCACGGTTGCTGCCCGAGCTGGATCTTGAGCATGTATTGGGGTCGGACGCTACCTCGGCAGGCGGCGTATAGGTGGTGAAGAACACCTTGTTGTCGAAGGTGTTAGCGGGACTCAGTGACTTTTCGCCGCGCCAGTTCGGGCGATTCAGCAGAAGCTTCCAGCCTGCTGAGTTCACAGGCATCACCGCATCCACGTCCGTAGTGATGTCGGTGAGATCGGCATCACTCAGAATCGTGAGATCGTCGTAATCGTCCTGTGTCATCGGTGCGAACGGTCGGGTATCGCGAATCGAATAGAACCGATCCCGTGTGGACGTGTTGAGCGGGTGACCGCGGTAACCCGAACCGATTGCGATATTGAGGATTGGAGGTGCACCAGTGCGTTGCAGCGCTGCGACGTCCGGGCGGCTGTAGAAACGTCGCGCGGCTGCAGCGAGATCCGCGGCGCTCGTGGTGGCAGGCAGATCCTTCGCTCCCAGTGAGGCCAGAACGCCACCAGCAGCCAGTTCGTCTGCATCGTTGCCGTTCGTGATGTCAAACCGCCAGAGCTGGGCAGCCATATCACCGGCGTACATCCGGTCGGCGAAGCCATCGCTGTTTGTGTCGAGTACGGCAATTCCACCTGGAATGCTGTGGGTCATGCGCGTCAGATTCAGATCGGCGCCCGTCTTGCCGGCCGACCACAGCAGGCTGCCGCGAATTGCATCGATGACAAACAGTTTGTTCCCCACGCTGTCTTCGCTGTTGTAAACCGTACTATCTTGAGTCGTGTCATATCCGCCGCCCATGACAAGTACGAGCTTCTGTGAGTTCTGTGTCTTGCCAGCGATGTTCATGCGGGCGATCACGGGCGCCGACCACGTCTGTCCGATGCCGGGAAGATCGCTCGGTCCGATCGACCACAGGTACTCCGGGTCGTCCTTGTCGGTCACATCGATCGCGTAGTAGCGATTGCCGCCACGCCCGGTACCGAAGAACAGGATCACGCGGTCGTTGGTGCCGACAATGCCATCGCCATTGACATCATATTTCAGAACGGTCAGTTCTCCGTCCAGGGCGTACGGCTTCGTTACGACGGGATTGTCGAAATACAACTCTTTCAGGTTGGGGAGGAATTCTTGCGGCACATAGGCCCACAGTTCCCTGCCGCTCACCGTGTCGATAGCGTGCAGATAACCATCGTTGGTCGTCAGGAAGACTACGGCGTCGTTGATGTCGGGCGTGGTTGTCGTGCCCCCATAAATAACGACCGCGGGCGGCGCATGGATCGGATCGCCCATGACATGACGAACCGTCGTTGCGGTGTCGCCGTCTTCATTCAGCGAGTCCACGCCGCGTGCCCACTCGATCAGTTCATCAGGCGTAGGATCGCCAGGAGCCGTCAGTCCCAGTGCAGTATCGAGCGCGTCGTTGGTCGTGGCCAACGGATGCGAACTCAGGGCTACCGGCGAGCCGGGCTTCGCATTGCCGACATAGGTATAGAGCTTGCGGGCAGCCGGAGCGGGAATCTGGTTTGCGGCGCCACCTGCGGCGACCAGCGCGCCGTCGGCCGATGCCGACCAGAAGCTGCGCGATGCATCGGAGAAGAATCCCGTGTTCGGATCCACCGCTTCCTTCGCCGGGGTGCTGCTGTCCTTGATCACGCCATTGTCGACGCGGTATTTCTTGAGATTGCCCGGCCAGTGGGCGCTGCTATTCGGCTGGAAGACTGATACGAACAGATCGTCGAGCGTACGGGTTCTGTTGAACGCGTTGACGGCCACGGTGGGTGTGGTGAAGGTCGTGCTCGTCTGAAGAATGTTGGTGACGATGGCGTTGAATACGGAGGAGAGGCTGCTCAGGTCGTCGGCTTGGTAGGCGGAACCGCCGCCGCGATCTGCCGCGCTCTGCAGCTTCGCAAAAGCATTGGCGTTGCCGCTGAAATCCGCGCCGAAGCCGATGAAGAACGTCCGGATGTTCTGTTCGAACTCGACGTCCGGTCGCAGATCGTTCTCGAACATGTATTGCGTCAACGCGCCCAGGCAGCCGCCGTCGCCGCTGCATGATTCTCCGGAAAGCCCGCTGATCGCGGTGTTGGACTGGGTGTCCTTCGTTGCTTCACCGTCCGTGAGGAAAACGATGTAGTTCGCCTGGCACGACTCGGTCATCGGGCTGATGTATTTTGCGCCGCTGATCGCGGCAGCGACGCTGGGGTGACTGATGAGATGGCTGTTGTTGGTGCAGGTTCCATTGCTGCCGGCGGGAGTGTTCACCTCATCGCATAGTTTCGAGTTGTTCCCGTAAAGCACTTCTCCGCCCGACATGTAGCGGTACGCCTCGTACAGGGTTTCCGACAGCGGCGTCCAGCCATGAGGCAGGTACAGTTTGCTGGAGGCACCGCTGATTTCGTTGATCAGCGTTGCTCGCTTGTCGTTCAGCGGAGAGACCGGTGACATCACCATGCCGCCAGCAGCGGTGCTGTCGGCATCGCCATACTGGTGAGAATTGGTGCTGTAGCGCATGACGCCGACGTTGAGGTTGGGCAGCGAATTCAGGAAGCTCGCCGCCGCTGCCTTTACTACCGCCATGCGTGTCAGGTTATTGCGCGGGCCGTTTTTCAGATAACGAATGTAGTTGGCGCTGTAGAGCGTCGTGCTCGTACCCGTGTTGTTGGCGACTCCCCACCATGAGTCCGTGGCCGTGCTGGTCCAGCGTCCATTGGTTTGGTTGCTATTGGTGGATCCTTTTTCAGGCCATTTTGCGGCGTCGGTTGCATTGGCGCCGTGGGTACCGGAGTCCTCGTTGCATTCCACGTCAGTCCCGTTGGAAAGCGAATTCTGCCAAGTCTTGTCGCGCCAACGAATGAACTTGTCGGAATAGAAGCCAGTGCCCGTTGCTCCGGTACCCCATGCCAGGGAGTCGATTGCACGTTTGCACTTGAGATAACCCGGACTGGCTGCAGTGAAATCAGCGGACATCTCGATGTATGACAGTCCGGTGCAAGACGTGGGTGCCTCCGCGCTGTTCGAGTAGTAAATGCGCTTGTTGCTGCAGCTACCCGTCCCCGTGTTCGAGTAGGAGAATGTCGGGTCATATGGCTCAAGGGTCGATTCAGCCAGCAGATTCATACTTCCCGACGTATCGATGATCAGCAGGATATTCGCCTGCACGTTGTTGGCTGGCTGACTGACAAAGATTTCGGTGTCGTCCGCCCGGGTCACCGGGCTTGCGACGAACGCGACGATTGCCGCTGCGAGCAGGCTGATGTGCGACCGTTCGAGAAAGCGCATGTCGTAAGTCCTCAAGAAGAATTCGTTTGCCGTCGATTACGGCGTCGCGGGATCTGCGGTCAGGGCTGGTGACGTTGGGTCCAGCGGCATGACCGTTGGATCCTGTGGAGCGATGATTGCCACGCCCTGACGATTCGTCACCTGCGCGCTGCGATGCGACTGCCCATTGCTTTCGATCTCAAAGTGGAAGGTGGAAAAGCTGTCCCAGCTCGATCCCCACATCGCCGGCTGCGCGGCGCCGTTAAGTTGCGGTGTAATCGTCGCTACGAACGTGTCCTGCGTGCCTGTGATGGTTGCGCGGTCTGTGGCGGGAATCGATTCGGGGGTTGCACCCGGATTGAAATCGCCCTCGACCAACGATTGTTCGATGCCGGTTTCGGCCGCCTGAAATGCGTTCTGGTAGTACTGGGTATTGCCGGCCATCACCAGTTCGAGACTGGCGGAATTCATTCCGGAGATGGCAAGTAGCGTCAATACCATGAGCAGGAGGAGGCCCACGACCAGTGCGGCACCGTGCTGCTTGCGGCGATCAATGCTGATGAGGTTCGGGCTGCGCATGATCAGGTTCCCAATGCGTTGCGGAGCTGGATGGTCCGCGAGACGAGCAGTCGCCGGAAACCGTCTGCAGGAGCGTAGGCAGCTGTTGCCGCTCCCGCAGCGTTCAGGTCGGCCGTTGTGCCGTTCGCTTTCGCCCGGTCGCCGTATTCGTAAGTTCGGCCATCTTCGAAACCCACTTCAGGCACTTCTGAGCGCACCAGCAGCCAGATGCGCACCGACACCACCTGTTCTCCATCGTCGACTTCTCCGGGGTTCACGTATCGCGAGGCGACACCGCTGGTGCCGGTCGGATCGATACCGAACTGCACCTGCATGTCCTCGACGCCCGGAATGATTTCCTGAGGGTCATCAAATGCCGGTCCGGCGATGAGCCTGATCCGTCGCAACGAGGGCAAGCCGGTCTGGCCGACGGAGTCTTTGGCGATGTAGTAGGAATTCACGATCAGGTCATTGACCTGCCCAGCCGGCGCAATCGTGCAGCCTGAGCTGTCCGTCACCAGTTGACCCATGACACGGGTCGAGCAGATCTTCAGTCGTGTCGTTCCGCTTGCGGCTTCGGCGGTGGTTGCTCGCCGGACTGTTATCGTGTCCGCGCTCGAAACCGAATCGTCGCGATAGTCCTCGCAGGCGAAAGTAGCGCTGCCGTCCGATCCTTCAACACTGTTCGTGAGGTCGCGTGCGAAATTGGTACCGCAGTCCGTGGGGGCGCCCGCGGACGCTTCTGTGCGCAACGCCTGGCCCGAAATGACGCTGGACCCTTTGACCAATCCCCAGTAGTTCGACATGCGGATGTCCGGTTCGACGACGCTCAGCGCGTAGCGCGCCGTCTCTTGTAGACGCGCTACCCGCTCGTTGACTTCATAGGTATTGCGGCTGTCCACATAGACCTGCGTCGCGCCGAATATCAGGAGGCCGCCGATCGTCACGGCGACCATCAACTCGATCAGGCTGACGCCTCGCTGGCCATTCATCCGGAGGATCCTGCTCATATCTGCATTCTCATGACGTACTGCAGACGGTTCTCGCCGTCGTCGCCGGCCTCGCCCGATTCGAGCCAGGACACGGTGATGGTGTAGGTGTTTGGATTCGTGCTCGTGTCGACCTCGATCGTCCCTTCGGGGTCGCCGGGAAGTGTGGCGACGATCTGCTGCTGCCATACGAACAGGTCGTGCGCCGCCATTGCAGCGGGTGCGCAGGTCTTGTCGGCTCCGATACATCCGGTACCGTTGTCGGCAGCAGTTCCTGCGTAGGCAGTGCCTGCATTGCGGTTGGCACGAATCCGATCGCCGATATCGCTGGCCAGGTTCACCGCCTGCATCCGCGAAATGGCGCTGCCGCTGGCGCGCAGAGAGACGACATACAGGCTTGCCATGCCGAGCATACCGACGCCGAGTACGACCAGGGCAACCAGCACTTCGACCATGCTGAAACCGCGTTCGGTGGAGACCATGCACCTGAAGTGAGGGGTTGTGCTCATGATGGGCATGCTCCGGATACAGTCATCGCGGTGGTGATGTCTGTTACCGTTTTGGTGACTCGTGAGCGTCCGGTCGGCTCGATGATCACGGCGCGGGCGGCGGACTGACTGCCGACTGCTTGATTGCCGCGAGCGTCGCAGATCACGACACGGCTCGAAGGTGTTCGTGTCCCGGCCGGATTGGCGAAGCCCGATGGGGCGTAGCTCAGGATGCCGTGGTTGTCGTTCTTTACTGTCACTGTCGTGTCGATCGGTTCAACGCGTTCGATAACCTCCTCAGTGGCATCGTGGGCCCAATTGCTGTTGGTGTCCTGGAAGACGATCCAGCTTGCGAAGGAGCCGTAGCTGCACGTGGGAGTCGCGTCGGTCGGATTGGACGAGGCGCACACGACGACATTGCTCTGTCTTTTAATTGCTTCTGAGCGAGCAAGCTGCGTCGATCGCAGCAAATCGTTGGCGACGGCAGTGAGTCGATTGTTGCGGATGAAATCCCGCATATTGGGAATAGCGACGGCTGCCAGCACTGCAGCGACTGCCACGGTGAGCATGAGTTCGAGGATCGTGAAGCCGCGGGTGGTTCGTCTGTTGTGCATGGTTCGGGTTCCTTGCATGTCGAAACTATAAGAACGGACATGCTCGTTCGGAGGGGGGGCCGACTAGCGGGCTATGGTGCAAGACAGGTGGTAGGGAAGGTGGGCTTCTGTAAAACAGTTGCCAGCGTCGTGCGCGGCTTCTGATCGCTAAGTGAGACGTGGTTCTCATGGGGGCCGCAAGTGCAACTTCATTGCATTTGCTGTTTTTACTGTATATAAAGACAGTCACTGACGACCCATACAGGTCTGCTGCATGCCCGATCTAACTCCCCGCCAGCGCGAAATCCTGAAGCTCATCCAAGAGGCCGTTGCTGATTCCGGTATGCCGCCGACACGAGCGGAGATCGCGGATGCCTTTGGCTTCAAATCTCCAAACGCGGCGGAGGAACACCTGCGCGCCCTGCAGCGCAAGGGCGTGATCGATCTGATCCCCGGCGCATCCCGCGGAATCCAGCTGAAAGACTCTCTTCGCGAGCAAATGGGTCTGCCCCTGATTGGTCGAGTTGCAGCGGGCAGGCCCATCCTCGCGGAGGAGCACATCGAATCGCATCTGCAGATCGATCCGAAGATTTTTCAGCCCAGAGCGCATTACTTGTTAAAAGTGCGTGGAATGAGCATGAAGGACATCGGTATCCTTGACGGCGATCTGGTGGCGGTGCATCGCACGCCGGATGTGCGCAGCAGGCAGGTGGTGGTGGCGCGACTGGACAATGAGGTCACGGTGAAGCGCTACAAACAGGAAGGGAAGATCGTCTGGCTGCTTCCTGAGAACGAGGAGTTCGAGCCGATTCGTGTCGATCTCAAGGAACAGTCGTTGACCATCGAGGGAGTCGTGGTCGGTGTATTGAGGCAGGGCAAGTCGAAGGGAATGTTCCAGTAATCATCAACGGAAGGTGAGTTATGTGTTCACGCAGACAAGGGAGTGTCTGTTCGCTCCGCACTGCCGCGCGAGCGGCAGTGCGGAGACAGGGATGTGCTGGCAGAAGGCGTCGCGGGCGTGCATGTGGGCGCGGGCGGCGCAACCCAAATCCTGATGACGTAGTTGGCGCTACGAACGGCGCATGACTTGTTGCGGGCGCCTGCAGGCGCGCTGGGCGCCAGCAAAACTATCCATGTCGACGTTTTGCAAATACGCGCAGCCCCGAAAGATGCGGGGTCGTGGCAAGCATGCATAGAGCTGGGCGGCGAGAGCGGCCACAAGCAGACTAAATCTCCGGGGCCTTGATGAAGGCCCCGGAGGGTGTTGGTGGAGGCGGCGGGAATCGAACCCGCGTCCGTAAGCACTACGCTACAAGATCTACATGCTTAGCCCATTCTTTGTATCTCGCCGCGCGCTACCCGAAGGGCAGGGAAGACGCGAAGCCAGCTTCAGCACGTTTTAGCAAGTCGGCCTGGAGCACACCGAACCCGCGAGCTTGTGAGCGCGTCCCCCGAATCTGGATGCACAAGCACATGCCAGGCGAGGGTTAGGCGGGATTAAGCCGCCAGAGCGTAGTTGTCGTCGTTTGCAACTATAAGTTTGTAAGCAGTTTTACGAGTTACTTACAACTCGGCATGCACCTGGAGTTTCGCCACCCACGTCGAAGCCGGTCGCCCCCAAGAGCATACGTAGTGTAGGGGCATGGGGCGGAATAACAAGTCGCGATTGAGTTGCAGGGCGATCAGCCACCCTCTCACTCATCATTCGCGCGGTCGATGACATAGGCACGCACGGCCTCGGCGTCATCCGCCGTCATCACCGGCGCGAAGCTGACCATGCCACGTTCTCGGAGTGAGCCGTCGATGACTACGGCTTTCCACGCGTCGGCGCTTTGCAGCATGGGCGAATGGCGCAGATCAGGGGTGACGCCCGAACCGACGGCGGCATCGCCGTGGCACACGGCGCACGATTGCAGAAACGCGAGTTTGCCTGCTGCGACTCTGGCGGCATCGCTGACGCGAGGAGGAGGGGCATCAGCAGCGACGGCAACAGTAACCGCGGGGAGTTCGCCATGTGCGCCCAGCTTGAACGCAAGAACGCGGCTGCGATTGGCATTGATCGCGCCCTTGCGCGCGGCATCGCCTCCCGTGAGCGGCATGGCGCCGCCCCATCCCGCGACCACCGCAATATATTGCTCACCATTCACTTCGTAACTCATCGGTGGTGCGACGACGCCGGTCTGTGCCTGGAAGCTCCAGAGTTTTTCGCCATTGCGTGCGTCGTAAGCAACGAGTTCTCCCATGGCGTTGCCCTGGACGACGAGATCGCCCGCGGTGGAAAGCACGCCGCCATTCCACGAGCTGTCATGGGGAACCGACCAGACGACTTTCTGTGTGATCGGATCACGCGCCTGCAGGTAGCCTCGTACGGTCGCCAGCAGGGCGGCCTTTGTCGGCGCGTCCTGCGGCATTGTCGAAGCGATTGCATCGATGCCGATATTGAAGCCCAGAGCGCGAGGCTCGTAGTTGGCGGCATCCATGTAGGCGTACCCGGGTTCCTGCGCGGGAATGTAGACCAGCCCGGTTTGCGGACTGAATGACATCGGGTGCCAGTTGTGCGCGCCGAGCGGGCCGGGCATCGCGAGGAACGGCTCCGCGGGATTCGGGTAACGCGCTTCGGGATTCTCGATCGGTCGACCGGTCGTGGGATCGACGCCGCTCGCCCAGTTGATCGTCGCGAAGGGTTGCGCCGAGATCAGTTTGCCGTCGGTGCGGTCAAGTACATAGAAGAAACCGTTCTTGGGTGCCTGCATGAGCACTTTGCGTGTCTGTCCATCGAGCGTCAGGTCGGCCAGGATGATGTGCTGGGTTGCCGTGTAATCCCAGGTCTCGCCCGGCGTGGTCTGGTAATGCCACACATAGGCGCCCGTGTCCGGCCGCAGCGCGACGATGGAACTCAGGAACAGGTTGTCGCCGCCGCCGGGACTGCGGATCTTCTGATTCCAAGGCGATCCGTTGCCCGTGCCGATATAGAGCAGGTCGAGTTCCGGGTCGTAGGCCATCGAATCCCACACCGTGCCGCCACCGCCGGACTTCCACCATTCGCCCTTCCAGGTGTTGGCCGCGACCTCGAGCTCCTTCGATTCGAAAGGCAACGAGGGATCGCCCGGCACGGTGTAGAAGCGCCACAGCTGTTTGCCGGTTTCCGGATCGAACGCGGAGATGTACCCGCGCACGCCGAATTCCGCACCGCCGTTGCCGATGAGGACTTTGTTCTTGATGACCCGCGGCGCGCCCGTGATCGTGTAGGGCTTCGACTGGTCGACGGTTACGACCGACCAGAGTTCCTTGCCGGTGGCGGCGTCGATCGACACGAGTCTGCCGTCGAGCGTGCCGAGAAAGAGCCGGCCGCGATAGGCGGCGACACCGCGATTGACGGTATCGCAGCAGGCTTTCACTCCCGTTTCGCCGGGCACTTTCGGATCGTATTGCCAGAGCAGTTTGCCGCTGGCGGCATCGATCGCCTGAACCTTGCTCCACGCGCTGGTGGAATACATGACGCCGTCGATCACCAGCGGGGTTGCTTCCTGTCCGCGATGCGTGTCGAGATCCAGAAACCAGGCGAGCCCCAGGTTTTTGACATTCGCCTTGTCGATCTGCGCGAGCGGCGAGAAACGCTGTTCCGAATAGGTACGTCCGTAGCTCAGCCAGTTGCGTGAATCGGCGTCCGCGGCGATGAGGCGCGCGGAATCCACCTGTGCAACTTTTGTGGCCGGATCTCCGGGAGCGGCTGATTTGGGCTGGCAGGCACAGACGGCGACAGCCGCCGTCGCAATCGCGATCGATCTGGCGAACACGAAACCCCCTTGTGTCGGGCCTGAAGGCCCATACCGGTTCTTCTATTGAAGCGACGATACGCCCGGCCCGTGACCGGCGGCAACGTCAGCGTCGGGAGTGTTTCATCAGGCGGGATTTTTCGCGCTGCCAGTCGCGTTCCTTGGACGTGTCGCGCTTGTCGTGTTCCTTCTTGCCCTTGGCCAGTCCCAGCTTGAGTTTCACCCGGCCGTTCTTCCAATACAGCTCGAGCGGAATCAGCGTGTAGCCGCGACGTTCCACCGCGCCGATGAGCCGATTCAGCTCGGCGCGATTGAGCAGCAGTTTGCGCGTGCGGATGGGATCGGGAATGACGTGGGTCGACGCGGTCGGCAGTGCCGAGATGTGTGCGCCGAACAGGTACGCCTCGGTGTCCTTCAGGAACACATAGGCTTCCTTGATCTGCGCGCGACCGGCACGCAGGCTCTTCACTTCCCAGCCCATCAGGGACAAGCCGGCCTCGTACGTCTCTTCAATGAAGTAGTCGTGGCGCGCGCGACGATTGTCGGCGATCAGCGGATTGTCCTTGGTCGCCGACTTCTTGGCTGGTTTGGCAGTCATGAGGGTCGCGGATTGTAGCGGAGATGACGGAGGAAGGATGGATCGATGCAGCGATGGGCAGTAGCATCCCGGCGATGCGCAAGGTCGAACGCAGTGCCCTCGTTCCTTACACGCCCGCCCAGATGTTCGCCCTCGTGGAGGACATCGAGCGGTATCCCGAGTTTGTGCCTTGGGTGTCGGCCGCAAAGCTGATCGGACGCACGCCGACCGAGGTGACGGGTCAGCTCGAAATGGAGCGTTCCGGCTTCACGGAGAAGTTCACGACACGCAACATTCTTGAGCCGCCGCATCGCATGGATCTGCGGCTGGTGGATGGCCCGTTCAAGGTGCTGGAGGGGCGGTGGACGTTTGATCCCATCGGCGACCGCGGCACGAAGATCGGCCTGACCATCCGGTTCGAATTCTCGAATCCGGTGCTCTCGATGATGTTGTCGAAGACATTCGAAAAGAGTTGCGCACAACTCGTCGATTCATTCGTGGCTCGGGCACGGGCGGTGTATGGCGCCGCCGCTTGAGCGAATTCGCGTGCAGGTCTGCTATGCGTTGCCGGAGCGGCAGTCGACGGTGGATCTGTGGCTGCAGCCGGGCGCGAGCGTCGCGGAGGCGGTGGCAAAGTCCGGGCTGGCGGCGGAGTTTCCCGCCATGTCGGGACAACCCCTGCAATGCGCGATTTTCGGTCGTGTCGTGCCGCTGACGCAGCCGGTTGGCGAGGGCGACCGGGTCGAGATCCTGCGGCCGCTGATTGCCGATCCGAAGCAGTCGCGGCGTCAGGCCGCGGCGCGCAATCCGCTCAGCCGATCGGGGAAATAGTCTTCAGGTCTGCGACTCGGTCGACGGCGTCGCGCTTCCTGCCTTCTGTTCCGGGGATTTGTCGGAACGGTCGATGCGCACGACCTTGTCGTCTTCAAAGTACACGGTGAACTGGCGGTGCTCGGGCTGCTTCAGCCGTCCCCGCTTGAGATAGTAGATGTAATCCCAACGCCAGGTTTCGAAGGGGTCGGCGACCATCGGCGTGCCCAGCAGCGCGCGCACCTGGACCCGGGTCATGCCGACGGACACGCGATCGATGTCCTTGGCTTCGAGGAAGTTGCCCTGTTGGATGTTGATGCGATGCACGCAACCGCCGAGGCAGGTGAGGATCAGCAGGCTGGCGAGCAGCAGTTTCGCGCGCGACAGTACTGTCGTGGCAGATGCGGAAGAGATCATTCAACAACCTCGGCGTAAGCACCCGCCGACGCATTCCCTCCGAAAGGTGGAGGGAGTCTGGCGAGTGCGTGATAATGCGGCGGGCATGATACTCAAAAGGCTCCGGCAACGCTGCAGCGGCCCGAGTATGCAGCGGCAAGCCGGCACTGCCTGAGCCCGTGCCGGGAAACTGCCTGAGGCCGCCGGTCGTCGGGTGCGGGAAACTGGAGGAGCATGAACGTGGAAACCAATGATTTGCGCCGGGCCGGACTCAAGGTCACGCTCCCCCGCATCAAGATCCTGGAAATTCTCGGCACCGCGAAGCCGCGGCACATGAGTGCGGAAGACATCTACAAGCACTTGCTGGAGTCTCACGAAGACATCGGACTTGCGACGGTTTATCGCGTACTCACCCAGTTCGAAGCTGCGGGCCTGGTGACGCGCCATCATTTCGAAGGCACGACGGCCGTGTTCGAGCTGAACGAAGGCGAGCACCACGATCACATCGTCTGTCTGGACTGCGGTCGCGTCGAAGAGTTCATGGACTCCGGTATCGAATCCCGCCAGAAGGAAGTGGCGGCGAAGCTGGGCTACCAGCTTGTCGATCACTCGATGATTCTCTACGGCCGTTGCGGCCGGCCGGGCTGCCCCTCGCATGCCGGCGGCGGCGGGCGCAGCGGCAAGATGAGCTAGGCAGGTTTCCTGTGGGTCAGGCTTCAGCCTGACATCCGAGGCCGGCTGAAGCCGGCCCCACAGCAAGAACCCACCAGGAGAAAGCCGGACGGTTAGTTCTTCGACCGTCGCGAAGCCCGTGACGCTTTCGGCTTCTCTTCTGTCGTTCGCGCCGCCTGCAGCATTTCCGCGGCATGCGCGCGAGCCTGGGCCGTGATGTCGACACCGCCCAGCATCCGGGCGATCTCCTCGGTACGTTCGTTGTCGGTCAGCGGATGCAGCGACGTTCGCGTCGTCTTGCCATCCGTGAGTTTGGCGACGCGCACATGGCCATGGGCTTGACTCGCTACCTGCGGCAGGTGGGTCACGCACAGAACCTGGGTCCGTGAGCCCAGCGTTCGCAACTGCCGGCCGACGATTTCCGCCACGCCGCCGCCCACGCCCGCATCGACTTCATCGAAGACCAGGCAGGGCAGGGTATCGGTCTGTGCAGCCGCGACCTGGACTGCCAGGCTGATGCGGGACAGTTCGCCGCCCGAGGCGACCTTCGCCAGCGGGCGCGGCGGTTGGCCGGGATTCGCGCTCACGAGGAACTCGATGTCGTCCGCGCCATGCTGCCCCGCGGATTCCGGCGGCAAGGACGACACGGCTGCCTGGAATTTTCCGCCCGGCATGCCGAGGCTCTGCATCAATGCGGTAATGCGCTCGCTCAGTTCCGCAGCCGCCGATTTCCGCGCTGCCGACAGCTTGCTGCAGGCGCTGCGAAACGCTTTCTCCGCTTCGAGGAGTTTCGTTTCAATGGATTCGAGCGAGGCATCCAGCGCTTCGAGCCGGCTCAATTCCAGGTCGAGATTTTCGCGAGTCGCGATCAGCTCGGCAGGTTCGACACGATGCTTGCGCGCGAGACCTTCGATCGCTGCGAGACGTTGCTCGACCCATTCCTGCCGACCTGGATCTGCATCGAGCGAGGATTCGTAGCGTTCGACGGATTCGACACCTTCGCGCAGCGCGATCAGGGATTCGTCGATGAAGCGGGTCATCGGCGCGAACTGCGCGTCGAGATCGGTCAGGGTCCGGGCGATCGACAGCGCGCGGGAGACGGCCTGTTCCGCGCTGGCATCTTCGGCTTCGCGCAGCAGCTGCACGATTGCGCGGGCGCCTTCTGCGAGACGACCTCGTTGCGACAGGCGCATGCGCTCGGCGGTCAATTCCTCGATCTCCTCGGACTTCAGATCCAGGCTCGCAAGTTCGGCGAGATGAAATCGCAGCATTTCCAGACGTGTCGTGCGGTCGCGGGCGGTGGCCTGCGCTGCGTCGCGTTCCGCGCGCAACGATGCCAGCGTTCGCCACTGAGCGGCGACTGCGGCGACCAGCGGCGCATGATCGCCGTTGCGATCCAGCAATTCGCGCTGCGAGGCGCGGCGCATCAGCGACTGGTATTCCATCTGGCCGTGAACGTCGACCAGCGTTTCGCCCAGTTGTCGCAGCGACTGGACTGACATCGCCTGGCCGTTCACATAGGCGCGCGAGCGTCCGTCGGCGGAGACCACGCGGCGCAGGACGCATTCGCCTTCATGCTCGATGGCCTGTTCGTCGAGCCAGTCGAGGGCGGCGGTGTTGCCGGTGATACCGAAGGTGGCGGAAACCTCGGCGCGATCGGCGCCGTGGCGTACCACTTCCGCACCGGCCCGACCTCCGGCCGCGAGCAGCAGGGCGTCGACGAGGATGGATTTGCCGGCGCCGGTTTCGCCCGTAAGCACCGTGAGTCCGCGGCCCAGTTCGAGTTCCACGGCGTCGATGATCGCGAAATCGCGAATCTGAATATGAGTGAGCACGGAATTCCTGGAAGTCAGTCCGTCGGACCGCCGGGCAGCATGCGATCGCCGCGGCCCCAGCGCAGCTTGGAGCGCAGGATGCGGTAGTAATCGTGATCCGGCGGATGCAGCAGCGTCACGCTGGTGTCCGCGCGGGTGACGAGGAGGCGATCGCCGACTTCCAGTTCGCCCAGCGACACGCCATCGCAGATGACGTGCGCATTGGCATCGGGTCGATCGACCAGCCGTACTTCGACCGTGGCGGAACTGCGAATCACGATGGGCCGGTCCGACAGCGTGTGCGGGCAGATGGGCGCGAGCACGGTCGCATCGAGTTCCGGATACAGGATCGGACCGCCGCACGACAGCGCATACGCGGTCGATCCGGTGGCCGTCGCAATCACGAGCCCGTCGCCGCCGTGGCTGTTGACATAGCGGCCGTCGATCCAGGTTTCGAAGTCCAGCATCCGGCCCGTCTGCCATTTCTGTACCACGACATCGTTGAGTGCCTGGCTCTCGCTGGTTTGCTGGTTGGTGCGTACCAGGCTGGCCTGCAGCATGGCCCGGTGATCCTTGACGTAGCGGCCGTTCAATACGTCGTCCAGCCGTTCCCGGATGTCGCTTGGGGTGATATCGGCGAGAAAGCCGAGCCGGCCGCGATTGACGCCCAGGACTGGAACGTCGAACGGCGCAGCGAGGCGGGCGGCGCTCAGCATGGTGCCGTCGCCGCCGACCGCGACGATCAGGTCCACGCTGCTGCCGAGGTTTTTCTCGGGATGGCGCTCGATCGGCAGGGAGCCGAAGTCGAGTTCCGTGTCCGATGCCAGCAGCACGCGACGGCCACGTCCGTGCAGATGAGTGGCCAGGATCAGCATGGACTCGCCGACTCGCGAATCGTGATGGTTGCCGACCAGGGCGATGGATTTGAAGGATTCTGCGGTAGACGACATGGGCCGCTGTTTTAGCATGCGGCGATGACCCTCGTGGAGCCCGATGCGGGCGAGGCTGTCGCTTGACACCGTCAGGCGCCGTGCTAGTTTCGCCGCGCGTCCCGAGGATGCAGGCAAAATGCCTTTTGTCACATGGGTTTGTAGTGACGTCAGTACCGCGTAACCCGCACGACACCGCTTACGATTCACGATGAGTCCAGAGACCACCGAGGACCTGCTCAACGAACGAGCCCAGCAACTGCTGAAGCGGCTGGTCGAGAGCTACATTCGCGACGGCCAGCCGGTGGGTTCGCGCACCTTGTCGCGCGACGTCGGACTCACGCTCAGCGCGGCGACCATCAGGAATGTCATGGCGGATCTCGAAGCACTGGGCTTCGTGACGTCGCCGCACACCTCGGCCGGCCGCATTCCGACGGACAAGGGCTACCGCTTCTTCGTCGATACGCTCCTCAAATATGAGCCTCTCGAAGACGCGAAGGTGGCGCAGATCCAGACGCATCTTGGCGAGCACGTCGACAACCCCAAGGCGCTGGTCGCCGCGGCCTCGCGGATGCTGTCGAGCGTGACGCGCATGGCCGGCGTCGTGACTCTGCCGCGGCAGAGCCATGCCTCCCTGAGCCAGATCGAATTCATTCCGCTGTCCGACAACCGTGCGCTGGCGATCATGATCGTCAACGGTCGCGAGGTTCAGAACCGGATCCTGCAGCTCGAACGGCACTACGGCGCCGAGGAGCTGCGCCGGGCCTCGAACTACCTGAATCAGGAACTGGCGGGCAGGGAGCTGTCGACCATCCGGGATCGCCTGGTCGCGCAGCTCAAGGAGACGCGCGAGAGTCTCAACCAGCTCATGCTCGATGCGATCATGCTGGCGCAGCGGGTCGTCGATGCGCCGGTCGCCGGCAAGATGGAATACGTGATGGCCGGCGAGACCAACCTGATGGATTTCGCCGAACTTTCCAGCGTCGAAAAGCTGCGCCGGCTGTTCGATGCTTTCACCCAGCAGCGCGACATCCTCAACCTGCTCGACCACAGCCTGAAAGCCGAAGGCGTACAGATCTTTATCGGCCACGAATCCGGACACACGATCCTCGACGATTGCAGTATCGTCACGGCCCCGTACACGCTGGACCAGGAAGTGGTCGGGGTGCTGGGCGTGATCGGCCCGACACGGATGGCGTACGAACGCGTCATTCCGATCGTCGACATCACCGCGAAACTGCTGGGTTCGGCGCTGAACCAGCGGTCTTGAATTCGCGGCGCCCAGCCGCAGATTCCCAAATCGATTGCCCGGCCTGGCGGCCGCGGCCACCTATGCACTGATGGAGACAATCGGACATGACTGCAGACCAGTTCCACCCTTCTGACAATCCAGCCACAGATCAGGAGCCCGTCGATGTGGCCGCTCTGAAGGGTGCGCTCGAAGCGGCGGAAGTGCGTGCGCTGGAGAGCAAGGATCTGTACATGCGCGCGTTGGCCGAACTCGAGAATGTCCGCAAGCGATCGGTGCGCGAGGTCGAGCAGGCGCACAAGTACGCCGTCGACCGGTTCGCCAATGACCTGATCGGCGTGAAGGACAGTCTGGAACTGGGCGCGGAAGCCTCGGGCAATCTCGAAACATTGCGGGCTGGCACGGAAGCGACGCTGAAGCTGCTGTCCAAGGCCTTCGAGAAGGCTGGCCTGGTGGAAATCATGCCGCAGGGCGAGACCTTCAACCCGGAAATGCACGAGGCGATGGTTGCCCAGCCCTCGGCGGAACATGTCCCCAACACGGTGTTGCAGGTCGTGCAGAAGGGCTACCAGCTCAACGGTCGCCTGCTGCGTCCGGCGCGCGTCATTGTAGCTCGCGAGCCGTAGAAAAATTATCAGGAATAATGACTTACATGTCATTGTTAATCTTGTCTGCAGAATGGCTACGGGCAGCCAGAGAAGCGCGCATTTGTTGCGCAACGCGTCTTGAAAGCCCGGCAACGGTCCGCATCTAGATCGCCAGTTGCACAGTTTCAATTGCACCGTATTCGACTTTTCAAAACACGTTTTCTCAGGAGTTGAGGCACATGGGTAAGGTCATCGGCATCGATCTCGGCACGACCAATTCGTGCGTAGCGATCATGGAAGGCGGCAAGCCGCGCGTGATCGAGAACAGCGAAGGCGATCGCACCACGCCGTCGATCGTCGCGTTCACCAAGGACGATGAAGTCCTGGTCGGCCAGTCGGCCAAGCGCCAGGCCGTCACCAATCCGCACAACACCCTGTTTGCCATCAAGCGCCTCATCGGCCGCCGCTTCCAGGACGATGTCGTGCAGAAGGACGTGGGCATGGTGCCCTACAAGATCGTCAACGCCGATAACGGCGATGCCTGGGTCGAAGCCCAGGGCAAGAAGATGGCGCCCCCCGAGATCTCGGCGCGCGTGCTCATGAAGATGAAAAAGACCGCCGAGGATTTCCTGGGCGAGCCCGTCACCGAAGCCGTCGTCACGGTTCCGGCGTACTTCAACGACTCGCAGCGCCAGGCGACCAAGGACGCCGGCCGCATCGCGGGCCTGAACGTGAAGCGCATCATCAACGAGCCGACGGCGGCCGCGCTTGCCTATGGCATGGACAAGCAGGGCGGTGACCGCAAGATCGCCGTGTACGACCTCGGCGGTGGCACGTTCGACGTGTCGATCATCGAAGTGGCCGATGTCGACGGCGAGCGTCAGTTCGAAGTGCTCGCGACCAATGGCGACACGTTCCTCGGCGGCGAGGACTTCGACAAGATCATCATCGATTACCTCGGCGAAGAATTTAAGAAGGAAAGCGGCGTCGACGTGCGTCGCGATCCGCTCGCATTGCAGCGCCTGAAGGAAGCTGCGGAGAAGGCCAAGATCGAGCTGTCGTCCAGCCAGCAGACGGAAATCAACCTGCCGTACATCACGGCGGATGCCTCCGGTCCGAAGCACCTGAGCATCAAGCTCACGCGCGCCAAGCTGGAGTCGCTGGTCGAAGCCCTGGTTCAGCGCACGATCGGCCCCTGCAAGACCGCGGTGAAGGATGCGGGTCTGTCGCTGAGCGATATTTCCGAGGTCATTCTCGTCGGTGGCCAGACGCGCATGCCGCTGGTGCAGAAGGCCGTGAAGGACTTCTTCGGCCAGGAGCCGCGCAAGGACGTGAACCCCGATGAAGCCGTGGCCGTGGGTGCCGCGATTCAGGGTGGCGTGCTCTCCGGCGAAGTGAAGGACGTGCTGTTGCTCGACGTCACGCCGCTGTCGCTGGGTATCGAAACCCTCGGCGGTGTCATGACCAAGCTGATCGAGAAGAACACCACGATTCCCACCAAGGCGAATCAGACGTTCTCGACGGCGGACGACAACCAGGGTGCGGTGACCATTCACGTGCTCCAGGGCGAGCGCCAGCGTTCGAGCGATAACAAGTCGCTCGGCCAGTTCAACCTCGAAGGCATTCCTCCCGCACCGCGCGGCATGCCGCAGATCGAAGTCACGTTCGATATCGATGCGAACGGCATCATGAACGTGTCGGCGAAGGACAAGGCCACGGGCAAGGAACAGAAGATCGTCATCAAGGCCTCGAGCGGTCTGACGGAAGATGACATCAAGCGCATGGTGTCGGATGCCGAGTCGCATGCCGAAGAAGACAAGCGGTTCCGCGAGCTGGTCGAGTCGCGCAACAAGGCCGATGCGCTGATCCATCAGTCCGAGAAGGCGCTGAAGGATCTGGGCGACAAGGTCCAGGGTGCGGATCGCGCCAAGATCGAATCGGCCGTGTCGGATCTGAAGAAGGCCATCGCCGGCGACGACAAGGACATCATCGACAAGAAGGCGGCGGCGCTCGCCGAGGCGTCGGGTGCGCTGGCGCAGCAGGCTTATGCGCAGTCGAACGCGGGCGAGCAGCCTGAAGGTGCGGCGGGCGCGGGTCCGGGCGGTGCCAAGCAGGACGATGTGCTCGATGCCGAGTTCGAAGAGGTCAAGGACAAGAAGGCCGGCAACTGAGAGGAAGTTGACCGTTGACGGCTGGGCGTTGGCGGTCAGAATGCACACGGCCCCTTTCCGCGGTGGTGGAAAGGGGCTTTCGCGAGTCTCAAGGACAATGAACGAACGGTACCTTGGCTCCGGACTTTTTCTTCCGGCCGTCAACGGTCAACCGTCAACTGTCAACGCAGATCCCTGAATGTCCAAGCGCGATTACTACGTGGTGCTGGAGGTTTCCCGCACAGCCACCGAGGCCGAACTGAAGAAGGCATATCGGCGCCTGGCCATGAAATTTCATCCGGACCGCAATCCGGACGATCACGAGGCCGAGGAGAAATTCAAGGAGGCCAAGGAGGCCTACGAGGTGCTGACGGACGAGCAGAAGCGCGCCATCTACGATCAGCACGGCCATGACGGACTGGCCGCACGCGGCGGCGGTGGTGGTGGGTTCGGCGCCGGCGATGCCTTCAGCGATATCTTTGGCGATGTGTTCGGCGACATTTTCGGCGGTGCCCGGCGCGGTGGGCGCCAGCAAGTATTTCGTGGCGCGGATCTGCGCTACGACCTCGAACTGGATCTCGAACAGGCCGTCTTCGGCCACGAAGCCAGCGTCGAATTCACGACGCTGGGCGAATGCGAGCCCTGCAAGGGCAGCGGCGCCGCGCCCGGCTCCAAGGCGACCAACTGCGAGACCTGTCATGGCTCGGGTCAGGTCCGGATGCAGCAGGGCTTCTTCGCCGTGCAGCAGGCCTGCCCGCGCTGCAAAGGCCGCGGCCAGGTCATCAGCCAGCCCTGCGACAGCTGCCTGGGTCAGGGTCGCATCCGTCGCAAGAAGACGCTCTCCGTCAAAGTGCCGCCGGGCGTCGACAACGGCGATCGCATCCGGCTTGCCGGCGAAGGCGAGGCGGGGCGCAATGGCGGACCGGCGGGCGATCTCTATGTCGAGATCCGCGTACGCGAACATCCGATCTTCGAGCGCGACGGCAGTCATCTCTCCTGTGAAGTCCCGGTCAGTTTCGCGACCGCGGTGCTCGGCGGCACGATCGAAGTGCCGACGCTCGGCGGCAATGTCGAACTGAAAGTGCCGAACGAGACCCAGTCGGGTCGCGTGTTCCGGCTGCGGGAAAAGGGCGTCAAGCCCGTGCGCGGCGGCGCGACCGGCGACCTGTTCTGTCGCGTCGTCGTCGAAACGCCCGTCAATCTGACGGATGAGCAGCGCGATCTGCTGCGACAGTTCGACGCGACCATGCGCACGAGCACCCACAATCACAGCCCCCGCGAGCGTACCTGGCTCGACGGCGTGAAGCGCTTCTTCGAAACCATCCGCAGCTGACGCCATGACGAATCCAGCATTGCGCGTGACGATCTTCGGTGTCAGCGGCCGCATGGGTCGCGCATTGCTCTGCGCACTCGATGAACTGCCCGATGCAGCATTGACCGGCGCCAGCGCCTCGCCGCAGAGCCGCTGGAACGGCAGGGACGCGGGTGAGCCTTCCGGCACCGCGTTGCGCAACGTGCTCATCAGTGCCGATCCGGCGCACGCCCTGCGCGATTCGAACGTCGCCATCGACTTCGCCCTGCCCGAGGCCACGTCGGCCCATCTGCGCGCCTGTGTCAGCGCCGGTTGTCCGCTGGTGATCGGCACGACCGGTCACGATGCTGCGACCCGCGCAGAGATCGAAAGCGCGGCGAAGCGGATCGCGATCGTCAGCGCCCCGAATATGAGCCTCGGCGTGAATCTGCTGCTCAAGCTCGTCGAACTGGCCGCAGCCACGCTCGACGAGGGTTACGACATCGAAGTCTTCGAGGCGCATCACCGCAACAAGAAGGATGCACCCTCCGGTACGGCGCTCGCGCTCGGCCGGGCCGCGGCTGATGGGCGCAAGGTATCGCTCGAATCGGCCGCGGAGTACGCGCGACATGGCAACACCGGCGCGCGCCCGCGCGGCACGATCGGTTTTTCCGTGTTTCGCGGCGGCGATGTCGTCGGCGATCACACCGTCACGTTCGCCGGTATCGGCGAGCGTATCGAATTGACGCATCGCGCCAGCGACCGGATGGCCTTCGCGCGCGGCGCCGTCGCTGCCGCCCGCTGGGTCCGTGGCCGCGAGCCGGGCCTCTATTCGATGCAGGATGTGCTGGGACTTTCCTGATCGCGTCGGGCGGCTCATAGCGTGGGCAACGGTGGTGCTGGTCGTGGTTTTCCTCAGGCCAGATGCCCGCCAGATGCCCAACAGATGCCCAAGTTTCTGCTTCCCTCACTCTGGTCACTCGCGTAGACTGCCGTCTTCAGCACGTGGCGATATTTCTAGTGCGCGGGATCGGCTACCAGCCCCTCCCGCTATTCGTGCGCGCGCCTGAAATGATGACAGGAGCTGAAGTGACTCAAGGCGACAGAACGACCGCTGTACTTGCGCTTGAAGACGGTACGGTTTTTTCTGGCCGCTCGATCGGCGCAAAGGGCAATACGACGGGCGAAGTGGTGTTCAACACTGCCATGACGGGCTACCAGGAAATCCTGACCGACCCGTCTTATTGCCGTCAGATCGTTACGCTTACCTATCCCCACATCGGCAACACCGGGGCGAATCCCGAAGATCTGGAATCCGCTTCCGTCTGCGCCGCCGGCCTCATCATTCGCGACCTGCCGGCGACCTATGCCAACTGGCGTGCCTCGGAGTCGCTCGAAAGTTTTCTCGAGCGCGGCAAGGTGGTCGCGATCGCCGATATCGACACTCGCAAGCTGACGCGCATCCTGCGCGAGAAGGGCGCGCTCGCCGGCTGCATCATGACCGGCGAGAAGGCGACGGCGACGGCTGCCGTGCACGCCGCCCGCAAGTTCCCGGGTCTCAAGGGCATGGATCTCGCGAAGGTCGTGTCGACCAAACGCACCTACCAGTGGAATGAAGGGACGAACTGGGCGCTGGCGCAGGGACCGAAGCAGCGTCCGGGCCAGCGCGTCCACGTGGTCGCCTATGACTTCGGCATCAAGCGCAACATCCTGCGCCTGCTGGCGGATCACGGCTGCCGCATCACGGTGGTTCCTGCGCAGACACCGGCGGAGAAAGTGCTCGCCATGAATCCGGATGGCATCTTCCTGTCGAACGGCCCCGGCGATCCGGAGCCATGTACCTATGCGATCGACGCCATCCGCGAGTTTCTGAAGACGGACATCCCCGTGTTCGGCATCTGCCTGGGCCACCAGTTGCTGGGCCTGGCGAGCGACGCGAAGACGGTGAAGATGAAGTTCGGCCATCACGGCGCGAATCATCCCGTGCAGGATCTCGACAGCGGCCGCGTACTGATCACCAGTCAGAACCACGGTTTCGCCGTCGACGAAACGACGCTTGGACCCAACGTGAAAGTGACCCACAAGTCGCTGTTCGATGGTTCGCTGCAGGGCATCGAACGCACCGACCGGCCGGCCTTCAGCTTCCAGGGTCATCCCGAAGCGAGCCCCGGGCCGCACGATGTGCGCGACCTGTTCGGTCGCTTCGTGAGCCTGATCAATGAACGCCTCAATGCACAGACCGCTGCCAAAGACGGCACGCGGCGTGTCGCTGAGCGCTAAAGACGACGCCACAGATCAAGAGTCGAGATGCCAAAACGTACTGACCTCCAGAGCATTCTCATCATCGGTGCCGGGCCCATCGTCATCGGGCAGGCGTGCGAATTCGATTATTCAGGCGCGCAGGCCTGCAAGGCGCTCAAGGAAGAGGGCTATCGCGTCATCCTCGTGAACTCCAATCCGGCGACGATCATGACGGATCCGGAAACCGCCGATGCCATCTACATCGAGCCGGTCAACTGGCGCGCCGTCGAGCGCATCATCGAGAAGGAAAAGCCGAGCGCATTGCTGCCCACCATGGGCGGCCAGACCGCGCTGAACTGCGCGCTCGATCTGGTGCGTGAAGGTGTGCTGGAAAAGCACGGCGTCGAACTGATTGCCGCCTCGCGCGAAGCCATCGACATGGCAGAGGATCGCGAACGTTTCCGTAATGCCATGCGCGAAATCGGCCTCGAATCGCCACGATCGAAAATCGCCCACAGCATGGACGAGGCGCTGGCGGTGCAGGCGGAAATCGGTTTTCCGACCGTCATCCGTCCGTCATTCACGATGGGCGGCTCCGGCGGCGGCATTGCCTACAACCGCGAAGAATTCGTGGAGATCGTCGAACGCGGTCTCGATGCCTCGCCGACCAGCGAAGTGCTGCTCGAGGAGTCGGTGATCGGCTGGAAGGAATTCGAGATGGAAGTTGTCCGTGACCGCAAGGACAACTGCATCATCATCTGCTCGATCGAGAACTTCGATCCGATGGGCGTGCACACGGGCGATTCCATCACCGTGGCGCCGGCGCAGACGCTCACCGACAAGGAATACCAGGTGATGCGCAATGCGTCGATTGCCGTGCTGCGCAAGATCGGCGTCGAGTGCGGCGGATCGAACGTGCAGTTCGCGGTGAATCCCGATGACGGCCGGTTGCTGGTCATCGAGATGAACCCGCGCGTGTCGCGTTCGTCGGCGCTGGCGTCCAAGGCGACGGGGTTCCCGATTGCCAAGGTCGCCGCCAAGCTGGCCGTCGGCTATACGCTCGACGAACTCAAGAACGACATCACCGGCGGCGCTACGCCGGCGTCGTTCGAGCCGACCATCGACTACGTCGTCACCAAGGTTCCCCGATTCACGTTCGAGAAATTCCCCGGCGCCAACGATCGGCTGACGACACAGATGAAGTCGGTCGGTGAAGCGATGGCCATCGGCCGTACGTTCCAGGAATCGCTGCAGAAAGCACTGCGGAGTATGGAGACGGGTGCCGACGGCCTGGATCCGATCGTGAAGCTGCCGCTGGGCGACGAAGATGTTCAGCGTGTGCGTGAAGAACTGCGCATGCCCGGCCCGAATCGTATTCGTTACGCGGCGGACGCGCTGCGTGCGGGCTGGACGCTGGAGGAGGTTTACGCGCTGTCGAAGATCGACCGCTGGTTCCTCGCGCAGATTGCTGACCTGATCGCCGAAGAGCAGGCCGTGCAGGCGCAGGGACTCGAGGCGTTCGATCGCGATCGTGTTCGGGATCTGAAGCGCAAAGGTTTTTCGGATCGACGCCTGGCGACCTTGCTGGGTCTGGACGAGGTCAGTGTTCGCCGCCGGCGCACGACCATGGGTATTCGCCCGGTCTACAAGCGCGTCGATACCTGCGCTGCGGAGTTCGCAACTTCGACGGCGTACATGTATTCGACCTACGACGAGGAATGCGAATCGGAGCCGTCGGATCGCAAGAAGATCATGATCCTCGGCGGTGGGCCGAACCGCATCGGACAGGGCATCGAATTCGACTACTGCTGCGTGCACGCGGCGCTCGCGCTGCGCGAGGCCGGGTTCGAGACCATCATGGTCAACTGCAATCCGGAAACCGTGTCGACCGACTATGACACCTCCGACCGGCTCTACTTCGAGCCGCTGACGTTCGAAGATGTCATGGAGATCATCGACAAGGAAAAGCCCGCCGGCGTGATCGTGCAGTACGGCGGCCAGACGCCGCTGAAACTGTGCCGCGCGCTCGAAGCGGCTGGTGCACCGATCATCGGTACGACGCCGGACGCGATCGACGTCGCCGAAGATCGGGAACGCTTCCAGCAACTGGTGCAGACGCTGAACCTGAAGCAGCCGCCGAACTGCACGGCCCGCACCGAAGATCAGGCGATCACGATGTCCAAGACCATCGGCTTTCCGCTGGTCGTGCGTCCGTCGTACGTTCTCGGTGGCCGTGCGATGGAAGTGGTCTTCAACGAGGAAGACCTGCGCATCTACATGACGGATGCGGTCAAGGTGTCGAACGACAGTCCGGTGCTGCTCGATCGCTTTCTAGATCTCGCGGTCGAAGTGGACGTCGATGCGATCTGCGACGGCGAGGATGTCTACATCGGCGGCATCATGGAACACGTGGAGCAGGCCGGTGTGCATTCGGGCGATTCCGCCTGTTCGTTGCCGCCGAACAGCCTCAGCGCCGAGTTGCAGTCCGAACTGCGGGAGCAGACGCGCAAGCTGGCGCGCGGGCTGAATGTCGTCGGACTGATGAACATCCAGTTCGCGATCCAGAACGGCATCATCTACATCCTCGAAGTGAATCCACGCGCCTCGCGCACCATTCCTTTCGTGTCCAAGGCGACCGGTGTGCCTATCGCCAAGATGGCGGCGCGCGTCATGACGGGCAGCAAGCTCAAGGATCTGGGGCTCACCACCGAGCGCATTCCGAAGTTCTATTCGGTGAAGGAAGCCGTTTTTCCGTTTGCGAAGTTCCCGGAGTCCGATCCGATTCTCGGTCCGGAAATGAAATCGACGGGCGAGGTGATGGGTACCGGACGTTCCTTCGGCGAGGCCTACGCAAAGGCGCAACTCGCTTCCGGCGTCACGTTGCCGACGCGCGGCGTCTGCCTGATCAGCGTTCGCGAGCGCGACAAACCGGCGGCAGTGACGCTGGCGCGGCGGCTCGTGGCGCAGGGCTTCGAGATCGTCGCCACCGAAGGCACGGCCAATGCCATTGCCGATGCCGGCATTGCGTGCCGACGCGCCAACAAGGTCCGCGAAGGTCGTCCGCACATCGTCGACATGATCAAGAACGACGAGATCTCGCTCATCGTCAACACGACCGAAGGCAAGCAGGCGATTTTCGAGTCCCGCTCGATTCGTCGCGAAGCCGTTCACCGGCGGGTGACCTACTACACGACCGTCACCGCGGGTCTGGCGACCTGCGATGCCATTGCGCATATCAACGAGACTGACGTGAATCGTTTACAGGATCTGCATCAGGAGGTCGCACCGTGAAGCGCCTGCCATTGACTCTGAAAGGCGCCGAGCGTTTGCGTGCCGAATTGAAGCGTCTGAAAACCGAAGACCGGCCACGCGTGATCCAGGCCATTGCCGAAGCGCGCAGTCATGGCGATCTGAGCGAGAACGCGGAATACCATGCCGCGCGCGAACAGCAGAGTTTCATCGAGGGCCGCATCAAGGATCTCGAAGCGCATTTGTCGAATTCGGAGATCATCGACATCACGCGTGTGTCCGTGGGCAACAAGGTGGTGTTCGGTGCCACGGTGAATCTCGAAGATCAGGACGACGGCAACAAGGTCGTCTACCAGATCGTCGGGGACGCGGAAGCCGACATCCGCAACGGCTGGATTTCCGTCTCATCGCCGATTGCGCGGGCGCTGGTCGGCAAGCAGGCAGGAGACATCGTCGATGTGGTGGCGCCCAGCGGCACCCGTTCATACGAAATCGTCTCGGTGAAGTACGTCTGAGCGACGTACATGTCGCGCCTTGCGTCGCTTCTGATCGCATTCTGGGCCGGCAGTCTGTGGACGGTCTGCGGCATCGTGGCGCCGTCCCTGTTTGCGGTGCTGGATGACCGGCGTGTTGCCGGACAGCTTGCGGCAAGATTCTTCCTTATCGAAACCTGGATCGGCGTCGGGATCGGTGCCTTGCTGCTCGGGTTCAGCCTGGCCGGCAAGCTGACGCTACCGGCCCGCACGTTCGTTGCGGTCGCCGCATTGCTGCCACTGGCGAGTCACCTGCTGTTGGGGCCGCTGATGGAGCGGGCTCGGATTGCCGGGGACATGGCGCGCTTCGGTGTGCTGCACGGAATCGCCGGCGCCTGCTTCCTGGTTGCCTGTCTCGCGATGCTCGTCGTGGTCTGGAAGTTCAATCGGCCGGTAGGATGATCTTCGGCTTTTCCTTGTGGCGCCGGTAGAACAGGCCCACGTTGCCGATGCGCTGGACCAGCGCGCTCGAAGTCTGCTTCGTCAGCTCGTCGAAGATCAGGTCGCGTTCGTCGCGATCATCCACGCGGGCGCGGACTTTCACCAACTCATGCGCGCCCAGCGCCAGATCCAGTTCCTTGGTGACGCCAGCCGATAGTCCACCCTGTCCAATGAGCACGATGGGCTCGCGCCCGTGCCCCAGCCCTCGCAGGTATTTGCGCTGCTTTTCGGAAAGTGTGGCCGTCGTCATTCGGTTCTGCCGGTCGTTTTCGGGGGCGCAACCGTATCAAATCGGGCAGACACAGGGGCGACTGGCGACGAGGCATTGCTGTCGATGTGTTGCGGGGAACCATCCCGTCCCGTTTCACTTGCAATGCAGGTTCCGGCCCCCACTTGAACAGGAAATCTCGTACTGAGCCGGTCGATCAGGCTATCTGATTGAACCGGCAAAGGTTTCTACGAAGGAGATCAGTTGGTTGGCGATGGCGTGGAAGAGGGTGCGTTGCGATCGGGTGCGGCAACCGGATCCGGCGGTCGAAGCGATGCAAGTTCGTGCGCTTCGGACTATCGACGGGTTCTGGTAATGGCTGAGCCGGATGGTGTAGTGTCAATCGCATACGCCCTTCTTTTACGGATGCTTTCTGCGTTCGGCCCCATCTCCCTCCAGGTCAGTGTCGGCGAGAAGTTGCCCACTGCGACCATGTCCCGGCAGATGTATCGAGCAGGTAGTGGACAGGCACCGGTAAGGGCTTATTGAGGATTCGACCTTGAACGATCTCGCAAAGAACATCGTCCTGTGGATTGTCAT
>CAYWHG010000015.1:0-2336 GCA_964457865.1 uncultured Steroidobacter sp.
TCCTCGACGAACCCTTCACCGCCTGGATGGCCGCCGGCACGACCATCGTGTTCCTCGGCGTGTGGATGCTGGCGAGATCGAAGCGGGCTGGGGTGTAGGAGATCAGAGAGCCGCAAAAGACCGCATAAAAGAATTCAAGTGATCGGAGAAGAAATTCGTTTCTTTTATGCGGTCTTTTGCGGCCTCCCTTCTCTGCTGCTGGCCAGCCACGAGCCGATGAGGATCATCACCAGTCCGGCGATCGTGTGAACGCCGAAGGGTTCGTGCAGGACGAGGACGCCGAGCAGCGAGGCGACGGCGGGGTTCACGTAGGCGACGAGTGCGGCGCGCGCTGCGCCGGCAGCGTGGATCAGGTAGAAGAACAGCATCAGCGCGAGGGCGGTGCAGATGGTGCCGAGGATTGCCACCGAGACCAGCGACAGCGTCGAGGGCAGGTGCGTCGGTGCGGTGCCGATCGCGAAGGGCAGCAGGATGAGCGAGGCGACGACGAGGCTTGCGGACACGGCGCCGAGTTCTTCGATGCCGGCCAGGTGTCGCTGTACGATCAGCGGCCCCACCGCATAGCCGATCACCGCGATCAGCAGCGCGGCGACGCCGAGCCACAGTCGTGGATCGTTGCCGATATCCAGTCCGAGCAGGGCGATGACGCCGGAGAAACCGACGAACAATCCCGCGATGCGTCTCGCGCCGAGTCGCTCGTGCACGCCGAAGAATGGCGCGATCAGCACGACGGTCAGCGGCACGGTCGCCATCAGGATGCCGGCCAGCGACGAAGCCACCCATTGTTCGCCGACGCCGATCATCGAGAACGGAATGACCAGTTCGGCGATGGCGAAGGCGCAGATGGCACGCTTGTGCTGCAACACCGGCTTGAGCGCGCCGCTGCGCCAGGCGATCGGCACCAGGATCAACGCGGCCAGCGTGATGCGCGTCCAGGCGATGCAGGCCGGCGACAGATCGCGCAGCGCGAGCTTGATGAGAAAGTACGGCACGCCCCAGATCAGGCAGAGCGTTGCGAACGCGAGGTAGATGCGCCAGCTCATCCGGAATTCCCGGCGACGTTGAGGGAAGGGATCAAGACTAACCCATGGCTCCGCACGGTCGCTTCGTTGCCGCCGCAATGAGACGTGGCGCGAATGTATGCAATCGGTTTTGCGCCGCGCATCGCGCCGCGGTTCTGGCAGACTCTGCGCATTCGATGGGGTGACGGCATGACAATCACAATCTCGCGGCGCGCACCGCTGACTGCCCGCATCAGATCCAGCCGGCGACTGTCGGAGGGATTTCTCAAGCTCGACCGGATCGAGTTCGACACCGACATGCATGCCGGCGGCGAGCAGACGGTGGTGCGCGAAATCGTGCATCGTGGCCATGCCGTCGGCGTGCTCGGCTACGACCTAGTACGCGACGAGGTCGTACTGATCAATGAATTCCGGCCGGGCTGTCTCGTGGCCGGCGATCCGCCGTTCACCGACAACGTCGTCGCCGGCGGCATGAGCGAAGACGAATCGCCGCTCGATGCCGCCGTGCGCGAGATGCTGGAGGAGACGGGTCTCGAATTGCGCGATCCGGTGCTGGCTCATCCGGGCGCCTACGTGAGTTCGGGCGGCACGACGGAGAAGATCGCGCTGGTCGTGGGCTTCGTCGACACGAGCCGGGCCGGCGGCGTTCATGGCAATGCCGAGGAGTCCGAGGACATCCTCACGGTCGTCGTGCCGTGGCAGAACTTCATCGAGCGTGTGCGTCGTGCGCAGATCACCGATCTCAAGACCCTGGTCGCCGGCTACTGGCTGGCCGAGCATCGCGATCGCTTGCGCGAAGAGCAGGAATTTCCACGGGGAACACGGGGTTCACGGGGATAGGAGGCAATGATTCTTGCTTGCTGGATTTTCCCCCGTGGTGCCCCGTGGTGCCCCATGGTGCCCCGTGATCCCCGTGGAGATCTTTCTCCCCAGAGTGTGTCCGTACGCGCAATAGCCGAACAAGAGTCATTGATCCCACCGGAGATTCTATGGACCGTTCCCACTCCCAACTTCGCACGCTGGTTGCCGCGTTCGTGGTTACCTGCTTCTCGCCGATGGTCGCGCTGGCTGCGCCGAGCGCCGTGAAGAAGGCAGCCGTGCAGTCGGTCGATACCCATGCACCCGAGCTGATCGGTCTGTCGGACCGGATCTGGGCCTTCGCGGAAACTGCGTTGAACGAACACAAATCCGCCGCCGCGCTCGCTGACTATGCGGAGCAGCAGGGCTTCAAGGTCGAACGCGGCGTGTCGCAGATGCCAACGGCCTTCATCGCCTCGTACGGTTCGGGCCATCCGATCATCGGCGTGATGGGCG
>CAYWHG010000015.1:2436-50824 GCA_964457865.1 uncultured Steroidobacter sp.
ACGGCCTTCATCGCCTCGTACGGTTCGGGCCATCCGATCATCGGCGTGATGGGCGAGTACGACGCGTTGCCCGGCATTTCGCAGCAGGCATTGCCGGAGAAGACGCCGCTGCAGGAAGGTGCGGCGGGTCACGGCTGCGGTCACAACATGTTCGGCGCGGCGAGCCTGGGCGCGGCGCTCGCGATCAAGGAACAGATCGCAGCCGGCAAGCTCAAGGGCACGATCCGGTTCTACGGCACGCCGGCCGAGGAAGCCATCGGCGGCAAGACCTACATGGCGCGCGACGGCGTGTTCGACGATGTCGACGTCATGCTCGCCTGGCATCCGGGCGATGAGACGCAGGCGGACACGACCTCCAGCCAGGCGATGGTCGATGTCATCGTCGAGTTCCACGGCAAGGCGGCGCATGCGGCGGGCGATCCCTGGAACGGCCGCAGCGCGGTCGACGGTGTCGAGCTGTTCACGCATGGCATCAACCTGATGCGTGAACACATCAAGCCCACGTCGCGCATGCACTACACGATCGCGGCCGGCGGCGATGTGCCGAACGTCGTTCCCGAGTACGGCAAGGTGTGGCTGTGGCTGCGCGACTGGAAGCGTTCAGAAGTCGAAGACCTGCTGGCACGCGCGCGCAAGCTCGCCGAGGGTGCGGCCATCATGACGGAGACGACCTCGACGCTGACGGTGCAGAACGGCAGCTGGGAAATTCTCGTCAACATGGCCGGCGCGCGCCTCGTCAACGAGAACCTCACGTGGCTCGGCTCGCCGTCATACACCGCAGCGGAGCAGGACTTCGCCCGCAGGATCCAGCGCGCGACGAACGTTCCCGAGGTCGGCATGAACACGAAGATCCATTCGCTCGAAGGTCAGAAGCAGGAGGGCGGTTCCACCGACGTCGGCGACGTGAGCTGGGTCGTGCCGACGCTGCACTTCACGGTGGCGACCGCGCCGGCCGATGCGCCGTGGCATGCCTGGCCGGTGGTCGCGACCGGCGGCATGTCGATCGGGCACAAGGGCCTGGTGCTGGCGTCGAAGACGCTCGCGGCGACGATGGTGGATCTGTACGAAAAGCCCGCGACCGTGAAGGCGATCCGCGAGGAGTCCAGACAGAAGAAGGGCGACGTGAAGTTCGAGGCGTATCTGCCGCCGGGGCCGCCGCCGGTGCCGGAGAGGATCAGCAACTAGCTGGCTGCTGGCCGCCTGGTCCTTCTCTTCTTCCTGTGGGGCCGGCTTTAGCCGGCCTCCGGATGTCCGGCTGAAGCCTGACCCACAAGAAGATCGGAGTGGGGCGACGAGCAAGCGCAAACGAAAAAGGCCCGACACAGTCGGGCCTTTTCTTTCGTGCCAGCGGCAGGTCGCCGGCAGATTCCCTTATTTCTTGTCCTTGCCGTTCTTCGCTTCCGGCTTCGCATCCGGATTCGCAATCTCTTCCAGCAGCTTCTCGTGCAGGTCCGGCAGGACCGGCAGATCTTTCGCGTCCTGCACCAGCGGCTGCAGCTGCGCGTGGATCTTCGCGGCCGACTCGTGCAGTTCCTTGTAGGTCGTGACGAGACGGCCGGTGCTGTCCGTCATCCGGGTCAGCTTCGTGTCCTGCTCGGTCTTTTCCTTGCGCAGCGTGGTGAAGCTGGTTTCGATGTCGCGACGCGCATCGGCTTCTTCCTGGCGCTGCTTCTTGAGCTGGTTCATCTTCTTCAGGACGTTTTCCGGCGTGTCGGCCAGTGCAGTGTTGATGGCCTTCAGCTGCTTGTCCTTCTCCGCGACGCGATCCTTGAGCGTCTGGATTTCCTTCGCCGACGAGGTGCGTGCCGCAGCAGCCTGCTGGGTGGCGTTCTCGAGCCTGGTGGTCAGATCGACGACCATGGCTTCGGCGAGGGTCTGCGCCTTCTGGGCGGTGGCGAGCTTCTGTTCCATCCCGAGGATGGTCGACTTGGCCTGCTCGCGGGCCGTGACGACGCTGGCGTCGGCTTCGGCGACCTTCTTCAGGGCTGCATCAAGCGCCGTCTTCAGCTCTTCCTGACTGCAATTCGGGTCGAGTTTCAAAGCTTCTGCGGCGGTCCGCATCAGCATCTGCTTGCTGATCGCAAGCTCTTTCCACACTTTTAGCTGAAGTTCCAATTGCGCTTGTTCCACCATGTGTCCTGCTGTTACGAAAGGAAGGAAATTTCGGGGCGCGAATTGTAGTCCAGAACCGGCCGTTTCGCGGCAGCAATGGCTGAAAAATGCGTGATCCCGTCCGATGCCCACCAGCGATGCGGCTGTCATGTTTCAGCCGAAGCCGCGGGCGCAACTACTTGTTCTGACTAGGTTTCGTCACCCTGATTCTGGATTCGGTGTCTTGGCGCCACCGTGCCCCAGACATTCCCCGTATTCGGGCTCAGATCGAGGCCGAGCGGCGCGAAGCGCGGATAACGAGGTTCGCGGGCGTGAGAACGGCGCAAGACTGGTGGCGGTTCCCGGCGAATTCAAGCTGAGGATCGCGGCTCAGTCCGCAATTCGCGTGGATACCCGCTCGCCTTCGCGCGGCTGTGGATCGCGCGTGAAACCCAGTTCGGACGGCAGCTGTGTCCGGTCCATTCGCAGCAGCGGGAGCCGGGTTGCGCCGAGCGCGAGTTCGAGCGCCGACGTGTGTCCCGACGGCAGCGACAGCGCGGCGGCCAGGGCCACTTCGTCCACCGCCCGACCGGCCGTGCTCATGCGAGCCAGTGCCCAATCGAGATCGGTGTCGATCAGCAGTCCCGGGCCGTGCTCGGTCTGGATCACGAGCGAGCCTTCTTCATCCAGCCATGCCTGCGAAGGTCGGTCGACCGGCAGTCCGGTGTGGGTCACGAGGCGCTCGTCCTCGGCGCGCAGCACGAACGGCGCGTAGTCGAGTGCGATATAGCCGCGCTGCGGACCGTTCTGGAAGAACCATCGGCCATGCGTGTCGGCCTCGTAGTTGTGGTTGATCGTCTCGATGATCTGCGGGCGGCTGATGGTCTCGCCCCTGATCAGCCAGTGGCCGCGCCGGTCGAGCCCGAGCCAGCCGAACAGGGCCGGTACGTTCGGCAGGCGTTGCATCGCGCGCAGTGCCCAGTCTTCCAGCGTCATGGCGAATGACCCTCATTGCACAGCCGGCATTCGAGCGTCGAGCCGAGCGCATCGCGACGACTTTGTTCGGTGATCACCCAGGGACGCACGAACCACGGCGGATTGTGCCTGACGTGCTGACTGTGGCCGCAGTCGAGATCGGCGATCCAGTGACCTTCCTCGTCCTGGCGGAACCCGGTGATGTGGCGCTGCATGCGCGAATTGTACGCGCGGTCGCCTTGTCGGCTGGTGCAGGGTGTCTGCGTCCTTGTCGGCAGACGCGCACCGGCCGCGCCTCTCCTATAATCCGGCCCGCGACTGACTGTCCGGGGGCGATGTGACGACCAGCGAACCGATCATTTCCATCAACAATCTCGTCAAGACCTATGCATCGGGATTCCAGGCACTCAGGGGGGTCGATCTGGAGATCCGCCGCGGTGAGATCTTCGCGCTGCTCGGGCCCAACGGCGCCGGCAAGACGACCCTGATCAACATCGTCTGCGGGATCGTCAATCCGACGTCGGGCACCGTGCTGGCCGACGGTCACAACGTGATTCGCGACTACCGTGCGGCACGCGCGAAGATCGGACTGGTGCCGCAGGAACTGTCGACCGATTCGTTCGAAAGCGTCTGGGCCACGATGCGCTTCAGTCGCGGTCTGTTCGGCAAGGCGCAGAACGATGCGCACCTCGAAAAAGTCCTGCGCGACCTGTCGCTGTGGAGCAGGAAGGACGAAAAGATCATGGCGCTGTCGGGCGGCATGAAGCGCCGCGTGATGATCGCCAAGGCGTTGTCGCACGAGCCGCAGATCCTGTTTCTTGACGAACCGACCGCCGGTGTCGATGTCGAGCTGCGCCGCGACATGTGGGAGATGGTGCGGTCGCTGCGCGCCAGCGGCGTGACGATCATTCTCACGACGCACTACATCGAGGAAGCGGAGGAGATGGCGGACCGCATCGGCGTCATCAACAAGGGCGACATCGTGCTGGTCGAGGACAAGCACGTGCTGATGCGCAAGCTGGGTCGCAGGCAGCTGACGCTGCACCTGCAGTCGCCGCTGCAGGAGATTCCGGCGCAGCTCGCCAAGCGTCAGCTCGAACTGTCCGCCGACGGCAATGACCTCATCTACACGTTCGACACGCAGTCCGATTCGACCGGCATCGCGAGTCTGCTGCGTCAGCTCAATGAGCTCGGCATCGATTTCAAGGATCTGCGCACGGAAGAGAGCTCGCTGGAGGAAATTTTCGTGAACCTGGTGAGATCGTCGAAATGAACACCTATGCCATTCGCGCGATCTATTACTTCGAGCTGTCGCGCTGGTTCCGCACGCTGGTGCAGAGCATCGCATCGCCCGTGATTTCCACCTCGCTGTACTTCGTGGTGTTCGGCGCGGCGATCGGCTCGCGCATTGCCACCGTCGATGGCGTGAGCTACGGCGCCTTCATCGTGCCGGGTCTCATCATGCTGTCGATTCTCACCGAGAGCATTTCCAATGCGTCTTTCGGCATCTACATGCCGCGCTATTCGGGCACGATCTACGAAGTGCTGTCGGCGCCGGTGTCGTTCGTCGAAGTAGTGACGGGCTATGTCGGCGCCGCCGCGACCAAGTCGGTGCTGCTGGGTCTCATCATTCTCGTGACGGCGCGGTTGTTCGTGCCGTTTCACATCGAACACCCCTGGTGGATGATCGGTTTCCTCGTCCTGACGGCGGTCACGTTCAGCCTGTTCGGCTTCATCATCGGCCTGTGGGCGAGCGGCTGGGAAAAGCTGCAGGTCGTGCCGATCCTGATCATCACGCCGCTGGCCTTCCTCGGCGGCAGCTTCTATTCGATCAGCATGCTGCCGCCAATGTGGCAGAAGATCACGCTGTTCAATCCGGTCGTGTATCTCATCAGCGGCTTTCGCTGGAGTTTCTACGGCATTTCCGATGTCGGCGTCGGTATCAGTCTCGCCGCGACACTGGGCTTCATGGTGCTGTGCCTGCTGGTCATCGCGTGGATCTTCAAGACGGGATATCGGCTCAAGAACTGATCGGAGCCGGACGTTTCACACGGAGTTCACGGAGATCACGGAGGCCCGGAGAAGAGGATCTCCACGGGGGCACGGGGAAGCACGGGGTTCGGAATGGAATTTCTTACCCCTGTGTTCCCCCGTGATCCCCGTGGAAACTTTCTTGCTCTTGTCTCCGTGCTCTCCGTGTGAAACCTCTCTTCTTCGGTTATCGTCGCGACCGATAAACACTGTCAGGGGGTCCCGATGAAGTCGAACCGTTGTCGCGCCGCGAGTGTCGTCGCTGCTGCTGCCTGTGTCCTGTCGGCGTGTGCCACTGCCCCTGCATCCGCGCCGCCGCCCGCGTCGAAGTCGCCCGGCGCGTCGCTCGGTTTCCTGCCCGGCTATCTGCAGCGGGATGCGCTGCCCAACAGTCTGTTGCTGTTGCCGCCGCCGCCCGCCGTGGGTGCGCCGGCTTTCGCTGCGGACGAGGACGCCTATCGATCGACGCGCGCATTGCGCGGCACGCCGCGCTGGGATCTGGCGGTGCAGGATGCGGACCTGCGTTTTCCCGGCTCGCTCGGCGCGTTCTCCTGTGCGATCAATGCACCCATCACCGAACAGGACACACCGCACCTGTACGAGCTGCTGCGTCGGGCCACGACCGACGCCGCCCTGGCGACGAACGCCGCCAAGGATCACTACAAGCGTCGTCGCCCCTTCGCCGAATACAACGAAGAAAGCTGCACGCCGAAGGAAGAGTCCGTCCTCCGGGGCAATGGCTCCTATCCATCCGGTCACACGTCGCTCGGCTGGACCTGGGCCTTGCTGCTGACCGAACTGGTGCCGGATCGTGCCGATCCGATTCTCGATCGCGGCTATGCGTTCGGACAGAGCCGTGTCATCTGCGGCGTCCACTGGCAGAGCGACGTGAGTGAAGGTCGAGTCGTCGCGTCGTCCGTCGTGGCGCGACTGCATGCGGACGAGACGTTCAATAGCGATCTGCACGCGGCGAAGAAAGAACTCGATGCGATCCGCGCCCGGGGACTCAAGCCGACACGCGATTGTGCGGCGGAGTCGGCGGCACTGGCGCAGCAGAAGTAACGGAAGAGGATCGCTAGGCACTTACCGAAGCAGGCTGCGACCAGGCGCGACCTGCGGTTTATGATCCGCCGACACGATTGCCGGCCCTGAGCAGGTTGCATGAGCAGTAATCCCGCACGTTTTTTTGCGCTGCTGTTCATGGCTGCGTTGTTCTCCCAGTCCGTCGACGCAGTCCCGCTGTGGGGTACGAAGCAGTCATCGCCCGCCGATACGCTGCCGTCGCAATTCAAGCACGGCGAATGGATCTGGCTGGGCGATGCGATCAACACCGGACCGATGGTGATGATCGTGAATCTCAGCGAGCAGCTCGGCTACGTGTATCGCAACGGCGTGCTGATCGGCGTGACGACCGTGAGCACCGGCCGCCCCGGTCATGAAACACCGACCGGTGTCTTCACCATCCTGCAGAAAGACAAGGACCATCGCTCCACGATCTACGACAGCGCGCCGATGCCCTACATGCAGCGGCTCACCTGGGGCGGCGTGGCATTGCACGCCGGCGGCTTGCCGGGATATCCGGAATCGCATGGATGCGTTCACATGCCCAGCGAGTTCGCGCGGCTGCTGTTCGACGCAACGCCGATGGGCATGACGGTCGTGGTCGAGGATCGCGCCGGGAAGCCGCAGGAAGTGCCGAGCCCGGGATACCTTGCCCCCGTCACGACGGCCGGCGAGAAGGTCGTATACCAGCCGCTGCAGCAGACGGAGCAGTTGCGCTGGAATCCTGCAGCCTCTCCGGACGGCCCGGTCAGCATCGTCATCAGTCGCGGCAGCGGCCGGATCGTCGTCTATCGCAACGGTGTCGAGATCGGTCGCGCGCGCGTGATCTTCAAAGGGTCGGAGCCCGTCGGCACGCATGCATTGATGCTGGCATCGGGACCCGCGCAGACAGTCACGCAGTACGTGCCTGATCCTGGCGCCGAGCGCTGGCTGCACGTGGGGATTGCCGGTGAACATGGCGAGGGCGGCACCGAGCCGAATCCCGCCATCGCCGCCCGACTCGAGATTCCGGTCGAGTTCGTGCACGCGGTCTATGGCGTGCTGACTCTGGGCTCGACCGTGCTGATCACCGATGAAGCCATCACGCCGGCGACCACCGGCGAATCGCTCGACGTGCTCAACGCGGATCCGCCGACGACGTAGCGTTCAGATCAGCCTTGTCCATCACGCGCGCCACTTCATCGACCAGTGTCCGACCCGCAAAGGGCTTGGCAAGAAACGCAACGGCACCGATGGCCTGGGCCTGCCGACGATTGTGCGCGTCGTCATGCGCCGTGATGATGATTGCCGGGGGCGCACGGCCGGCCTGGTCGAGACGCTTCTTCAGTTCAAACCCGGTCATGTCCGGCAGATGCACGTCGACCACGAGACAGTCCGCCTGTCGTGGGGCTTCGCTGGACAGCGCGGAAGTGGCGGTGTCGAAGCTGGTCACATGGAAGCCCGCCGCCTGCAGCAGGCGCGATACAGCCTGATTCAGGCCTGTGTCATCCTCCACGATGACAATGTTGCCGCGGAAAGTAGACACAGGCGCCGTCCTGACTTGCTGTCGGCCATAGCGCGGAACGTCGCGCCTTCATTGCTGCAAGCAAGCCTGACAGGCACCGACTTGAGTCTGTATCAGTAGTTGGGGCGTTTCGCTCTGCCCATGCGCCTAGCAGGCACCGACCTGGATCGGTGGCTGCGCTGCACCAATGTGCACGGGTCGTCCCGCAGCTGGTCCGGAAGATTCGCCGATCGCATCGTCACTCTCGATGCCCAGCAGGCGGGCGGCACGCACGAGTTCCGCGAGCGAACGCAATTGCAGCTTCTCCAGCATGCGGGCGCGGTGGGTCTTGATGGTTCGCTCGCACGTATGCAGTTCGACTGCGAGTTGTTTGTTCAGTGCGCCGTGCACGACGCCGATGAAAACAGCGACTTCGCGCTCCGACAACTGCGCATACCGCTGTCGCAGTTGCTGGACCTCCAGCCTGGCCTGACGGCGCTGGGCATCGATCGCGAGCGCGTGTCGTACCGACCCAAGCAGTGCATCCGCCCGGACAGGCTTGGTCAGGAAACCGATGGCCCCGGCCTTCATGGCATGCACGGTGGTGGAGACATCGGTGCATCCGGTGACGAACACAACGGGCGGCGCCGATTCCCGTGCGGCCAGCGCGTCGAGAAGCTCGATGCCGGTCGGCCCCGGCATGCAGATGTCGAGCACGACACAGCCGGGTTGTGCCATGGCGTCCGACAACAGGAACTCTCCCGCGCAGCGATAGCCCACTGCCTGCAATCCCGACGCATTCAATACCCGCATCAGGCTGACGCGGAATCCATCGTCGTCATCGACGACATGCACTCTTGATCCGTCGTTCGTACCGCCGATCATCTTGATCCTCCGCTGCCGATCTGTTTTCTCATTGCTCAAGCTGCGAGCGGGATGGTGAACCTGAAGCTCGCGCCCGGACCGATGCTGTTGTTCTCGGCCCAGATCGTGCCGCCGTGCGTCTGCACGATGGCGCGCGCGATCGACAGGCCGAGACCCATGCCTTCCTGCTTTGTGGTGTAGAACGATTCGAAGACCCGCGACACGCGGTCGTCCGGGATTCCGGGGCCGGTATCGATGACCGAGATCTCCGCCGACGTTGCGCCATGTCGCCGGGTCTGGACTTCGATATGCCGTTCGTGCGCCGGCCTTTCCATCAACGAATCCATGGCATTCATGATCAGATTGAGTATGACCTGCTGCAGGTGAACCGGATCGCCTGCGGCCGGCAACAGCGAGGCTTCGAGTCCCGTGCGGATGACGATGCCGCGACGCATGGCATCGGAGCGCAGGAGCGTGAGTGCCGTGACGACGATCTCGTTGATGTCGATGCGTTCCATGCGCAGCTCGCGCTTTGCCAGCAGCTTGCGCAGATTGCGGATGATCTCGTGCGCCCGCAGGTCGTCGCGCCGGATGTCTTCGAGGATGTGGCGGATCTCATCGATCGGGACCGATTCCGCCTGCAGGAGCATTTCTGCAGCGTCGGCATTGCTCAGGATGGCGCTGAGCGGCTGGCTCACTTCGTGCGCGATGGATGCCGTCATCTCTCCGACCAGCACCAGTCGTGCGGTATGCGTGACTTCTGCCTGTTGCTGTTGCGCCGTGTCCTGGGCGCGACGGTGTCGATGGTTCTGGATCATGAGAATCACGATCAATGCCGTCTGCAGCAGCAGCACCGCGATGCCGATCTGCAGGTAACGCATGGCCATCGTGTCGAGCGTGATTGCATGGACGGCGGCGGGCAGTATCGCCAGCGTTGCCATGCTGCTGATCAGCCATGCGCGCCGGTGGCTTGCGATAAGAGTGCGACGAATCATAGGTGCGCTATGTGACGTTTCTGCATGCACACGCGTGGATCCAGGCGTAGCGCATCAGTAGGAGTTGCGATGATTCGGCAACAAATGCGTATCGTCATAAGTAGAAGTTGGCGCTAGTGTTCGCGCACCTTGCCACAGGGAACAAACAACTATGGAACGGCGAGCCTATGCGGATTTCGATGAGTTTGCTGACTCGCTAAGTGGCGTCGCAGGCCGGTTTGTACCTACTGCGCGCTCGTCAGGCGACTGGTGGATCGAGAGCGCACTCGCCGGGTGCGTTCGTCTGCAGCAGGTGCATGTTGGTGGCGCCACGACGTTTGCAGGCGACGGTGCGCCCGGCAGCGTGACGCTCGGTCTGCCGCTGACGGATCCGGAATCGATCCGCATCGATGGGCAGCCGCTTTCGGTCAACACGTTCGCACTCGTCGTCAATGACCAGCCATTCACGTTCTCCAGTCGCCAGCCCACGCGCTGGGCTTCGGTCACGGTGCCGCTCGAACGATTGAACGGCAGTGCCCGGGAACTGCTGTCGCCCGCCGCGGGCGGTACACGCAGCCAGTCGCCACCCGCCGAACTCGAGGAGATGCGCACGCTGGCCCTGCGCATCTGCAACGATCAGCAGACAGTCAATATCGTGGAGCCGGCAGCCGCGGCCGCGGCCGAAGAAGAGTTGCTGCAGGCAGTCACCGCCGCGCTGCATGGCAGTGCGCGGGCGATCGATCGCCACATCGGCAGACCGCAGGTCTCGCGTACCCGCGTCATTGCGCGATGTCTCGAGCTGATCGATGCGACCGAGGGGCAGCCGCTGTTCATCGACGATCTGTGTGCGGCGACGCAGGTCAGCGAACGCACGCTGCGCAACATCTTCCAGGAATATTTCGGCGTCGGACCGATGCGCCTGCTCAAGGTGCGGCAACTGCGGGAGATCCGCAGTGCGCTGCTGAAGGGTGATCCCGTGCTGGATACGGTCACCAGGATTGCAGCGCGTTTCGGTGTGTGGGATTTCAGCCTGTTCGCCCGCAACTATCGTGCGCTGTACGGCGAAGCGCCGTCGCAGACGCTGCGACGGCCGCGCAGCAACGCGACCGAACGCCGCGACGACGAAGTTCCATCGCCGACGTGGATCGGCTATGCCTCGCGTCGGTTTGCTTTTGGATTGCCGCTGCAGGCTCGCGACGGCGATCACGCTGCGGGCGTCGCGGCGGAGAATTGAGAGAGGCTACTGGCTGCTGGCGACTGGCCAGAACGCGGAGCGGATTGTTTTCCGTTATCTGGCCAGTCGCCAGCAGCCAGTAGCCAATCGCCTCCTAGAGGCTGGCACGCGCGAACAGCAGCGGCCCGTCGAAACTCATGTCCACCATGCCGGGATCGTTCTCGTCGCGCGAGTCGATGTCGATGGTGAAGCTGCGATAACCCAGGCCGAAGACGAGATAGGGATTCATGCGCCAGGTGACGGCGAGGCGCGCATCCAGGATGGAGCCGTCGACTTCGTCGATGTCGGCCGTTAGATATTGCAGGCGGGCTTCGGCCGACCAGCGCTTCGTGAAATCGTAGCGTCCTTCCACGCCCAGCATCGGCAGCGGTGCGACACCGGATTCGGCATCGCGCACCACGCGGCTGCGCACCAGCGCATTCACTTCCACGCTCGTGATCTGGATACCGAACGTGCCGGTCAGCTCCGCACGATCGCGGACCAGGAAGCGATAGCCGTACGTCAGCCCGAACATGGTCAGGTTCAGTTCGCTGTCGACGCGCTCCCCGGGTTCGTACACCTCGTCGTCGAAGAATATTTCTTCGTCGAGGATGGTCGATGCCGAGCGTCGTGAACTGAAACCGCTCAGGCGCAGCAGATGCCGCTTGCCGGGCAGCAGCGTGATCTCGGCCTGCGGCATCAGGGCGAAATCATCGAGACCGAGATCGTCCTCGGCGCTGACTTCCGTGCCCGGCACTGTCAGCGACTGATCGACGCGCAATCGCGTATCGATGCTGGCGCCGAGCAGCGTGACTTCGACGCGGAAGCGGTCTTCGATGACGCGCGGCGGCAGATCGGGAGAATAAGAAGTTGCCTGCGCCAGTGCGTTGCCGCAGGCCATCAATCCTGCGGTACCGAGTACCAGTGCCTGCATCCGGTTTGCGAACTTCACGAACAGCTCTCCTTGAGTGAGCCGTCCGGATTATGCATTGAGGGTCAGGTGACGGCGACCCAGTGGTCATCCCAGCGCAAGGGAAATTCGCTGTCGAGTTGCAGAAAGTGTGAACGCAGTGGGGTTTTGTCGATCTCGTACGCCGTGCCGTCGCGCTGCGAAGCGACGATCGTGCCGTCGGCAAGTCGCGACAGGCCGTAGTTCTCCGATGCGGCGACGAAGCCGAGATACTCATCGTTCGCCGTCGACCAGCAGGCGACGCCGTTGCCGTATGGACAGGCCGCTGCGATCAGTTGCTGGAACTCGCTGATCGCGATGCTCGCGACATAGCCGTGGAAACGAGTGCGCCCGTCCTGTGGTGAAGGCAGCAGACGCAAGCCGCTGCCCGGTGCGTAGACCGCGACGATGCCGGGTGCATCGCCTGGCTCGCCTTCGTACTGCAGACCGATCGCGGTCACACCGCTCGCGGCGACCGACAGGTGGCGAATGCTGAGCAGATGATCCGGCAGTCGCCATTGTTCGAGACACGCACCGTTATCTGCATCGAGCACGCACAGCGACGGATCCATCGTCGGAACATTGAGCTTGCGACGGAAGGTGCGCGGGTGAGTCATGATGCCGCCGTTGGCGACCAGCAGCCGGCCGTCGGGCAGCCATGCCACTTCATGCGGATCGATGCCGCCCGTGTCGAATTCATCGACGATGCTGAAGTCTGACGTCCTGCGCACCGCCAGTACGCCGCGCGCATTTTCGTAGTCGTGCTCGGGTGTATAGACCCGTTCGCCGTCACGCGAGAACAAGCCGTGACCGGCGAGGTGCCGCCCGGCGGGCGTTTCGAACAGCATGCGTGCCTGCATCGTGTCGCGTCGCAGTTCGAATGCAGCGGTGCCGGGACGTCGCGCAAAAAACAGCACGCGCTGCGGATCGCACGGATCGATCGCACAGCCATGCGCCCGCAGCGGAATGCGCGCACCGAATACCTCGCCCGTCTCCAGCGACACACCGCCGACATACTGATCGCCGCGCGGATCCTCGAACGCCGACAGTAACGTGCCGTGCAATTGCGATTGGAAGCGGTATGCGAGACCCACGGACATCGTGCCGAGCGCCACGGCCGAACCGATCAGGAAATTTCGTCTGCTCGTGTTCATGGGAATGTCTGTCGAAGTAACCGCATAGAACGCATAGAGAATCCGGAAAGAACAATGGCCGCAAAAGGCACAAAAGGCGCAAAAGGGAGAATCAAACTCTCGCTTTCAGGTTCTTTCTCATCTTTGCGCCTTTTGCGCTTTTTGCGGCCATTGCTCCTCGCCTCCTACAAAGAATCGATGAAGGCCAGCAGCGCATCGCGCTCGGCCTTCGACATGTTCAGGAACGACTGCTGCGAACGTTCCGCTTCGCCGCCGTGCCAGAGAATCGCTTCGGTGACGTTGCGGGCGCGGCCGTCGTGCAGCAGCAGCGTGTGACCGTTGACGATCTGCAGCAGGCCGATGCCCCACAGCGGCGGCGTGCGCCATTCGCTGCCGCTCGCTTCGAAATCGGCGCGGCCGTCGGCCAGACCTTCGCCCATGTCGTGCAGCAGCAGGTCGGTGAATGGATGGATCGTCTGCTTGCTGAGCCAGGGCTTCTCGCTCGATTCCGCGGTCGTGAAGGTGGCGCGATGGCAGGACTCGCAACCGGCCTCCAGGAAGAGGCGTGCGCCGTGTTGCACTTCGGGTGACTCCAGGTTGCGGCGTGCCGGCACACCGAGCATCTGCTGGTAGTCGACGATGTGGGCGAAGATCTCGTCACTGATTTCCGGTGATCCACCGGTCGGCGCTGCAAGGCAGGCGGTCTGCACTTCCGTGCAGATCTGGTCGGGACGCAGCGAGGTGCTCATGCCGATCTCGGAGGAAAAGGCACCGGCCGTCTGGTGCGCGACATCGGGCTGATTGGCTTTCCAGCCGAGGCGGCCGATCACGGTCTGCGACAGCAGGTGATTCCAGACATGGTTCGGCCGGCCCGAGATGCCGTCGCCGTTCCTGTCGTCCGCATCGGCGCGTTCGAGGATCTGACTGTCCGGAATCGCCTCGATCAGGCCCATGCCGAACACGGGCGGCGCGACGCGCGGCGAGAACTGGTTGTCATGCGCGAGTTCGCCGTAGGCCAGTTCGGCGAATTCGTATTCGGGCGCCAGCAGGACATAGGCTTCGCCGTCGGCGAACTTGCCGTGGGTCTCGCGATGATGGATGTGCACCGTGCCTTCCGCCGGCACGCCGCCGATCGCGAACGGATTGAGGTTGCTGCCGTAGCGCGCATCGGCGCCGGGTTCGTTGTTGTCGCCCGGAACGGGCGTGGCGAACTGGATGACTAGCGATACCGGACGTTCATCCGGCCGTTGCGGCGGACGACCGCGTCCGTCGTTGTTGTGGCAGGCATCGCAGCTGCGCGCGTTGAACAGCGGCCCGAGACCGTCGCGTGCGCCTGCCGTGGCCGGCGCCACCACCCACGGGCTGTTGAAGAAGGCGTTGCCGATGAAGAACTGCCCGCGGCGCTGCACATCGAGATTGGCGGCGGGTTGTGCGAAGGCCCGGTGCGTGGCGTTGCGCACCGTCATGGCGCCGCCGGAGTTGGGCTCCAGCAGCGCCTGGGTGTCCGGGCCGCGCGTGCACGCGGCGAGACCGAACAGCAACACCCACAGTGCGAGTGACCCCGCGACCGGCTTCATCAATCGCCCAGCCCTTCGAGATCGGACAGGAAGATCTGCAGTGCCTGCGCTGCGCGGCCGATGGACAGCGCTTCGGCGCGCAGCGCATCGATCGCCGCCTGGACCCGTTCGCGACCTTCGACATTGTCGGGCTGGATCTCGCGGTCGAACGGATCGCCGATGGCGGCCAGGGACTCGCGCGTGCGAGCGAGTCGCTCGTCCATTTCCGCCGCGACGCGCGGATCGGCCTTCTTCACCAGCTCGGCGAGGCTCGGTCCGCTCACGATCGCGCCATTGGTCCGCTGGTAACGGCCGAGGTAGACGTGTTCGATGCCCGCGGCATTGCTGCGCAGATCGGTCGAGGTCGTGTCGCTGAAGCAGGACTGTTCCTCTTCCTGATCGCCCGACAGCAGCGGCACATTCATGCGTTCGCCGGCGAGTTCGATTTCCGCCAGCGCGGCCATGCCGGTCAGCATGCGCTTCAGTGCGGTGTAGACATCGCCGCTCACCAGCGTCGCACGATAGTTCGGTGCGTCGGCGGGCGAGTCGGGGCTCCAGGCGGCGACGAGTATTTCCAGATCGCTGATGAGCAATGTGGTGGCGGCCTTCAGATACTGGCCGCGACGGGCGGGCACGTCACCGGCAGCCGTGGAGACGAAGTCGGTGTGCGGACGCTGCCCGGCCGATTCCGGCGGATCGTTGCGATCCTGGCCCCACAGCAGGAACTCGATGGCATGCCAACCGCTCGCGATGTTCTTTTCGCCGCCGGCTTCGTTCTGGGCGGCGATGATGTCCGGCGTAATCTCGGGAAATTCCCTGACGTTGCCGATGATGTCGAGTCCCGGCGCCGCGTTGTACGCATCCGTCTGCACGGCATCGATGTGGTTCTCATCGAGCGGCCAGCCGTTCATCTGCGGCTCGGGTCCACCTTCGGCGTCGACCGGGCCGGCGTAGAAACGGAAGGCCTCGGAGTAGCTGTAGGGTACGCGCGCCTCGCGCCAGCGCTGACGGGCAGCTTCGAGTGTTTCCGCGCTCGGCTGCGCCAGCAACTGATCGACGGCCTGATCGAGCGCACGCGTGGCCAGCAACGTGTCCTCGTAGGTGGCGTGGACCAGCGTGCCGTAGTTGGCGATCACGGGGCGACGCGGATCGTCCGCAGGGGTGCGGCTGCAGCCGGCGCACATATATAAGAACGCCAGCATCGCTGCTGCCGCGATTCGCGTAGATGGAAGCATGTCACTCCGGACTGGCTGATCTGTTGTATCCCGCGCTATCCAGGGAGGCTGGCGCGGACGACGGTGTCGGACTGCGGCATCCCTCGCGCCGCAGGAGGGGCGATTCTATTCTTAATCGAGAATCACTCGCAATTGGAGTGGCGGGTGGAGTGACGGGCCGGGGGGAATTCTTAATGGCGGGCGAAGGGCACCACGGTAGCGGAGCACGCGGGTGGTCGTTGTTCGGGCTCATCGAACAATCGCAGCGTCTGGCGACGATGCAGGATGTCGCGCAGGTCCGGCCCCGCCACACCGAGTTGTTCGGCGGCCTTGTCGATCGGCAGCCCTTCGCAAACGATGAGGCTGACCGCAGACCAGTACAGGACTGCTTCCATGCGAGCGGGCCTTTGCATACGGAGCACCTGCGTTCCAGGACAGGTTCATGGTGCGGCGGTCGCGCCGGTCCTGGGCAGTCACAGAAGTACGTAGCGGAATAAGTGTCGATGGTGACGGCGTGACGGAAGTCACGGGGAGCGCCGTGGCGTTCACCGTCGTTTTCACCGCCGGCGTCCAAGCCGGTTGACGAGTCCATCGCCTGCTCGACTCGCGTAGCGAGCGCAAACCGTGCGTTGCGTCGAAATTTTCCCTCACGGATCATGCCCAATCGGTGCGAGCAGCCGCCAGAGCGACTATATTTCGCCTCGTCAGTTGACCCTTCCGGTGCAGAGACGGGCAACCACACTCGCATCGTGTTTGGGGCGCTCAGGGGAAGACGATGATATTGGCCAGAATCGCCTGGATCGCTGCAGTCATGGCGGCGTCGACCATGTTGGTCGCGTTGCCGGCGCTGCCGCAGGCAGAGGATGCTGACGCATCCTCCTTCATCTCGCTCAAGTTCGAAGGTGCCTGCGATGCGTCGAACAACCGTCTCTGGCTGTCGAACACGCATACCTTCAAGACCGTCAGCGTGAAGGTTCGCTGGCGCGCTGCCGGCGGCAAGGATCTGATCGAGGATTTTTTCCCCGGGCCGAATTCCGTCCGCGAAATCGGCTGCGCCGCCGAGGCTGAAGTTCTCACGACGGCTTTCGCTGACTTCTGATCGCACTCCATTCCGCCATGCGGCTCTTCGCGGCCGTTCCTGCCTGGCCCGTTCCTGTCTGATGTTGAGACCTCAATAGGCGTTGTATTCCGCGCTCATGCGCGGCATCCAGTATTTGGACTGTCCGTCCAAAGTGCCATACTCCGGCCGTGCGCGGTCGTCTGGTAGTCCGCGTTATCGGCGCAGGGAGCGCGAACCGCACCGGCGTCGATCGAATCGTCTCCGTCAAGCAAATAAAAGAAGGAGTACGCGAATGCATCAGGGGGTCCTCACGTCGCGGTGTGCACGCACGCTGCCGCTGGCCATCGCATCCACGCTCGCTCTTGCGCAACCGTCCCAGGCCCAGGAGGTCAGAAAATCCGAACTGATCGACACCGTCATCGTCACGGCACAGAAGAAGGAGGAGAACCTCATCGATGTGCCTATCGCCGTATCGGCCTTCAACGAGGCGGCACTGACGCGACGACAGATCGATCAGGCGACCGACCTGCAGCTCAACGTTCCCAACATCTCCTACAGCAAGACCAATTTCACCAGCTCGAACTTCCAGATCCGCGGCATCGGCGTGACGTCGGTGGGGTCGAGTTCGGACTCCGGCGTGGAAACGCACTTCAACTCGGTGCCGCTGAAGAATCCCCGCATCTTCGAAACCGAGTATTTCGACATCGAGCGCGTCGAAGTGCTGCGCGGGCCGCAGGGCACGCTGTACGGCCGCAATGCCACGGGCGGCGCCGTCAACGTGCTGCCGAAGAAGCCGCAGGTCGGCGAGTTCGGCGGCAATGTCGAATTCGAGGCCGGCAACTACAGCGAGCTGAAGGGCAAGGGCGCGATCAACCTGCCGCTCGGCGAAAAGGCCGCGCTGCGCGTCTCGGGCATTGCGTATCAGCGCGACGGCTACGCAGAGAATCTCTACACCGGCAACGACATCGACGGCCGCGACCAGTGGGCGGCGCGCGCCGCGCTGCGCTTCAGGCCAAGCGATGCGACCGACATCACGCTCACGGTCAATCACTACGATGAGGACTCCTCGCGCGCGCGTGTGACGAAGGGTCTGTGTCATCGCGATCCGGCGGGCGCCTACGGCTGTCTGCCCGACCGCCTCGGATTCGACACACCGGCAACATGCGCGGCACGCTGGCCGGCAATCTCGCCGAGTTCGGTCCGTTGCTGCTGGATCTCGCTTCGCTGCCGGGCGAGGCGCCCGAGATCGATGGCCTGTTCCTCGGCTTCGCGCCGATCCCGCCCGCGCTGGTGCAGTTGGGCACCGACGTCAACCAGGGTGCGCCTTCGTCGACCAGCCTGCGCGAAAGCTATGCCGAGTACGATCCGACCTACCGGGCGGACGAAACCATCGCCACACTCGAGTTCGTGCACGACTTCGGTTCCCTCACACTGACCTCGCTCACGGGGTTTCAGGAAACGACGTTCGTCGGCCGCACCGACTACAACTGGGCGATTCCCGGCATGGCCTACAACGGCCCGGCGCTCGCCGCTCTCACGGCGCTCATGGGCGGCGTGCCGATCAGCGAGATCGACTCATCGATGCTCGGCTCGCTCAACGGTCTCATCCGCGATGTCGGCGACCGCTCGCGCAACTACGACCAGTCGGATCAGGACGGTCATCAGTGGTCGCAGGAACTGCGCCTGTCATCGAGTTTCGATGGACCGCTGAATTTCCAGGTCGGGCTGTTCTACTTCGACACCGATGTCGACGAGAACTACACGGTCGTCACCAGCGAACTCGATTACTGGGCGCTGGTGTCGAGCGCGTATTCGCCGTATGTCGATTCGGCACCGCCGTACTACATCAATGCCACGCCGTCAGCGTCGCTGAAATCCACGGCTGCGTTCGGCGAGCTGTACTGGGATGCGAGCGAGACGTTCAAGTGGACGCTGGGCCTGCGCTACACGCGCGACGAGAAGGGCATCAGGGATCGCCAGATGCTGTTCGCTGTGCCGGTGCTGAACCCGGCCACCGCCACGCAGTTCGACGACTTCCGTGTCGACGAAACGACGTTCAATGAGTTCACCGGTCGTTTCGGTTTCGACTGGAAGCCGGGCTGGTTCGACGATTCGACGCTGTACGCGTTCTACTCGCGTGGCTACAAGGCGGGCGGCTTCAATCCGCCGGCGCAGGACAACGTCGCGCTGGCGAGCGTGCCGCCGGTCTACGATCCCGAGTTCGTGAATGCCTTCGAGATCGGCTCGAAGAACGTCATGGCGGGTGGGCGCGTACAGGCGAATTTCACCGCGTTCTTCTACGACTACACCGACCTGCAGGTATCGAAGATCGTGGCGCGCACCTCGGTCAACGAGAACGTCGACGCGCAGATCTACGGCCTCGAAGGCGAATTCGTCTTCCAGCCGGTCGACAACTTCGTGATCGACGCCAATGTGTCCTACCTCAAGACCGAGATCCAGGACTTCACCAGCATCGATCCGCGCGACGTCAGCGGCGGCGATCCCAACTGGACCACGGTCAAGAACATCCAGGACGGCTCCAACTGCGCCGTGCCGACGGCGGCGATTCCGGCGGCAATCGGCGCCGGCGTCATGTTGCCCACGGAGATCGGCGGACCGTTCGGTCTGTGCGGCCCGCTGAGCGAGTTCTTCGGCGCCGTGGACGGCATCGCCGCCAACCTCGACGGCAACGAACTGGCGCTGTCGCCGGAGCTGTCGTTCAAGGTCGGCATGCAGTACACGTTCAACTTCGGCAATGGCATGCGCCTGACGCCGCGCGTGGACTACTACTGGCGCGACGATTTCTACGGCCGCATCTACAACAAGCCGATCGACCGGATCGAATCCTGGGATCTGCTGAATGCCCAGATCGATCTCACGTCGGCGAACGACTCCTGGTACGTGCGCGCCTTCATCAACAACATCATGGACGACGACAACATCACGGGCATGTACGTGACCGATGCCTCATCGGGCCTGTTCACGAATGTGTTCGCGCTGGAACCGCAGACCTACGGCGTCGCGGTGGGCTTCCGGTTCTGAGGGCAGGCAGAGAAGAATTCTCCACGGGGGACACGGAGAACACGGGGTCAAGAAGATTTCTTCACCCCGTGTTCTCCGTGTCCCCCGTGGAGATCTTCTGGTTTCAGAATCCCCTGAGGGTCGCGAACTCTTCGAGTGCCGCTCGCTCCGTGCGCAGCGCATTGATTGGCGCCGACTCGTCGCGATGGCCCAGTGCCATGCCGCAGAAAAGCATGTGTTCGGGCGGGATGGGCAGGAACTCGCCGAGCGTCCGGTACCAGACCGACCAGGCTTCCTGCGCGCAGGTGTGCAGGCCGTGCTCGCGCGCCAGCAGCATGATGTTCTGCATGAACATGCCGACGTCGGCCCACTGATCCTGTCCCATCCGCCGATCGATCGTGAAGAACAGCGCCACCGGCGCGCCGAAGAATTCGTAGTTGCGTGCGAACTGTTGCAGCCGGCCGGGCTTGTTGTCGCGTGCAATATCGATGGTGGCGTACAGGTCCTCGCCGCATTTGAAGCGGCGCGAACGATAGGGCTCGTGCAGGTTCGGCGGATAGACGTCGTACTCGCTGCCTTCGCCCGTCGGTTGCGACGGCAGCTTGCTGCGGATCAGTGCCTTCAACTGCGCCAGCGGTTCGCCCGTCAATGCATGGACCCGCCACGGCTGCAGGTTGCCGCCCGAGGGCGCGCGTTTCGCCGCTTCCAGGATCTCGACGACGGTCTGTTTCGGGACCGGCGTGTCGAGAAAGGCACGGCAACTCATGCGGGTATCGATGGCAGTGGCGACGTTCATGCGGGTACCTGCGTTGGCGTGGCGACGGGCGCGATGATAGGCCATCGTCGCGGCAGCGATTTGTCCGTCTCTTGCCTGATCGCGCAAGGAAACGCCTGTTCCGGATGGGGCGTCGGCGCAGAAGGCGCCCGCGGTCACAGCGTGACCGCGGGCCGCGAACCGTCCTCCTGCGAGAGAGCGTGCCGCGTGTACGAAGAACCGGAGGGGGAGGGTGTGAAGCGACCGCGTTTAAAAAGAAGCGTGCGTAACATTCGTGGTGTTACGCACGCCCTGCGTCCGAGATGGCTCAGGGGGATAGTCAACCACCGTCGTAAGCATGTTTAAAACGTTACCGGAGAAACCTGGTTCGCAGACACCGGTTGCCAGTCTCTGCGAACCCACTCACAACCACCCGAGGGTGTCGAACATGACTAATGCACGAGGTGTGCCAGCCTCGTCAGAGGCGAGGAGCGGCATGGATCCAGCGTTTCGCCGCGGGCGAGTACGTATACATGCACTCGCGATGTGCACGGCGGCGCAATACCCGCGCCATCGGTGCACACAATTGATCAGGTGGTGAATATTCCTGAGAGAAACCCTGAGGGCCGCAAAAGACCGCATAAAAGAGAGGGATAAATTCAGATCTGTTTTCCTGGCCCATTCACTTCTTTTATGCGGACTTTTGCGGCCTCCCCCTTCTTTATAGCTCCCGTAGCCCGGTCGTGATCGGCAGCTTCGCCGCGCGCAGGCTGGGCAGCAATCCGCCGACGAGGCCGAGCAGCAGTGCGTAGACGAGGGCCTGGATCAGCAGCGCCGGGGTCACGGTGAAGGCGAAGGTGATCTGGCTGAAGGTGGCGAAGTTCATGGTGGATGCCTGCATGCCGTTGAACGCGAAGTACGCGATCAGCATGCCGGCGACGCCGCCGATCAGGCCGAGCAGCAATGCTTCCGCCAGCACCGATATCACGACAGGCAGAGAACCGAAGCCCAGGGCGCGCAGCGTTGCGATTTCGCGCGTTCGTGCCGCGACGGCCGAATACATCGTGTTCAGTGCCGCGAACACGGCGCCCAAGCCCATCAGCACGGCGATTGCGGTGCCGAGGCTGCGCACCAGCATCGTCAGCGTGCGCGACTGCTCTTCGTAGAATTGCTTCTCCGAGAAGACTTTCACGTTGAGGCGCGGATCGGCAGTCAGCGTGTCCTTGAAGACCTGCATCCGGTCGGCGCTGTCCAGGCGAACGCGCATCGACTGATAGGACGAACCGCGGTTGTAGGCGCCCTGCAGGACGGAGACGTCCGTCCAGATCTCCGACTCGGCGACGCTGCCGCGATCGGCGAAGATGCCGGTCACGAGCCATTCGGTCGTGCCCCAGCGCAGGCGGCTGCCGACGGTGAGTCCACTGAACTGCTTCACCGCGCCGCGTCCGACGATGACTTCGAACGTTCCCGGCGTGTAGTGACGGCCTTCGACGATACGGAATTTTTCGCGCAGCTTGCCGGCATTCGTCGAGGCGCCGCGCAGCGGCACGTTGGCCGCCGTACCAGTGGTGCGCAGCGGCACGTCCACCACCACGTACAGCTCCGGCGAAGCAATCGCGCCGTCGGCATCGCGCTTCACGCCCGGGGCATCGCCGATGAGTCGCGTTTGTTCGAGCGTGAGATTGCTGCCCATTTCATCCGTCGCGCCGCCGCGCAGCACGATGGCGACGTCCGCGGCGCCGGATTGATCGAGCACGGCGCGAAAACCTTCGGCGATCGACAGCACGCCGATCAGTACCGTGACGACGCCCGTGATGCCGACCAGCGCCACGATCGACGAGCCGAGCCGCTCGCGGATGTTGCCGAGGTTCAGCGCCGTCACGGCGGCGATCTGGGATGCGGTGCCCGCCATCATGCTTTCCTCAGTGCATCGACAATCTTCAATTGCCAGGCCTGTGCACAGGGCAGGGCACCGGCGAGTGCGCCCAGGCCGACTGCCAGCAGCGCGGCGATGACGTACGTGTTCGACGGCATGCCCAGCGCAGGAAAGAACTGCTGCATGGCCTGCCCAAGCCCGGCGGCGGTCACCGATGCGATCGCGATACCGATCGCGGCGCCGAGCACTGTCAGCAGCAGCGCTTCGGCCAGCACCATGGCCGTTACCTGGAAGCTCGAAAAGCCGAGCGTCTTCATCACCGCCAGTTCGTTGGTGCGCTCGCGTACCGACTGACCCATGGTGTTGGCGATCACCAGCAGCATGGTGAAGAAGACGGCGGAGGCGACCGCCGTGACGATCGCGCCGATGTTGCCCATCTGGTTGGCGAAGCCCTGCACGAAGGCCTTTTCCGTCGAGGTCTTGGTCTCGGTCGAGGAGTTGGCGAACAGCGCGTCGATCCTGGCGGCGATCTCGGCAGAGCGGTCGGGATCGGCGATACGCTCGACGATCCACCCGATCTGGTCGCGGCCGAACGCCCGCGCCTCGTTCAGATAGTCGTACTGGAAATAGATGGAAGAGTTGTCGCCGTTGCCGGCGTTGTAGATGGCGACGACTTTCAGATCCCAGGTGCCGCTGCCGTCCGCCTTGGTCCAGATGTTCGAACGCAGCGGAATCGTATCGCCGACCTTCCAGCCGAACCGCTCGGCGATGGCGCTGCCGACGATCGCGCCGGTGCGATCGGCCTGCCATGCGGCGCGCTCCGCGTCGGTGACCTTGTATTCGGGATACACCTCGAAAAAAGCTTCGGGTCGGCCGTCATGGCGACGACCTGATTGCGGTCGTCCTGGTAGACGCCGCCGAACCAGTCATGCGACATCGCGACGCGCACGCCATCGATGCTGCGCACGCGAGTGAGATAGCTCTGCGGCAGCGACTGGATCAGCGACACCTTGTGGATGGTGACCAACCGATCCACGCCCGCGAGATCCGCACCGCCCGTGAGCGCCGCGCGCATGGTCTGCAGGATGCCGAACAGCAGGAACGCCACGACGATGGACGCGAGCGTGAGCCACGTGCGCAATCGCTTGCGTTGCAGGTTGGACCAGAGCAGGGGCAGGTACTTGAACATTCCAGGTTCACCCGCGGATTCGAAGAAAAGGCGGAATGGCCGCAAAAAGCGCAAAAAGCGCAAAAGGAAAAGTCGAGCGACCGGACCGGACCCTGTTCTGGATTTTCATTCCGAACCTTTTGCGCTTTTTGCGCCTTTTGCGGCCATTTCTCTTACGCCGCTTGACGAATCAACTGACCCTTCTCCAGATGCAGCGTGCGCTTGGCACATGCCGCGGCGTGCGGATCGTGCGTGACCATGATGATGGTCTTGCCGTGGCGTTCGTTCAGCGCCTTCAGCAGGTCGAGGATCTCGTCGCCGGACTTGCGGTCCAGATCGCCCGTCGGTTCGTCGCACAACAGCAGGGTGGGATCGGAGACGATGGCGCGGGCGATGCCGACGCGCTGTTCCTGGCCGCCGGAGAGTTCGCGCGGCTTGTGCCGGGCGCGCTCGCTCAGGCCGACCAGCCCCAAGGCCGCGTTGGCGCGCTTGCGACGTTCCGCGGCCGACAGTTTGGTGAGCAGCAGCGGCAGTTCGACATTGCGCTCGGCAGTCAGCACCGGCAGCAGGTTGTACATCTGGAAAATAAAGCCGACGTGATCGGCGCGCCAGCGACCGAGCGCGGCGTCGCTCAGGGTGTCGGTGCGCTGGCCGGCGATCTCGATCGTGCCGGCACTCGGGCGGTCGAGACCGCCGATGAGATTGAGCAGCGTGGATTTGCCCGAGCCCGACGGACCCATGAGGGCGAGGAAGTCGCCCCTGGGAATGTCGAGATCCAGGGCGTGCAATACGTGCACGGTTTCGGCGCCGCGCCGGTAGTCCTTGGCCAGGCCGCGAATCTTCACCAGGGTCTCGACCGGGGTCCCGTCACTCACGTTGCTCTCTCCCTCAACGTTGCCAGCGTCTGCCATTGTTGCGACGATCGATGACACCTCGTGTCATCGTTGAACGCCGTCAACCGGATTTCTGTTTGATGCTGTCGCCGTCCTTCAGATCCGCCACCGGCGTTGCCACGACAGTGTCGCCGGCATTGATGCCGGACAGGACTTCGATCTGACCGTCGCGCTCGCCGCCGGTGCGCACGGCGACGCGTTCCACCGTTTCGCCCTGCACGCGCCAGACATAGCTGGTGTCGCCTTCGCGCACGATCGAGCCGGTCGGCACGCGCACGGCGGGGCGGGTCGCGGCACTCGACTGCTCGGTGCGGTTTTCCAGGAAACTGACCTTCACGCCCATGTCCGGCAGGATGCGCGGATCGAGTTCATCGAAGCCGATGCGCACACGCACCGTGGCCTTCTGGCGATCCGCCGTCGGCACGATATTGATGACATGGCTGGCGATGGTCCAGTCCGGATAGGCATCGAGCACGGCTTCGGCCCGCTGACCGTCGCGCACGCGATTGATGAAGGCTTCGTTCACATCGACCTCGATCTCGCGCGAGGACATGTCGACGATCGTGGCGATGCCCGTGCGCGTGAAGCCGCCGCCGGCGGAAATCGGTGACACCATTTCGCCCGGCTGTGCATCCTTGGAGACGACTACGCCATCAAAAGGTGCGCGAACGAGCAGATCCTCCAGATCCTGTGCGCGCACTCGCACCGTGCCCTCGGCGACTTCGACGTCGCTGCGCAGCGAGTCGAGACGCGCGCGCGTGGCGGCCACTTCCGACTGCGAGGCGTCGAGCTGCGATTCGCTGACCAGCTTGTCGGCACGCAACTGCTCGTTGCGCCGCAGGCTCCGCTCGGCTTCCGCCAGCCGCACTTTCACTTCTTCCAGCTTGATGCGCGCGGACTGGAGCTGTCGCTGCGAGAGCGCATAGGTCGGCCGCGCGGTGCTGTCGTCGAGGCGGGCGATGAGCTGACCGTCCTTCACCTCCATGCCTTCCTCGATCAGGACCTCGGCCACCTTGCCCGTGACCTTCGAGGACACCGTCGCCTGTCGGCGCGCGATCACATAGCCGGAAGCATTCAGCACGGCCGCACCGGTGCCGGCCCCGCCCGAGGCCGCGATGGCCGTTGCTGTCTCAACCTCGACGGCCGGGGTGCGCAGCAGCGCCCAGGCCGCGGCGCCAATGGCCAGCGCCAGCACGATCAGCAGGAACCACTTGTAGGGCGTGCCGGATCCGGATTCCGGTTCGGGGCTGCGTTCAATGCGCAGACTGTCGAGCGCGTTCTGATCGAGTGACATACGTTCTACTTGTTCGGCAGCCAGGGTGAAGGCATCGGGAGAAACGATGCGGCCGCATTCTAAAGGGTGCCCCCTGCCGCGTTAAGGCGGCACCGGCGAAAAGCACCGGATTGCCGGTCGGGTCGCGTCCGAACGTGCGCAGGTCGATGGGTACCGTGCGGGGCGAGCCCTGCTGCGTTACTGCGACAGTGTCAGGGTGCGATCGCTCAGCGGCAGGGTCGGCAGCGTGAAACAGAACAGGGCTCCCTCGTCCGGTCGGGCATCGGCCCAGATGCGTCCGCCGTGGCGCTCGATGATCCGCTGTACGGTGGCGAGCCCGATGCCCGATCCCTCGAACTCGCTGGCGCCATGCAGTCGCTGGAACGGCTTGAACAGTTTCTGTTCGTACGCCATGTCGAAGCCGGCGCCGTTGTCGCGCACGAAGAAGGTCGTCATGTCGCCAGGCGCCTGCTGGCCGATCTCGATGCGCGCATCGGCTTTTTTCGACGTGAACTTCCAGGCATTGCCGATCAGGTTCGCCAGCAGGTCGCTGATCAGCCGGCGGTCGCCGTGTGCGCTCATGCCCGGCTGGATCGTGATGTTCACGGCACGCTGCGGATCCGCATGGCGCAGGTCTGCGACGACATCTGCCGCCAGTGCGCTGATGTCGAGGATCTCCCGGTGCAGCGTGTGGCGCGAAATACGCGACAGCGCCAGCAGCGCCTCGATCAGCTCCGACATCTTCTTCACGCTGGCCTGGATGCGCGTGAGGCGCTGTCGCTGCTGTTCGTTCACGGTGTCGCCGAGCGATATTTCCAGCATGCCGGCCTGGCCCGCGATGGTGGACAGCGGCGAGCGCAGGTCGTGCGAGACCGACGCAGTGAAGGCTTCGAGTTCGCGGTTGGCGCGCGCCAGCGATTCGTTGGCCAGGCGCAGCTGTTTCTGGCCCGGCGAATGGATGATGGCGGGCCAGGCGCGCCACAGCATGATGGCAGTCGGTACCGCGGCTGCGGCCGTCGCCAGATTCAGCAGTCCTTCGATCCAGTACTGCGCATGCCACACATTCCACGCGTTCATCACGTGCGTGAGTCCGCACAGGGTGATGAAGATGCTGAGCCATGTGAACAGCGAATTGAATGGCAGATCGCGGCGGCGGCGCGCGATGCGCAACAGGACGAGCGGAATCGCCAGGAACGCCAGCGCAATCAGCAGGTCGGGCAGGACGTTCAGCCACAGGACTTCCGGCGTCCACAGATAACAGTGCCCTTGCGGCATGAAATTGTGGGTACTGAACAGAGAACCGTCCATCGCTCGAACTCCTGTTGGCGCAGCATTGCGCGTGACTGCGCCGGCGATCGAAGCGCGGCGCTGCCGGCAGGGTAAGGTATCTGCAGTGACGCCGAACCGGAAGCCGGTACAGCGAGGAGGGAGCGAGGGGAATGCGCCGGATGGAATTGCGATGCGTTGCGGAAGAGCCTGAGCAAGCGGCGCTACTGATACCGTCTGCCGTCGTGTTCCAGCCAGCCGTCGGGATGACGACCCTGCGGATCGCGGTGCGTCCAGTGGATGACGCCACCCTTGTTGTTCCATTCGTATTCGCCATGGAAGATGACGGTGTCGCCTTCGCGCAGCGATTCGATGCGCGGTGCAAGATCGATGTTGTGTGCGATTAGCAGCGTCTGGCCGGAACTCAGTTCAAGCAGGAACCGTTGATGCCGCGAACCCTGGTTGTCGTCGGGCAGCACCTTGCGCACCACGCCCTGTGCGCGCACCTGGAGATTGCTCTGCTGACGATCGAAGGCGCGAGCCAGGATCGCTTCGGCCTCGCCGGACGACGGCGCCGTCTGTGTCGCCGTCGTCGATGCGGCATCCGGCACAATGACCGGCGCGTGCCCGAGCGGTTCATGCCGCGTCGCGATCAGCCAGCTTCCGCCGGCCCAGCTTCCGCCGGCCAGGAGCAGGACGATCAGAATTCGTTTCATGAATGCACGCAGCAACCGAGAGAGACGTCGCCGTGACTATCGCAGAAAACCAGACTGACGAAATCATCCGCTTCTGGTTCGAGGAGCTGTCGCCGCAGCACTGGTTCAAGCGCGACGATGCCGTCGATGCGCAGATCCGTCAGCGATTCCTGCCGTTGTATGAAGACCTGCAGACGCGGGCGGCCGGCGCGCCGCCCGGCAATGCCCGCGATGCGCTCGCCACCGTCATCGTGCTGGATCAGTTTCCGCGCAATCTGTTTCGCGGGTCTGCGCGTGCGTTCGCGACGGATACGCTGGCGCTGTCCATTGCGCAGCGCGCGATCGAGAACGGCTGGGATCGCGAGCTGAGCGCGCAGCAGCGCGCGTTTCTGTACATGCCGTTCCAGCATGCCGAGGACCGTGCCGTCCAGGGGCGTTCAGTGGAGCTGTTCGCTGCGGTCGGCATCGAGCAGTCGCTGGACTATGCGCGTCAGCACCAGGAGATCATCGAGCGGTTCGGACGCTTCCCGCACCGCAATGCGGCGCTCGGTCGCGACTCGACGCCCGAAGAGATCGAGTTCATGAAGCACCATCCGGGCTTCTGACCGACCCCTGAAACGACTGTGGGCCGGGTTTTGAGGCCCGGCCCACAGAAAGGGATCAACCGCAGAAGCGGTGATTACCAGCGGCCACCGCCGCCGCCACCACCACCGTAGCCGCCGCCACCGCCGCCGCCGCCGTAGCCGCCGCGACCACCGCCGCCGCCGCCACCGAAGCCGCCACGGCCGCCGCCGCCACCACCGCGGGGCTTGTCCTGGGCTTCATTGACCTTCAACGGGCGTCCGCCCATGTTGTGGCCATTCAGCGCCTGGATTGCGCGCTCCGCGTCACCGCGGGGCATTTCGACGAAGCCGAAGCCGCGAGGACGACCGGTTTCGCGATCATTGATCAGGCTGACCGAATCCACGGTGCCGTGCTGTGCAAACAGCTCGCGAACGGCAGCTTCATCGGCGGAAAAGGGCAGGTTGCCCACGTAAATCTTGCTCATGCAAAAAAGACCTTTGAGAAAGCCTGCGGCGCTTCGTGCTTGAAGTCGGAGGCAGGCGGGAAACTACAACGACCTTCCTTACCCCAGCGGGCACGGGTCGGTCTCCTGGATCGGGCACAACCGGTTTTGGACACCTTGGGCGGACTTGGGTCGCCGATCAAGGAAGGCAAAAGGTCAGAGTCTCGAGCCGGTCGCGACTATACCCGTTTGCCGGCTGATGCAAATCCCGATTTATGGGGGATTGGTCACAAAGGAGGCCGGGATTTCCCTGAATCCCGGGCAGGATCGTTGCTGTGACAACGACTTGAGATCGGTTCGCCTGCCAGGAAGTGGCCCTCCCGCGAACGGGAGGGCCGGGGGGCGGGTTACGAAGCCGTATCGGCAGTGGCGCGCGGCGCGCGGTTCTTGAACCGTTCGCGCTGCTGTTCCCGGCGCGCCTGGCGTTCGGCCAGCAGCTGCGGGATCTGCGCCTTTTGCTCGGCGGTGAGCAGTGCATAGACCTGCGTCTGGGTGTCGCTCGACTGCTGGATGGCATCGGCGGCGAGCTTCTTCCGGGCCGCAATCAGCGCCGGGTATTCCGGATTGTCCGGGAGCGTGCTGGCGAGCGCCGTGCGGTTGCTGCGCTGTTGATCACGCAAAGCCGCGCGCTGCTGCTTCGTGGTCTCGAAAACCGAGCGGACGTTCTGCTTCTGCTCGGCCGTGAGATCGAGCTGGCGCAGCGTACCCATCAACGGCGCGCCACCGTGAGGACCGTGGCCGCCACGATGCATATGATGGCCCTGACGCTGGCTCGCATCCTTGCCGTCGGCACCGGCATGGGCCATACCGCCGGCGATGGTGAGCGCAGCACAGGCCGCCAGAAGTGAAGTGCGCAATTTGTTCGGGGTCATGAAAGTCTCCTGAAGCGGTAAACGAATCATCTTCGTGATGACGCAGAGTTCGACAACCCCCGGAGCGTCATGCTCCGGGGGAATGGTCGGACTTTTGTAACCAAATGAAATCATGGCGTGCGTTCAGCGATCGTTTGGACATCAGTAGAAGATGCCGTTGATCACCTGCATCACGATGCCCGTCGTGACGGCCGCGAGTACCACGTCGTTGTCGACACGCACCCAGTGATAGCCGCGCGGCGGCGGACGCAGGCGATACGCGTTGTAATCGCGGACGACGTAGCGTGGTGCGTAGTACGCAGCCGGCAGGCGTGCGCCGCGATACCAGGTCGCAGCACGATAATTGCGCGGCGGGGCGTAACGCACGACCTTGTAGCGGCCGTCGTAGCGATGATCGTAGTAGCGAGCGTGCCGTTCGCGATCTTTGCGATAGTCCTTGCGGTCATGGCGATCATTGTCGCGGCGATCGTTCCAGGCGCGTTCGTCACGCTTGCGATCGTGACCGTGCGAATCCGCCATCGCGATCGTTCCCATCAGCGTCGATGCAGCCAGAGCAGCAACCAGCAGGCGTTTCATCGTTCTCTCCTCGAAGCCGGATCATCCGGCGCGGGGAAACTATCGCGTAGGGCGGCTGATGCATTGCTGAACGATTCCGGTCAGTGTCCGTTCAGGCCGGCAGCGGCGAATTCGCCCCATTTAGTAAAGCCAGCCCGAGATTCCGCTGGCCGCAGCGCAGCCCGCACGGTAATTTACGGGCAGGGTGCGGAGGACAGGGAATGGCGGTCGATCTCGGCAATCATCTGGCGTGGCAGGCTCGCGGGCCGACGGTTTACTCGTCAACGCGCCTGTCGTCGGATCCTTTCGAAATCTTCCTGGAGGCAATGCTGCAGGTCAGGCTCGAATGCCATCTGTGGAAAGCCCACTTCATCCATCTCTCCGGTCATTCGCTGCCCGAGGGCACCTCCGCCGAGTACCGCGACGTGTGGGATCTGATGCTCGCGAAATGGATTCCCGAATACTCGCCCGAGAACTACCGCCGCTACGCGCCACTCTTCGATAACGCGCTGCGCGACATGCGCTCGCGCTTCGACCGTCTCATCGTCGTCTTCAGTCGTGTCCTGCCGCGCGATGTTCGCAAGCGTCTGGAAAAGGTCATCCGCCAACTCGACTTCGCCGCAGCCAGCTACAGTTGGATTCCCGCCAGAACGCATCTCGAAGACCCCGCCGTGCTGTTCGCCGCGCGGTTCAAGGGCGTGATTCGGGTACTGGGCCTCATCGCGCGCGATGCGGATCAGCGGCTGCGACTGATGGTGGATTGAGGAGGCCCGATGGAAGACATGCTCTACGACGGCACCGTGCTCACCTGGGCGGGCAAGGGGAAATTCAAGGCGACCTCCGGCATGCCGGGACATCAGACGCCGGCCGATCAGTGCCTGCCGGAAGCCGGACCGGTGCCCGAGGGGTTGTATCGGGTGCCGCTGATCAAGGGCACGTCGGCGCGCGATGACGGTACCGGTGTGTGCCGGCTCGAACCGTCGTGGCGGGTCGAGTCCATCCCCCGTGGCGAAGTCGCCGGCGATTGCGAGCCCTACTGGGCGAACTGGGGATACAACCGCGTCCGCATCGAACCGGCCGACGCGGCGACGCGCACGACGTGCAGCCCGGCGCGCAGCGGCTTCTATCTGCACGATTCGACCAAGGGCTACAGCCATGGCTGCATCGAGGTCGAAACGACGTTCTTCGGTGTGCTGCGTTCGGCGATGAAGCAGGGCACGCAGCGCCTGACGCTCAGGATCAAGTACAAGCCGGGTGCGACCAACGGCGGTACGAAGAAATGAACCTGCAGGTGCTCGTGCTGACGACGCTGGGCCTGGCGACCGCCTGCAGCCGCGCCGGTGCCGACGTTGCCATCGAGAACACGCTCGACGCCTGTATCGCCCTGACCGCCGCTCCGCTCGCGAAGATCGAGAATGCATTGTTCCTGCCGACGACCTGGGCCGTGCGCAAGAGCACAGGCGAGTGCGGCTGCAAGTCGGCACTCATTTCCTATCGCGTAACGGCTGGCCCGCGCAGCGAAGTGATCGCCACCGGCGTGCTGTCGTCCATGAACAAGGGCAGCTACGCCTTCCTCATCAATCCCGACGCCGGCATTGCCTACGGTCAGCAGTATTCGCTGTTCATCGGCTGCGCCGGCTGACGGCGTTCAGCGCTTCGCCCTGTCCAGCCACCTGTCCAGCCACACGCCCACGCCCTGCGCGTTCAACTCGACGTCGGTCGCCAGCAGGGCGTGCAGGTTCTCGTCGCTGTCGGTCGAACCGCAGCGCCGCAGTTCCGACATGTAGATATCCTGGAATGCGGCCTTGAGCCGCGCATGGCGATCCGGCGCGGTCGCGAGTTCGCGTCCGGCTGCAACCATCGCATCGATCTGTGTCAGCAACTGCTGCGCCACTTTCTCCGGTTCACCGACGGCACCGTAGTGCGTGAGATACAGCAGTCGCGGCTGCGCCTGCAGCATGCGCTCGATCGACGCATGCAGGGCCTGCGGATCGAACTGCACCGGCGCCGTGGCGGGGATGACGTGCGTGCCGCGCAGTGTCGCGAGCGCGGGATAGGCGAGCCCCAGCGTGTCGCCCGTGAACCAGCCGCGACTGGCTTCATCCCAGATGCAGTGGTGATGCAGGGCATGTCCGGGCGTTTCCGCGAAGCGCAGCGCGCGGCCGCCGAGATCCAGCACCAGATCGTCACGGGTTTCGAGCACGCGATCGGCGGCGACCGGCACCAGTTCGCCGTAGTCGCGCGCCGTGACTTCGTCGCCGTAGACGGCGCGCACGCCTTCCATCAGCTTCGCGGGATCGATCATGTGGCGCGCGCCGCGCGGATGAACCACGAGTTTTGCCTGCGGCAGGTGCTGCATCAGCAGCCCCGCGCCGCCCGCGTGATCGAGATGCACGTGCGTGAGAATCACGTAGTCCACCGCCGAGCGGTCGAGTCCGAGGTAGTCCAGTGCCGCGAGCAGGCGCGGCACCGAGTAGTTCGTTCCGGTGTCGACGTAGGCAGCGCGACCATTGCCGACGATGAGATGACTTGCGTCGAACAGTTCGCGGACGAAGCCGGTGTCGATCACGTTGATGTCGTGCGCGAGCTGCTGCACGAACTGCTGCGGATCGGCGGGAGAGTAGGTCGACATGGCGAATCATCCGGTGCGGTTGAACGCCGTCATTCTGCCATCAATGCCGGTCATCAATGTCGGATGGGACGTCCGCCGCTCCCGACACTGCACGCACAGTCAACACGTCACGCTCCGGCGGGTCGTGAGCCTTCCATCGCGCAGCGGCGTGCCGTCCAGGCTGCCGCACTTTGCGGCTTGATGAAGATGCCTGTCGTTTCGGGATGCGCTGCGTGCACGCGCTGTTCGATCTCCGCGACGCAGGCTTCGATTTCTCCCGCCGTGCTGCTGTCCACGAAGTCCGCACTCAGCATGGCCACGACCTGGTTCGGGCCGAGATGCGTGGTGAAGACGCCGTTGACCTTTTCGACCGCCGGCTGCTGCGCGGCGATCGCCATGATCGCGCGCACCAGGGCGGAATCGGCCCGTTCGCCCACAGCAGTTCCTTGGTGCGTCGCGCGAGGGCAATGCCCGTGACCGCGAGCACCAGCGCGATTCCCAGCGACGCCACGCCATCGAGGACGGGCATGTCGAATGCATGGGCACACGCGATGCCGGCGAAGGCGATCAGCAGTCCCGTGAGCGCCGCGGAATCTTCGAACAGCACCGTGAAGGTGGTCGGATCCTTGCTGACGCCCACCGCTTCCAGGTAACCGAGTCTGCCCTTGGCTGCGCGGAACTCACGCAATGCCACCCACCAGGAGCCGGACTCGAACACGAACGACAGCGCCAGCACGACGTAGTTGACCCGCGGATCGGTCATCGGCGCCGGATCGCGGATGTGCTGGATGCCTTCGTAAAGCGAGACGCCGGCGCCCAGGCCGAACACCATCAACGCGACGATGAAGCTCCAGAAGTACAGCTCGCGCCCGTGGCCGAAGGGATGCGTGGCATTCGCCGGCCGCTTTGCGCGATGCATGCCGTAAAGCAGCAGCAGCTCGTTGCTGGTGTCCACCAGCGAATGCACCGCCTCGCTCAGCATCGCCGAGCTGCCGGTCCAGAACGCCGCGCCGAACTTGGTGGCGGCGATCAGCAAGTTGCCAAGCAGGGCGGCAAAGACGACTGTGCGGGACGAGGAGGCGTGGCGGGCCATGCCGCGGATTCAAGGGCGTCGTGGCGACGATGCGTATCCGTAGTTGACGTGTGGGTCGTCGATCTCAGCCGGCAAAATCCCGGCGCTGATCGCGCAGAAAGGGCCGATCGATCTGTTCGGCATACAGATCGATATCGCGCTGCGTAACGCCCGCCTGCGCAAAATGATCCTTCCAGCGTTCGACGACCCGCACGACCGCCTGCACTTCGCGCACCGCGGCTGCGGCGTCGAGAGAAAACAATCGGGCCATCGACAGCGCATTGGTCAATGTCGAATCCGCTTCATCGTCGCCGACCCGCATCTGCTGGAAGCCGAGCGCCTGTCCGGAAGGCAGCACGTCGTAGGCGGGCGAGAGCAGGTACTGCTGCGAGTCCGTCATGAGCAGGGCATGGTTCTTCTCGTGGTCGTCCGTATTGTCGATGAGGATGTTGAACACCATGCGGCGGAACAGCTCGCGCATCTGCTGCAGATAGATCTCGCCCTCGGTGACGCCGCGCCGTCGCAGCAGCTGCGCCAGCTCCGGATAACCGGGGCGCTCCGCGGCGGCGTGCAGCGCCACCTGTGCGGAGAGGCAGTGCACGCGCCGGTCGCGTTCACGGTCGAAGCGGCGGATGGCGAGCGCGTGTCCATCGATCAGGCGCACGGGCCGGGTCGATGCCACGGCGATGCGCGCCTGTTTCGCCAGCGTCATGGCGGCGTGCTCGATCAATGGCGTGTCCGCCGGGTCGCCGGCGGAGAACTTGATCACCCAGGGTTCGCCATCGATGTCGATCAGTGCCTTGGGACGGGCACCGCCCAGCGTGACGCCCGGTGAAATGAGGCGCTTCTGGGCCTGCGGCACCGGCTCGTTGGCAAGCACCTTCATGGCGAGTTCGTGAATCTTCCCCGCATCGGCCAGCGATGGCAGCGGGCCGAATGTTCTTGGCAGGTATTCGGTCGCGGACGTCGACACGCCCAGTGCGCCGAAGCGCTCATCGCCGGCGAAGTACAGAAATTCGAGCAGCGACAATCGCGGCGGTTTGTCGATGAAGCGGATCACCTGTTCGCCCCAGCGATCGGGGCGCGCGTCATCGACTGCGCCGGCTGCTGTCGATCTGTCGCGAGGCAGGAACTCTTCGCCGATCAACGGCAGGTCTTCGCTGAGCGCAAAGCCCTCCTGCAGCCAGGAATCGGCGTAGCGCAGCGAAACGCCCTGCAGCGAGCGCACCAGGTTGAGTTCGCCGACCAGGCGAGGCTGCGAGGGTTGCGTCAGCGACCACAGGTGCAGCGTGTCGACAGGCTGGTAGCTCATGACCGCTTCTGTTTCGCGCTGGCCCTGGCGCGCTGCGCTTCGACGGAGGCTGCTGCACGGACGGCGCGGCGCTGGCGCGCCTCCCGCACATCGCTTTCGAGCGCGCCCCGGTCCTCGCCCGGTGCTGCGAGATCCGGCAGGCGCTGCACCGTGCCGATCAGCCACAGCGCCGTGACATAGATGCCGGCGCCGACCCCGGGATCGCCGCGCTCCATACGGATCAGCGTTGGGACGGAAACCCCCAGCCGCGTGGCCCAGGTGCGCTGGGATTCGCGGCGTCGCACGCGCGCTATCGCCAGGTTTTCACCGAGGCTGCGCAGCGCCTGTTCGGCGGCCGGTGGGATGGCCAGCAAGGCCTTGGGGGATTTTGGCATGCATAGAGTTTATCGTTCAGGCCGTTTTGGTCAAGTCTATGTTACCAAAACTGGCTATCGCCCGACGAATGTCGCAAACCCTTCGATGAATTGCCGCAGTTGCCCGCGGATCTTCTCGTCGATCAGCTCACCGCGTTCGTTGAAGACGCTGCCGGCACGCGACACCATCAGTCGTCCAGCAAACCACGGTTGCGTCCGCAGCGTGCGCAGGACAGGCAGCCACGCATTCTGCGAGAGCTGGGTACCGAACGGCCCCGGCGAGGCGCCCATGACGGCGACGGGCTTGCCGCCGAACACGCGCGCGATGTCATCGGCGGGCCGGCTCAGCCAGTCGATGGCGTTTTTCATCACGCCCGGAATGGAGTTGTTGTATTCGGGCGTGCACAGCAGCAGGCCATCGGCGGTGGCGATGCGGTCCTTCAATTGCGCCACCGCGGCGGGAATGCCCTCGGCCGCTTCGACGTCGCCGTTATAGAGCGGAATGTTCTCGATGCTGCCGATCTCGAGGTTCGTGCCGGCTGGCATCAGGCCGACGGCAGCGCGCAGCAAGGCGGAATTGAATGACTGGCGTCGCAGGCTGCCGGAGATGCCGATCAACGTGGTCATGAGATGTCCTGCTGGCGGAAGGCATGAGCAGGATTCTGCGCGATCGACGCGCCGCCAACATCGGAAGTTGTCGCAACGACCTTCCTGTGCGGGCAGGAAGGTCGTGCTGTCGTCGGAATCAGCTGCCCTTGGCGAGTGCGGCTTCGACCGCCTTCGTCAGTTCGGGGCTGTCGGGTTCGACCTTGGTGCCGAAGTGCGCGATGACCTTGCCGTCGCGGCCGACCAGGTACTTGTTGAAGTTCCAGCCCGGTTCCTGGCCCGTCTTTGCTGCCAGCCCCTTGAACAGCGGATTGGCGTCCGGGCCTTTGACGGACGAACGGCTGAACAACGGAAAGGTCACGCCGAAATTCTGTTTGCAGAATTTCGCGATCTCGCCTTCGTCCTCGAATTCCTGGTTGTTGAAATCGCCCGACGGGAAGCCGAGCACGACCAGGCCCTTGCCTTCGTACGTCTTGTAGAGCTTCTCGAGTCCTTCATATTGCGGCGTGAAGCCGCAATGACTGGCGACGTTCGTCACCAGCAGCACCTTGCCGCCGTAGGTCTGGCAGATGTTTTCCGCGGGACCGAGCAGCCGGCGCTGGCTGGCATCGATGTCGGACTTCGGGCAGTCGATGGCGTGTGCGCTCAGGGCCACCAATGAGAGCGCGAGCATGGCGGGGAATCGCATGGCGTGGGTCCTCGTTACTTTCAGAAGCTGGGTTTGAAGCTCGCGGGCGGATATTGCTTGCAGCCTTTGCCGCCGAGCGTAGCGTATTCCTTCGGGTCGAATTGTGCGTTTGCGCCGAAGGTGAGTGCATAGGCTTCGCAGTGCAGCTTCTGATCGGCGAAGCGGTCGGCGAGCATGCGTTCCTTGACGCTCGTGGCAGTGACTTCGTCGGTCATCATGCGGATGCCGCCGCCTTCCTGCGTGTCGAGGATCAGGGTCTTCGGTTCGCCGGCGCCGTTCTTCCAGGCGTTCCATTCGACTTCGCTGCCGTCGCGGCCCTTGCCCGGCGAGCCGGTGTAAGCGAACTGCGCCCAGTACGACATCATGCTCTTCGACAGCTGGTCGCGGGCGGCACGGTGTTCCTGCGGATACATCGCCTGCGGCGGCAGGAAGCCGATGTTCCAGTCGCCGAACACGAAGGCGATCTCGGTCGAATGCGCGGCACCGACGGCCACCGAGAGATCGGTGTCGCCGAGCTTGCCGCTTTCGTCCCAGTCGAAACGATAGGCGAACGTCGCCGGCTCGATCGGGCTCATGGCGCGCGCCAGCGAATCGACGCCGGTGTATTTCCATTGCAGGCTCGGATAGTTCGTGAATTTCACGTAGTCGTCCGGCGAGTTCTTCAGCACCGCCTGCCAGCGCGGCAGGCGATACATATAAATGCGGCGCTCGTCGCGGTTGGTGCCGAGGATGATCGGGACACGGTTGTAGTCGCCCGAGGCGAAGAGTTCGATCACCGGACGCGCCGGATAGACCGTGCCGTCGGCGATCTTCTGGGTCGATGGATAGTTGCGCTCGCCTTCGGGGTTGTACAGCTTGAGAAATTCGGTGGCGGACTGCGCATGCAGCAGTTCGCCGATCTGGGCGTCCGTCATTTCCATCTGCAGTTTCCTGGCCGCGGCACGATCGGCGGCCTTGCCATCGCGGATCAGGATCTTGTTGACGATCTCGCGACTGCTGAACGGTGTGCCTGCCTCGGCGTCGTCGCTGAAGTTGACGGCGCGGGCCACGCTCATGGTGCGCAGTCCGCCACTTTCGACGATGGCCTTGTGGAAAAGTCCCTTCGCCTGCGGCGAAATCATCAGGCTCAGCACATTGAAGCCGCCTGCGGACTCGCCGAAGATCGTGACATTGCCCGGATCGCCGCCGAACGTTGCAATGTTCTTCTGCACCCACTGCAGTGCGAGCTGCTGATCGAGATCGGCCCAGTTACCGGAGCGCGCCGGTCCTTCCGGCACATTCGTCAGCAGCGCGGGATGACGGAACCAGCCGAGCGAGCCGAGCCGGTAGTTGACGGTCACGACGACGACATCGTGTGTCTGCGCAAGTGTCGAGCCGTTGTAATCCGCGGCATAACCGCTGTTGTTGCCGCCGCCGAAGATCCAGAACATCACGGGCAGCGGCTTGTCCGCGCTGGCGCCGGCCGGCGCATAGACGCTCAGGTACAGGCAATCTTCGTCGCCGACGATGCCATCGCCGTCGGTGTCCGCTACGCCCTGGGTCAGCGGCGAGACGAATTGCGGACACACATGCGTATCGCTGTCCGCGGCGAACACGCCCTGCCACGGATCGATCGGCTGCGGCGCCTGCCAGCGGCGCTCGCCCACCGGCGGTTTCGCATAGGGGATACCGAGCCAGGCGCGACTGCCGTTCGGCTGCTCGATGCCGCGCAGTTCTCCGGAATCGACTTTCACGGCGAGCGGATCGCTCGCGGCGGGTTCGGGTTGCTTCGAACAGCCATGGAGCATCAAGGCGACGATCGCCAGTGCGAGCGAGTGACGGCAGTGCATGCGGAAATCCCCCGGGGAACGACATTCTTGTGGCGCCGAGATATAGCGGTTCCCGATGCGGGTGTCCCCGCTCTTGTCGTTTCTTGAGCCCGCGTTTCCGGCTCAGACGGCCGGTGGGCTGCGGTGCGAGACAGACACCGCAGTCTGGATCATCGAAGAAGTCCTTTCATTGCGGCGCAGTCGACGAAGTCGAGCGCCATGTGAATGACGAGACCGAGTCCGATCAGTCGCGTCCGTCGCGGCACGGTCAGCAATCCGTAGACGACGATCGCCGGCAGTCGATGCAGGGGATGAAAGCCGATGCTGCACCGATCCGGATCGTAGATCGGATCGGCGAGCAGATGATCCAGATCGACGACCATGGTCGCAAGCATGATCAGCCACGCACGGCGCCATTGCTCGCGGAAGAATAACCAGGCGACCAGGCCGGGAATGGCTGCGTGCAGGAGGAGATGGACGATCGAGCGCAGGGACATGGGCATCCGCTTCAGAGGTGAAGAGGGGTTGAGTGAAATGAAGGAGCGCGTTTCATCGCGCCTTGCGGAACGTCAGATTGATGCGCTGTGCGCCCGTCAGCGCATGCTCTGCTGCCTTGAGGGGTGCCACCCCGTGATAGACGAAACGCGATGCACCACCCCACACGACCACGTCACCGTGTTCGAGCAGGATGCGGCGCGTGCGATCGGTGCGTCGCAGTCCGCCCCATTGAAAGGTGGCAGGCACCCCGAGCGAGACAGAGACGATGGGCGCCGCGACGTCGTACTCGTCGTGGTCACGATGCAGTGACAGCTTCGTTCCCGGCTCGTAGCGATTGATCAGGCAGGCATCGGGACGAAAGTCCGGAAAGCCGGCCGTATCCGCGGCCGCCTGCGCGAGGTGCTGGAAGACGGTTGGCATGCCGGGCCATGGCTTGCCTGTCTGCGGGTCGTTGGCGGCGTAACGATAGCCAGTGCGATCGGATACCCAGCCGCACTCGCCGCAATTCGTCATCGCCACCGACATCGTGAATCCGCCCGGCGTCACGAGATGGCGGAACGGTGCCTGTGCCACGACGCCAGCGACGGCAGCCAGCAGCGCCGGGGCGGCATCGACGGCGAAGCCGCGCAGGACCATTGCGCCGGGCGCCAGCGTTTCGCTGCGCTGCGTGGTCGGCAGCGATGCGAACAGGTCGGCCGTCGGCTGATGGAGTACGCGTTTCATGGGATAGCCAGGAACCGGGGATTTCGGTTCCAATGATGCTTCATCTCCAGCCTCAGGGAACTCTGTCATGAAATCCGCCACTCTGTATCTGGGTGCCATCGGCGCCGTCCTTGCGGTGTCTGCTTTCGCTCATCACGGCTGGAGCGGCTACGACACCTCGCTGCGCAAGTTGAGCGGCACGATCGAGGCATCCAGCTATGCCAATCCCCACGGCACCGCCACGTTGAAGACCGACGATGCAACCTGGAACGTCGTCCTCGCGCCGCCGGGACGAATGGAAAGCCGTGGCCTGTCGCGCGAAATGCTGGCGGCCGGCACGGCGGCACAGGTCGAAGGTTACGTGCATCTCGACGACAAGAGTGAAATGCGCGCGGAACGCATCACGATCGACGGCAAGACAGTCGATCTACGCTAGGGAAGGTCTGATTTACTACGTCACCCCCGCGAAGGCGGGGGTCCATCTTGGCGATCGGATGGATTCTGACCGAAGGAAATCCTTGTGGGACCGCAGTCGCGGGAATGACGACAGGGGTCAGAAGAAGATGAGATACACCAACCCCAGAATCAGCGCCCACTTCACCAGGTAGTAGACGGGCTTGTTCCATTCCTTCAGCCGCACGCCGACGAGCCGGATCTTGTAGATGTATTCGAAGATGCGATTGAGCACGCCGACCCGTTCGCCCGGCACGTTCGCGGTGGCGGCAGCCTTGATCATGCCGCGTCCGATCACGCGATTGATCCAGCGCAGTACCGGATTCGACAGCGGCCGTTCGATGTCGCAGAACAGGATGACGCGCGTCACGTTCGAGCGATTCGCGGCGGTGTGGATGTAGGTCTCGTCGAACATCACCGCCTCGCCGTCCTTCCAGTAGTACTTCTCGCCATCGACGACGATGAAGCAGTCGGGCGAGTTCGGCGTGACGAGTCCGAGGTGATAGCGCAGCGAACCGGCGAAGGGATCGCGATGTTCGCCCAGGCGCGAGCCCGGCGGCAGCACCGCGAACATCGCCGCATTGATGGACGGAATGCCGGCGAGCAGTTCGGCAGTCTTCGGACACAGCGCCGCGGCCGACGGCAGGAAGTCGCCGTACCACTTCAGATAGAAGCGTTTCCAGCCGGTGCGGAAAAAGGAATTGAAGCCGATGTCGTTGTGCTTCTCCGCGGCGCGGATGTAGCCCTCGTCGAACAGCTTCAGGGCTTCATCGCGAATCATCTGCCACTGCACCGTCACGGGCGCGAGTTCGGGGAACTGCGCGATATCGGCATACGGTTGTGCCTTCACCGCGGAGAACAGGTACATCAGCGTGTTGTAGGGCGCCATCAGGTTCGCGTGATCGGCGAACAGGCGCGAAAATTTGTGATGCACTCGACCGCGGAGCTGTACGTAGGCGGCAGTCGACAGGAAGATCGCGATGAGGATATTCCGGGCGGTCAGGAGTCCATTCATGATGCCGCATTGTAACGTCGCGCCTCCGCAGGCATCCAGCCGCGGAATCATTAAGGCGCCTTCATCATGGTGCACGAATCGGAGACGAACGAACCGGATGCACGTGCTCCATGCGCTCGCCGCGCCATGCCTGAATCAGAGCAGGTGCAGCAACGAACCCGCAGACGACTATTCAGTCCTGGCGGGCGCCGCGTCGATGCGTCCCAGCTTCGAGTAATAGCCGCTGGCTTCGAGCACGATGAGCGCGGGCTCGTCGCTGTCGTTGCGCCAGTACCAGCCATGACGGCCCGTGAACGGCGCGACGAATGAACCTGACTTGCCCTGGTCGGTCTCGCCGGTCTCATAGCTGCGGAAGTAGTCCTCAGGCCAGCTGCCTTCGGTGGGTTCGCCGTGGAATTCGAAATGCACCGGTCCACCCTGCACGCTCCAGTGGTAGAGCAGCGGTTCGCCCTTGTCGAGCTGCGCCTTGTATTCGAGTTCCTCGCGCGCATTCACGGCGATCTCGATACGCGCATTGCGTGGTTTGCGTTCGTGCGGATGCGCCACGATGTCGGCGCTGCCCGCGCTGTTGATCTTGAGCTGACCCATGGTCTTGAGCCCGAGCAGTTCGCCGATGCCGGTGGGATCCTTGCCGAATTCTGCGGGCAGGACAGCGACCAGTACGATGATTGTGGCCGCGAGCAGCGAGAGCGCCGTGGTTGCCAGCAACCGGCGTTTCGATACGACGGGAATCGGAGGCGGTGGTTGCATATGGTCAGCCGGCAAGCAGGTAGCTGCTGATCTGGAAACCCGCGAGCACGAAGCCCGCAGTCATCAGCAGGGCATTGGTGGCATAGGCGTGCCGCAGGAAACTTGCGGTGCGACGCCAGTAGTTCATCGCGATCAGCACGGCGCCCAGCGCCAGGAACTGGCCGATCTCCACGCCGACGTTGAACGAGATCAGGTTGGTCACCAGTCCGTTCGCCGACAGGTTCAGTTCCTGCAGCTTGGTCGCAAGCCCCATGCCGTGGAAAAGTCCGAACACCAGTACCGCCAGCCGCGGCGGCGGTTCGACGCCGAACAGCGTGCGGAAGCCGTTGAGATTGTCGAACGCCTTGTACGCGACCGACAGGCCGATGATGGCGTCGATGACATAGGCATTGACCTGCCAGTTCCACAGCACGCCGGCCAGCAGCGTGGCGCTGTGTCCCAGCGCGAACAGCGACACGTAGAGCGCGACGTGCCGGAGTCGATAAAGGAAGAACACGACGCCGACGAGGAACAGCAGATGGTCGTAGCCCGTCACCATGTGCTTGGCGCCCAGATAGATGAAGGGGCCGATCTGCGGGCCCGCATTGGTGCTGAGGAACTGCTGATCGCTCTCGCCGACGTTGTGCGCGCCCGCCAGCGCCGCAAACAGCAGGAAGATTGCCGCGAGCAGCGTGCGGGCGACCGGCGAATCGCTCGGCCGCGTCACTGCGACGGCCCGGCGGGAATCAGGTACAGCGCGTGGCAATCCGTGCAGGTCTGGTACAGATCGCCGCCGGTGTCGAACAGCGCCTGCGAGTCCTTCGCCTCGATGGCTTCGAGCACGGTGCGCGCCGTATCCGTCATCGCACGCGACAGCCGCAGCCATTCGTTCTGATCGCGGGCACGCTCCGGCAGCATGAGCAGGTTGCCGGATTCCAGTACCGTGACGGCATGACTGCGCAATCGCGTCCATTCCTCATCCGTCGTGGGCGCGAAATCCCGGGTGCCTGCCTCCGTGACTTCGGAGCCGGTTGCGCCCCAGATCGCCCCGGCGCTCGGATCGATCATCCAGCCCATGAGTTCCTTGACGCTCGTGGCTGTATCGAACGATGCGGCCGACGCGGGTGGCGTCGGTGGTGCCGGCGAGTCACAGCCCGGTAACAGCGACAGGGCCAGGGCGGCCGACAGCAGAATGCGCATGGGGAGTGAATCGCGATGGCCGTGAGATGCCCGGATTCTCCGGAACGGTCAGAGATGCCGCAACTTCAGATGCGTCGGGAATTGTGGAGTGGTATCGACCCCGGCGAATCCCGCGTTTCGTTGCCGTTGCGGAACGAGTCGCTACCCGAACGGTCCGAGCTTCGGCACAGTAGGGTTCGCGGTTTCACAATACTTCCAAGGCGTTCGTTGCAGATGCTTCCCACCCGGAAAATCCGTTTCCTGTTGCTGGCTCTCGGCTGTCTGTTCGCGGTTGGCTGCCTGACCGTTACCGGCGCGCGCGACTGGCGATCTGCGGAGCGCGGGCCGTCCGGCCTCGCGCCCGATCCGGCAACGACGCCGCAGGCCGTGGTACAGGTGTATTCCGCGCGCACCGTGAGCTGGAAAGGCTACTTCGGCGTGCACACCTGGATCGCCGCCAAGCGCAGCAACGCCGACGAATTCCTCATCTACGAAGTCATCGGCTATCGCCTGCGTCGCACCGGCAATGTCGTGGTCGTGCGCAATGACCGGCCCGCCGACGGCTACTGGTACGGCAATCGTCCCGAACTGCTGAGCGATGTGCGCGGCGACGGCGTCGACGCCCTCATCGATCGCATCGAAGACGCCGTGCAGCGCTATCCCTATCCGGATGCCTATCGCGTCTGGCCCGGACCGAACTCGAACACGTTCACCGCATTCGTGGCGCGCGAAGTCCCGGAGCTGCGCGTCGATCTGCCGCCCACCGCGATCGGCAAGGACTATCTCGGATTGAAATCCGTCGGCAGCACGCCGAGCGGTACGGGCGGACAGGTGAATCTGTTCGGTCTTGCCGGCGTGCTGGTCGGCGTGGAGGAGGGCGTGGAGTTGAATCTGCTGGGCCTGACGTTCGGCGTCGATCCGCGCAGCCTGTCGCTCAAGCTGCCGATCATCGGCCGTCTCGGACCCGGCGGCGACGCTGTGCCGGTGACATTGCAACACGCCGCTGCGACCGTCCCCGCGGTTGCCGACAACGCCACCTGACCCGCATAGTTCGCGGGATGCGAATTCCTCTGCCGACCTGGCTGCGGGTGCCCGTGGCCGCACTACTGCTGATCGTCAGCACGGTGCTGCATGTCACCCCGCTGCTCGTCATTGCGGTCATCAAGGCCTGTGTGCCGCTTCGTGCGATTCGCCGCGTCTGCGATTACGTACTGATGGCAATCGCTGAAAGCTGGATCGCGGTCAATTCCGCCGCGATCCGCTCGCTGACCCGCATGCGTTTCACGGTCCAGGTCGATGCAACGCTGCGCGACGACGGCCACTACCTCGTGCTGGCCAATCACCAGAGCTGGGTCGACATCCCCGTGCTGCAGGCGATTTTCAATCGCCGCATTCCGCTGCTGCGTTTCTTTCTCAAGAGCCAGTTGTTCTGGGTGCCGCTGCTCGGGCTCGCGTGGTGGGCGCTCGATTTCCCGTTCATGAAGCGTTACTCGAAAGAGACGCTGGCGAAGCATCCCGAACTCGCGGGCCGCGACATCGAAGCCACGCGCCGCGCCTGCGAAAAATTCCGCCACATCCCCGTGTCGGTGATGAACTTCGTCGAAGGTACGCGCCTGACGCCGGCGAAACATCGCCAGCAGGAATCGCCGTTTCTCTATCTGTTGCGGCCGAAGGCCGGCGGCGTGGCGTTCGTGATCAACGCGCTCGGCGATGCGCTGCAATCCATCCTCGACGTGACCATCGTTTATCCGGATGGCCGCAACACGTTGAAGGACCTGTTCGCCGATCGCATCCCCGAAGTGCGCGTCCATGTGCGCGAGTTGCCGATTCCCGCCGCCATCGCTACCGGCAGTTATGAGACCGATCCACTCGCGCGCGAGCAGGCGCAGCAATGGATCAATGAGCTGTGGAATGAGAAGGATGCGCGTATTGCGGGGATGCAGGCGGTGAAGCGACCTGTGGGGCCGGTTTCAGCCTGAAGGGAACTTCGGAAGGTGCCACGATGCCGTGAGCGCCGTGTCGGGAGAGCTTTGCTGGAACGCGGTGAATCCGTCCCTGGACGCTCCGGCGCGCGCATCCCTGCGCGCGACGGTCCAGCAAAGCTCTCCCGACACGACACTCACTGCGACAGTGGCATCGTCGAGCGATTCGAAGAGGAGAACAGAGGATCGGGCTTGCTGGAAGAGCGGTTCCTCTCTGACAACGGTACGGCCAGCAAAAAATCACCCCACGGTCGATTCTTCCGCTCGCGGTTCGTCATAGCCGCGAACCCGGGCAATCGTGCCCGCTCCAGAATCCGTCCACCGGAGGTGCGCCATGAAATCCTTTGTCGTCCTGTTCCATGAAGATCCCGCTGCCCTGATGCAGATGAGCCCGGCCCAGATGCAGGCCGTGGTCGCCCGCTATTCGGCCTGGTTCGCCACCCTGCGCGCCAGCGGCCGGGTGAAGACCGGCGCAAAACTGAAGGACGAGGGCGGCAAGCATTTGCAGCGCACGCGTGAGCAGATCGTCGCCAGCGATGGTCCGTTCGCCGAAGCCAAGGATGTGATCAGCGGCTTCTTCATTCTCGAAGCCGACAGCTACCCTGCCGCACAGACCACGCTGGCCGATTGCCCGCACTTCGATTTCGGCTGGATGGAGGTGCGTGAGATCGATCCGGTGGAAGGCGAGCAGCCGGCATGAGCGAGGCGCAGGGGCTGCTGGCCCATCTGTTTCGCCATGAAGCAGGGCGGCTGGTGGCCATGCTCACCCGGCGGGTCGGCGCGGCCCGGATCGACATCGTCGAAGATGCGGTCCAGGACGCGCTGGTCGCGGCGATGCGCGCCTGGCCGTTGCAGGGCGTGCCGCGCAACCCGCCTGCCTGGCTGCACACGGCGGCACGCAATGCACTGACCGATCGCCTGCGGCGTGCGCGCTTCGAAGTGCCGGCAGCAGTGGAGAACGAACCCGAAGTCGTCGCGCAGACGACTTTTACAGGCGAAGAGGCGTTGCAGGACGAACTGCTGAACCTCATCGCCTACTGCTGTCATCCAGCACTGCCGGCGGCGGCGCGTCTGGCATTGACGCTGCGGCTCGCGTGCGGGCTGAGCGTCGCTGAAATCGCCGGCGCATTGCTGACAACACCGGAGTCGATCGCGCAGCGCATCGTCCGTGCGAAGCGCGAACTGCGCGATCGCGCCGTGCCTTTCGAACTGCCACCGGTGCGCGAACTGGCGGAGGACCGTCTGCCGACAATCCTGCAGGCGATCTATCTGCTGTTCGATGCCGGCTATCTCAGCACGCGCCATGAAGAGTGGTCGCGGCCGCTGCTGTGCATGGATGCGCTGCGGCTCGCGCGGCTGCTGGCAGCGCATCCGGCGACGAATGAACCGCCGACGCTGGCGCTCGCTGCATTGCTGTGCTTCGCCGCCGCGCGCCTGCCTGCCCGCAGCGATGCCGGCGGCCAACCCGTGCCGCTGGCCCGTCAGGACCGCAGGCTGTGGGATCGCGCCTTGATTGCCGGGGGCTTCCTGCATCTCGATGCCGCCATCGGCGGCAATTGTGTATCGCGCTATCACATCGAAGCCGCCATCGCCGCGGCGCATGCGCGCGCCGAAAGTTTCGCGACGACTGACTGGCAGGAGATTCTCGATCACTACGATGCGCTCGATGAGCTGTATCCGAGCGCCGTCGTGAGCCTGAATCGCATCATCGCGCTGCGCCATGCGCAGGGAGCGAATGCGGCGCTGGACCGGCTCAATGCGGATGCATCGTTGCAGTCGCTGCAGGGCTCGTTGCTGTATCGGGCGACGCTGGGCGAACTGCATGCGGCGCTCGGCGATCATGCGAATGCCGCTGCGGCCTACCGGGCCGCGGCCGATCTTGCGGGGAACGATGCACTGGCGGAACTGTTTCGCCAGCGCGCAGCGAACGCCGTCCAAATGCCGCACTGAACGGCGGGTGGGTCCGCTCCGTCGCCGGAGCGGACCGCGAGACTCAGGCGCCCTTCGGGTTTGGCCCGAAACGGTTGTCGCCCGGAGTGCTGTCGAGACAGAAGAACACGATCAGCACGATCACGCCGATCAGCGGAATGAAACCGATCAGCAGCCACCAGCCGCTGCGGTCGGTGTCGTGCAGACGCCGGACGCCGACAGCAATGCTGGGAATGATGACGGCGAGCGAATACAGGCCGCCCAGCAGGCCGACCCCATACTGCAGGCTCGTCGTGCCAGTCAGGCTGTCGATGATTCCGAGTACCACACTCACGATGATATTGAACAGGAAGAACATCCAGTATTCCTTGCGCCGGGCGCGCCCGGTGAACACCGCGTATTTCTTGAGTACGTCGAGATACCAGTTCATTCGTGTCTCCCTTGTGTTTTTGCTGGTGCCATCAGCGAACTGCGGCAGTGGCCTGCGATCGCCAACCGCGACCTGCTTATAGCAGGCTCTCCCGGCAAACCCCAGACCAACCCGGTACCGCCTTCGCGGATTACGGCGGTGACCTTCGCGAGGAATTTCATCTGCAGGCCTATCGCGCGGCCCTGGGTGACATGCTGAAATCCCGCCATGAATACCGCAGTGGAAACCCGTCATGACCCCGCGGCAACGGCCGTGGCGGTGCTCGGCGCGCTGAGCTTCTGTCATTTCCTGAATGACATGATGCAGTCGCTGCTGCCGGCGATGTATCCGATGTTGAAGACGAGCCTGCAACTGGACTTCGGCCAGATCGGGTTGGTGACCTTCGTCTATCAGCTCACTGCATCGCTGCTGCAGCCGATGGTGGGCTGGTTCACGGACAGGCGTCCGCTGCCTTATGCGCTGTCGTGCGGCATGGGATTTACGCTCGTCGGTCTGTTGCTGCTGTCGCAGGCGACGAGCTTCCCGATGCTGCTGCTGGCCGCGGCGGTCACGGGCATCGGTTCGTCGATCTTCCATCCTGAATCATCGCGGCTGGCGCGACTCGCTTCGGGTGGCCGGCATGGACTGGCCCAGTCCGTCTTCCAGGTGGGCGGCAACGCCGGCTCGGCCATCGGTCCGCTCGCCGCAGCATTCATCGTGTTGCCGAACGGTCAGGGCAGTGTCGCGTGGTTCGCGCTGGCGGCGCTGCTGGGCATGATCCTGCTGGCGAAGGTGGGCGGCTGGTATGTGCGCCACAACCAGCGGCAGGCGACGCGCAAGAAGGTCGTCGCAACCTCCGCACCGTTCAGTCGCGGCAGGACCGTCGCTGCGCTGTCGATCCTGGTCGCGCTGATCTTCTCGAAGTACTTCTATCTCGCGAGCTTCACCAGCTACTTCACGTTCTATCTGATCCACAAGTTCAATGTGTCGGTGTGGAG
>CAYWHG010000016.1:0-1528 GCA_964457865.1 uncultured Steroidobacter sp.
TATCCACGCACCTGCGATCTGCTCAGCTTCTCCACTTCGCGGCACCCCGCCTGCTTCAGCACTTTTTCCAGATAGCGATAGGAAAACAGCGCGAGATGCCAGTTCTGATGCCCGAGCGTGCCCACACCATCCCCATATGAAAAGACTCGCCCGGAGGCCCAGCGGCAAGGATCCTTTTCATCGTTGAAGCGAAACCAGCCATCACTTTCGTAGTCGCGAGAGTCGTTCTCCTCGGCTTCAACGAATGCCTTGCAGATTTTCAAACCATCGGGGACCCATAGTTCGAGACGGCCTCCCGGGGCAACGATCCGTACCCACTCGGCCAGCACCTGTTGCGTGAGATACCAGGGGATGTGCTCGAGGATGTGGCTTGCGTAGACGATATCGAAGCTACCGGTGCGAAACGGCAACCGCCCCGACGCGTTCCGGACGTAGTCGACATTTGCCCCTCTCACAACGTTGAGCGTCTCGAAACCCTCGATCCGGTCGGTGCCCGGTCCGATTTCAAGTTTTCGGTTCTGGCGCGGGGAGCGACTGAGCAGCAGGGCGGGAGTAATCACAGAGCGGTGAAACAGCCGCATCGGAAGATCCATGATGCTGCAGCTGGAAAGATAGGCCCGCCTGGCGGCGGGGCGAAGACGCGCTGGAATGAGCGCCTGGACAGACTTCAACATGAATCCTCCAAATCGAAATACAGCCCGCCGCAGTGAACTCAAGCGACTACAGCCATGCTGAATGGACGGTCTGCCATCTCGCGATGGCTGGACCGCTTCTCCATGGATGCGAGGTGCCAGGAATCGAGAATCGAAGTGGTTCAGCAAGACCGGCGATATGAGTGATCAATGCCGCAGCCTCCTTGAGCGATTGAAACTCGAGTACGGGGCGTGGAGCCGTTCTCGAACTGGGATGGAGATGACAGCGGACCAAGCCGAGTCCGCGCAGGCATCACGCGTAGGCATCACGGGTAACGTCGCATCGTTTGCGTTTCCATTGCAAGCCTGACGATCAGAATTCCGGATGTCCGGTGTTCAAGGCGATACTCGACCTCCTACATGATGTAAGTACTTTTTGCCGAGCCACATCAGTGGACGGCGTCCAGTACGCATGCCTCGGTGCCGGGTGGAAACGAGTTCATGCGAAGCGAGGAATCGCAACGATCAGAACATTTCGCTTCGTCGGCTGAGAATTCCGGCTGCGGTCGCCATGTCTTCGGCGCTATTGAACATGGGGACGCCCGCGTGTTCGAGCGTGGCGAACCAGGTCTGCTTGTGCGGCAAGGTTCCCATCATCGAGTGGAGTATGGGCAGGCGAGCGCCCGGAACAAGCTTCGATATCGCCTCGATGACCGGGGTGCCATCCACCATGAACGGCACGACGTGAATCATCAGGATGGCGTCGAAGGTCGAGCCGGCATGGTGCAGGCTGCGTTCCAGCGTCAGGCCGAAGCGGTCCTCCCGCGCATCGGCGAGCAGGTCGAGAGGATTCGCCACCGTAGCCTCCGGCGGCAATGCGGCACGAAGCTCCTGGG
>CAYWHG010000016.1:1628-6542 GCA_964457865.1 uncultured Steroidobacter sp.
TGCGAATGAAGGTGTCGGGATCGCCGACGGTCTCCGCGTAGAACAGGATCACGCCGCAATGCGTATTCTCCGCCAGGCCGGCGATGAAATCGGCGAGGCCGAGATGCATGCCGTTGCCCACCGAGACGACGCAGCCGAGCGGAATCTGCGACGAATGACTGCTCGCGATCACTTCTTCGGCGATGGCGCCGGACTGCGAGATGAAGGCCACGCCGGGCCGGGTCGGATCGAGGCCGCGGAACGGCAGATCTCTGAAGAAAGAGGCAGCGAATCCCCGCGCCGGATCGAGCATGTTGATGAGACCGGCACAGTTCGGTCCCATGATCAGCACGTCGTGCTGCTCGGCGAACGCGCGCAGTTGCGCTTCGCGCGCCTGACCTTCGGGGCCCGCTTCATGAAAGCCGCCCGGCAAGACGAGGAAGTTGCGGTGACCGGAGGCCATGCCCTCGCGAACGACGTCCAGGATGAGATCGGGGCGCACGGCGATCACCGCCAGATCGCAGGCGGGTGATACCTCCGCGAGCGACTTGATGGCCGGCAGATTCAGAATGACGCCGCCCTTCGGATTGACCGGGACGATCCGGCCGGTGAAGCCGCTGGCAACGAGATTCCGGAGGACTGCACCGCCGGCGCTCGTCTCGCGTTCGGCGGCGCCCGCGATGGAAACACTGGTCGGTTGCAGGAACTGTTGCAGACGTTCGGGATCGTGTGGCACGGGAAAACCTGATTCAGACATTTCTCAGAAATTGACCCGGTCGGCGCCCTTCAGGCCGAGCATCGCGCGGGCTTCTGCGGGTGTGGCCGGTTCGAGACCCATCTCGGCCAGGATTCGCCGGATCTTCGTCACCTGCTCGGCGTTGCTGGCGGCCATGCGACCGCGCTCCAGAAACAGGCTGTCCTCCAGTCCGACGCGGACGTTGCCGCCGAGCAATGCTGCCTGCGTGAGGAACGACATCTGATGCTTGCCGGCGGCCAATACCGACCATTGATAGCTGCTGGCGCCGAACAACCGGTCGGCGGTGCGCTTCATGAACAGGAGATTGTCCAGGTCCGGTCCGATGCCGCCGAGAATTCCGAAGATCATCTGCACGAAGAAGGGCGGCTTTACGAGACCGCGATCGAGGAAGTGCGCGAGGTTGTACAGGTGGCCGACGTCGTAGCATTCGTGTTCGAACTTGGTCCCGCCGGCGCCGAGCGTTTCAAGGATGTAGGCAATATCGCGAAACGTGTTGCGGAAAATGAAATCGTCGCTGTCCTCGACGTACGACTGCTCCCAGGGGTACTTCCATTGCTTGATGCGTTTGGCGGCAGGAAAAATCGCGAAGTTCAGGCTGCCCATGTTGAGCGACGCCATCTCGGGCAGAAAGCGCGCGGCACCTGCAAGCCGGTCCTGCACGGTCATGGTGGGACTGCCTCCGGTGGTCAGGTTGATGACCGCATCGGTGCTGCGTTTGATCGTCGGCAGGAACTGCGCGAATACCTCGGGATCGCCGGTGGGTTGGCCGGTTTCCGGAACACGTGCGTGCAGGTGGATGATCGCGGCGCCGGCTTCGGCGGCGGCGATCGACTCGCGCGCGATGTGCTCGGGCGTCAGGGGCAGGGCATCCGACATCGTCGGCGTATGCATGGCGCCGGTGATGGCGCACGTGATGATGGCTTTGTGGCTGGTCATGGAGAGTGAACACTCAGAGGGGTGCGTGACACGCGCGGGCGCGTTTCCACGAGGAACAGCGACAGCACGAATGCGAGCGACAACGTCGCCATGGGAAGCAGCAGGAGGGTGTCGATGCCGAAGCTCTTGGCGGTATAGCCGGCGATGACAGGCGCCAGTCCGCCGCCGAACAACTCGCCCACCGCGATGACGACGCCCGATGCCGTCGCCATCAGCGCCGGTGGAACCGTTTCGGCGCACAACGGCCCGACGGTCAGGGTGATCGCAGCGTTGTTGAAGAAATGAACCAGGAAGAGCCAGAGAAACAGCCGCTGCGGATCAGCACCGGTCGATGACAGCATGATGAGTGCGAATACGCCGCCGAGACTCGACAGCAGCATGACGGGCTTGCGTCCGATGCGGTCGGACAGCCACGGCAGTGCGAGCGTGCCTGCGGCGGCACCGAGCCCGATGGACGACATCACCTGACCCATCTGGCCGTAGGCGAGACCGACGTGATCGATGAGGTAGTTCGGCAGCAGGGCGCTGGCTGTCATCAGGCAGGTGAGCCAGCAGAGCATCAGCACCATGGCCAGGCGGACATTGCGGAACGCGAGCACCGACTTCCAGTCGCTCAGGGCGCCGGCCGATACCGCGGCAGTGACCGGCTGGCGTGGCAGTCGACGCCAGACGAGCCAGGCGAGAATGAAGCCGGGAAGGGCGAACACGAGGAACACCCAGCGCCAGTTCACGACGTGCAATAACTGCGTCACGAGCAGCGGCGCGATCCCCAGCCCGAACGCTGGCAGCATCATTTGCTGAATGCCGATCGCGAGACCATGGTGTCGCGGCTCGGCGGCTTCGATGGTCGCGGCGATCGATGCCGGCGTGTAGGCGCCATCGGCAAGGCCCATCGCGATACGTACCAGCAGCAATGAGCCCAGGCCTGCGGCCAGTCCGCTGGCGCCGATCAGCACGGCGAACACGAACAGCGACCCGGCGAGTACGCTGCCGCGGCCGAGCCGGTCCGCCTTGTTGCCCATGATCAGCGCGGCGAGGCCCCAGGCGAAGGCGAGTGCGCCGGTGACTAATCCGATGTCGGCGTAGTCCAGCTGCAGATCCGCAGCGATCACCGGAAACAGCGTCGTGATCATGAACCGGTCGATACCGACCAGCCCGAATCCGAGTGCCATCAGCGCCACGATCGTCCAGTCGGTTCGGCGCGGCGCAGTTGCTGGCCTTGCCTCGATCATCGAGCGGCCGTCCGTGCGGCAAGCAGGTGTTCAGTGAGTCGCGTGCGCAGCGCCTGCATTTCCTGCGCTGTCCATGGTCGGAAACCTTCACCCGTCTTGAATCCCAGGCGTCCTGCTGCCACCTGGGCTGCCAGAAACTCGTGCGGACCGGCGTGTCGATCGAGTTCCGGGATGATCGTGCGATGGATATCGAGCGTCAGGTCGAGGCCGACCAGATCCGCATTCTCCAGCGGTCCGAGAACGGGCAGGCGCAGCCCGAAACTGTTCTTGACGCAGTGATCGAGCGTCGCGGCATCGCAGATCCCTTCGGCCAGCATCGCGATGGCCTCGCGCCAGAGCGCATGCTGCAGGCGGTTGGCGACGAAGCCGGGCGTATCTTTCCTGATGTGCGCCGGCTGCTTGCCGATGCTGGCCAGCAGCGTCATTGTTGATTCCACCGTGGCGGACGAGGTGAAGGGTGCCTGCACGACCTCGACCAGCGGCACCAGCGGTGCCGGATTCCACCAGTGAGTCCCGATGATCCGCTCCGCCGACGGCAATCCGCCGGCGATACGTCCGATGGGAATCACGGAGGTATTGCTCGCAAGAATGGCCGTCGGCGACGCGTGCTCGATGAGCTGCGCGAAGATCTCGCGCTTGAGTTCGAGTTTCTCCGGCGCCGCCTCCGTTACATACCGGGCGCCGCGTACGGCGTCGGCCAGTACGCTGCAGGCGTCGATCCGCTCGACTGCGCCAGGATCACCGCCGACGGCGGTGAGATTCTCGGCGATGCGGCGTCTGAGACTGTCGCGACTGCCGGCATCGGGCTCGAAAACGGTCACGCGGTGTCCCGCCGCGGCGAAGACCTGCGCGATGCCTGCGCCCATCAAGCCGCCACCGATGACTGCAATCGTCATGAGAGTCAGCCTGCGGTGTAGCCGCCATCCGCGTACACGACGTGACCGGTATGGAAGTTCGATGCAGACGAGCAGAGAAACAGCAGCGGTCCCGCGAGATCTTCGGGTTCACCCAATCGGCCGATCGGTACGCGCGCCAGAAATCCCTCGCGAACCTTCGTCGCGCGTTCGTCATCGGCGAACATCCATGCCGTCAGCGGCGAGCGGAATACGGTCGGTGCGAGCGCATTCACGGTGATGCCGTGCTTGCCCCATTCGCAACCGAGCGCGCGGGTGAGTCCATCGACCGCGGACTTGGAGGTGCAGTAGGCGGAATAGCCCGCCGGATGTCCGAGCTTGCCGCGCGCCGATGAGGTGAACACTACTTTTCCGCCGCGTCCCTGCGCGATCATCTGGCTGCCGACAGCGCGGGCGATGAGCCAGGCGCCTTCCACATTGGCCTGCATCACGGCGTCGAAGCGCGCCGGCGCCATCTCGACGATGGGCGAAACATCATTCATTCCGGAGGCGACGACCAGGATGTCGACACTGCCGTAGGCGCTGACGGCACTTTCGACGATGGCGGTGCAGTCGGCCTCGCTGTTCGGTCGGCGTGCCACGGCTTGAGAGGTGATCCTCGCTGCGGCGAGATCTGCCTGAAGCTCTGTAAGCGACTGCGCATTCCCGGCAGCAATCGTCAGTCTCGCGCCGGCCTGGCCCAGGGTGGCGCAGGCAACCTGCCCGAAGGCACCCGTTGCGCCGATGACGATGGCAGATTTGCCGCGGACATCGAACAGCCGCGACGGCTCGACTGACGGCAGGCTCATGGTCGCGGCTCCGGATGCGGCATCACGACCAGCATGGTCGCCACTGCGTTGCCGTCATTGCGAACGGCACGCGCCTCGCCGCCGGCCAGGAAGCAGCTGTCGAGTTCATGCAGGACGTGCGTCGTTCCGTCGCCCAGTTCGATGGTCACCGCGCCGGCCAGCACGACATAGATCTTTTCGAGCGGACTTGCGTCCATGTGCGCGCCGCCGCCCGGCAGGAAGTGCGAGAGGCCGACCCAGGCAAATGCGGCCGGACTGGCCTCGAATCCCTGCAGGCGCAGCGAGCGCATGTCGAAATGCTTCGGTGC
>CAYWHG010000016.1:6642-37308 GCA_964457865.1 uncultured Steroidobacter sp.
AACAGTCAACCGCCAACAGTCAACCATCCTCAGCCGTTGCCGCTTTCGATGCGGAATTGCTGGCCCGGATCGAGGATGGCCACCAGGCGAACGATGCACCCGTCGCCCTTTTTCCAGCGCCACGGGAATGCGGCAAAGGTCACGCGCTTGCCGGTCACCTTGTCGATATCGCCGCCGACGTTCTCGAAGCCGCAGATGCCGGCGGACAGCACGGCGCTGTGGCAGGGCTCCCATTCAGGGAAGTCCTCGATCACCTTGCGCCCGGTCAGCGCCTCGTATTCCTGGTTGATCTTCGGCAGCAGGCCGTTGGGTGCGCCGGGGCCATGCGGGCCAATGGCGGTGCCGAGCGGATGATCGAGCGCCTGCGTATCGGTGCCGATCATTTTCACTTTCCGCTTCACGAACCATTCGCCGGCTTCCTTGTAGAAGCCCGGCGAGTAGCCGTAGTAGTGCTGGTTGTCGCCGTAGTATTTGTGCCAGCCCGTGTTGACGATGACGATGTCGCCTTCGCGGATCTGCGGTCGCGCCGCTTCGAGATCGGCCGCCGTGATCACTTCCCATTTCTTCTTGGGAATGGACACGACGACGCCGGTACCGAAGAAGTAGGGCAGCGGCACCTCATCCATGAAAGGCGTGCCCGGTACGACATGCGCCGGCGCGTCGATGTGCGTGCCGGAGTGCATGACCGTCGTGATCTTCTGGGTCAGCACGCCCGATTTCGACATGCCGTGCAGGCGTTCGATCTTCACGTCTTCGAAGTAGGGCCAGCATGGCTGACCCAGGCCCCACGGGTGGCTCAGGTCATAGAACTGCAGTCCCATGTTGTTCTGCAGATTCGATTCCTCGAACTTGCACAGTTGCTCGTCGCGCCAGTCGCCGTCTTGCCAGCCAGTCATGGGATCCCCTCATCGAGTCGTGGTCATGTCGGCTGCGTTGCTCGCAACCGAGGTCGTCCAACTATAGGCGTCGCTTCGCAGCGGACGGTTCGCAATCACGGACGCCACTATTCGGTCCGGCCGAAACGCAGCCGCCTTGCGGGACGTTCGTCGCGCTACCCCCTGTGCGGGCAACACCTGAATCGCCATGCAGTGGCTTGACGCCGCCGGCTGATCGATGCGATATCGATTGCTCTCGGGGGAATCAAAGAATGAATCTTCACAGACTCGATCTGAATCTGTTGGTGGCGCTCGATGCCTTGCTGACAGAACGCAGCATCACGCGAGCCGCGGACCGCCTGCATCTGAGCCCGTCGGCAACGAGCGGCGCCCTGGCGAGGCTGCGCGAGTTCTTCGATGACGAACTGCTGACCCGGATCGGCAGACGCATGGTGACCACGCCGCTGGGGGAGAGCCTGCAGCTCGCGGTGCGCGACTGTCTGCTGAATGTTCAGGCCACGGTCGAGATCAAGCCGCAGTTCGATCCGGCAACGTCCAGGCGCAACTTCCGTCTGATGATGTCCGACTATGTATCGACGGTTGTCATGCCGCATGTGCTGCGGCGTCTCTCGCAGGACGCGCCGGGTGTCACGATCGAATTGCTGGCCAACGATGAAGAGCCGTGGGAAGCCCTCGCCCACGGCGAAATCGATTTTCTGGTCCTGCCGAAGAACTTCGTGCGTCCAGGTCATCCATCGACGGTCTTTTTCGAAGACGAATATGTCTGTGTGTGCTGGTCAGGCAACACGGCGGTTGGCGATGAGATCAGTCTCGAGCAGTGCCTGTCGATGGGACATGTCATCACCCGGCTCGGCTCGCTGCGTCCGCCGACCATCGATGCCTGGTTCTTCCAGCGATTCGGGCACGAACGCCGCGTGGATGTCATCGCCACGACGTTCGGCAGCGTGCCCCACATGCTGGTCGGCACCAATCGTCTCGCCATCATGCACCGGCGCCTCGCCAGCGTTTACCGAGAGCTGATGCCGCTGAAGCTGTTGCCGGTACCGATCGAGATGCCCCGACTGGTTGAATTGCTCCAATGGCACAAGTATCGCGACCGGGATCCGGGCAGGGCGTGGCTGACCCAGGTACTGACCAGCTCCATCCCGGCGATTGATGGCACCTGAGTGTCGAGTCCCGTGATCCCGATCCGAAGACGAAGAATCTCCACGGGGGACACGGGGAACACGGGGTCGGAAGAAGAACGGATTTTCCGGGTGTTTTTCTTGTCCCCGTGCTCTCCGTGTTCTCCGTGGAAATTTTCTTCCTTTCGACCATCGTTCGCCATGACGGAATGAACACGTCGGTACAACCGACTTCCTGCGAACAGTGACTCGCCCGTAGGCTCTGCTTCAGGCGCATTGCGCTTGCAGCGTTGACGTTCAACCGGGATTCGATGATCACGATTACTGCCAAGTACATGTGGCCCGTCAGACGGGTATACCGGCGCTGGACAGCGGCGGCGCTCGCGTTCGGTGTGCATGCATGACCGCGACGGTAAGGGCAACCCGCTCCGTCAATGCCGTTTCTGCAGCAGAGATCGGACGGCGCCTGCGTCTGGTCAGAGAGCGCATGCGGTATGCGGGCGTTGACGCACTGGTGCTGCAGAATTCGAGTGACTGGGTCGGCGGCTACATTCGCTGGTTTACCAATCAGCCGGCGACCAATGGGTATCCCTCGGCCGTCGTGTACCCGCTCGAAGGTGGGATGTCGCTGGTCGAGCAGGGGCCTTTTGACGGTTTGCGAATCGCCGATGACGAGGAGGCCGCAAGGACAGGCATCGCGCGACGGTTGACGACGCCGAGCTATCCCTCGGTTCACTACACGGGACACTACGACGCCGCGATCGTGGTCCGTGAACTGCAGCAGTTCGGTGCCCGTCGGGTCGGTCTGGTCGCTCCGGCTGCGATGTATCACAGCTTCGGTCGGCATCTGAGCACCACATTGTCGGCTGCGGGCGTTGAGATCGTGGATTTCACGGAAGAAGTCGATCGCTTGAAGGCGATCAAGAGTCCGGAGGAGCGTGCCTGCATCCGCGAAGTCGCGGCGATGCAGGATGCGGTGATGTCACGCGTCGCCGAGTACGTCCGGCCGGGGCTGCGGGATTTCGAGATCGCCGCTTACGCGCAGTACATCGGACAGACGCTCGGCAGCGAGCAGGGAATTTTTCTTTGCTCTTCCGCGCCGCCCGGCCAGGCGGCCAGCTTTCGTCCGCGATCCATGCAAGGTCGAACGCTGGAGCGCAGCGATGTGTATTCACTGCTCGTGGAGAACAACGGAGCAGGCGGTTTCTACACCGAGCTTTCCAGGATTTTCGTGCTGGGCGCGCCTTCGCAGGAGTTGCGCGACGTGCATGCGCAGGTCATCGACGCCCAGCGCTACGCGCTCTCGTTGCTGCAACCCGGTGCCGCCTGCGCCGAGATCCATGCCCGGCACAACGAGTACCTGCAGAAGCAGCACCTGCCGCAGGAGCGGCGGCTGAGCATTCACGGTATGGGCTATGACATGGTGGAGAGACCCCTGGTGCGCAACGATGAGTCCATGAGCATCGCCCAGGACATGGCCATCGTCTGTCACCCCGGTGTGCTCAACGAGCGTCTGTTCGTCCACAACACCGATATCTATTTAATAGAAGAGAACGGCGTATCGGCCTGCCTGCACTCGACGCCGAAGCAGATCATCCAGATCGATTGTTAGAGCCACGACGTTCCGGAGCGACCATGTCCGCAGTCCTGTTTACCAATGTACGCATCTTCGACGGCTCGGGACGCGCGCCGTATGCCGGCGAGGTGCTGGTCCGCGACAATCGAATTGCTGCGGTCGCCGCCGGCGCGACGGCGCCGCTGTCCGCAGAAATCAAGAAGGCTGCGACGGTTGTCGATGGCAAGGGCGCCACGCTCATGCCCGGGTTGACCGAAGCGCATGCCCACCTGTCCTGGCCAAGTTCGGTGGAGCGATTCGTGCCGGGGATGTCGCTGCCGCCGGAGGATCTGCTGCTGACGACTGCGCGCAATGCGCGAATCCTGCTGGATCACGGCTTCACCAGTGCCTATTCGGGCGGAGCGCTGGGCAAGACGCTCGAAGTCACCTTGAAGGCGCACATCGATAGCGGCGGTCTGCCGGGGCCGCGTCTCGTGCCGTCGTCCATCGAGCGCGAGCCGCCGTCTGACGACCAGCGGCTCGCGCCGGGCAACGTCGCCGAGCATGGCAGCGGCCCGGAGGCCATCCGTGCTTTCGTGAAGTCCTGTGCGGAGATCGGCGCAAAGTCGGTGAAGTTTCTGCTTTCCGGCGAAAGCGCGCTGAAGCCGGGCGCGTCGATGCAACTGCTCTATACCCCCGAGGAAGTGGCTGCCGCCGGGGAGCAGGCGCGTGCGTCGGATGTCTGGCTGACAGGGCACGCTCACGCAGCAGAGGCGGTGAAGCAGGGCGTGCGCAACGGCTTTCGCATCCTCTATCACTGCACCTACGCGGATGCGGAAGCCATCGACCTTCTGGAATCGAGGCGCGACCAGATGTTCGTCGCTCCTTCCATCGGCATCGTGCAGGCAACGCTCGATGCGTCGCCGCCGCCGCACTTCGACATGAGCCACATGAAGGCCGATGCGGCGATCGTGCTGGAGCACCAGCAACGCCTGGCGCCGGAACTGCGCAAGCGCGGCATACGACTGCTGCCGGGTGGCGACTACGGATTTCCGTTCAATCCGAACGGGCGCAATGCGCGCGACCTGGAATTGTTCGTGCGCCATCTGGGCTTCACCGCAACCGAGGCGCTCGTCGCGGCGACGCAGTGGGGCAGCGAACTCATGGGCATGAGGCATGAGCTCGGTCAGGTGAAGGAGGGCTACCTGGCGGACCTGTTGCTCGTGCGCGGTGACCCGACCACGAACGTTGCGGTGCTGCAGGACCGGAACAATCTGCTGGCCATCATGAAGGATGGCCGCTTCCACAAGCCGCCATCCGGTCTGCAGTAGTCGCACGACACGCGCCTGGCAATGACAGCGGAATCAACGATTGCGGAATCTATGAGCACGCGACGACCGGACCAACCCGAAGTCCCGCTGGACATCGAACAACGCATTCGCGCCCATGGTGCGGTGCTCGACATGGCGTTCACGCAGTCCATCTATGGGCCGTTGCTGAGTTCCCAGCGGCGTGATGGCGTCGTCGTCGAACGCGATCAGAGCTACGGCGAGGATGTGCGTCATCGGATCGACGTTTACCGTCCCGAGCAGTCTGTCGACGGCTGCGACACCTTGCTGTTCCTGCATGGCGGTGGATTCGTGCGCGGCGACAAAGCCGAACGCGAGAACATCGGACAGTACTTCGCCCGGCACGGCCTCGTCGTCGGTGTCGCAAACTATCGTCTCGCACCCCACGCGACCTGGCCAGCGGGCGCCGAGGATGCCGTGGCCGCGTTCACCTGGCTGCGCAAGCATGCTGCGCGATTCGGCGGCAATGGCGCACGGATCTTCCTGGTCGGCGAATCTGCAGGCGCTGCGCATGCGGCGGCGGCGGCGCTGATCCGGCGATTCCATCCGCCGGGCGGCCTCCATGCGGCGGGCCTCGTGCTCATTTCCGGCGTCTACGACGTCGAACTCGAGCATCGGGCACGTCGACAGTTCGGCGTGGCGACGCCGGATCCGCGCAACGAGCCGTACTTCGGTACCGACTTTTCGCGCTATGGCGAGATGTCGACCGTGCGGCTGATCGATGCGCCGCCGTTGCCCACATTGATCACCTATGCGGAACTCGACATGCCGCAGATGCAGGTTCAGGCCGGTCAGTTGTTCGCGGCGCTCGTGAAGCACCACGGTTTCAATCCCGACCTGAAAGTCGTGCGTGGCCACAACCATCTCACGCAGCTCTATTCGGTCAATACGGGCGACGAAACGCTGACGACGATCATCCAGGGCTTCATCGCGCTGCATCGCTGACGCTCGCAGGGTTGTTGTCGTGCGTCATATCAATCATTCGGTCTGGAAGTAAGTTGTCGTCCGTACATACGACTTCTCCACGGAATGTCCCGTCCGTAGTGTCCAAACATGGATCATTTGCGGATCCAATCGGCGCATCTCCATAAACAAGACTCGGGGGGAGAAATGAAACGAGTGAAGTATTCCAGCGGCCTGTCCGCGGCAGTCGTGGCATGCCTCGCAGGCGCGAGCGCCGCGCAGGCAGGGGAAGCGACGGCGACATTTCTCGAAGAGATCGTCGTGACGGCGCAGAAGCGCGTCGAGAAACTGCAGGACGTGCCCATCTCCGTGACCGTCGTCGATGGGGCGCAGCTCGACAATCAGAATGTGTATTCGATCGAGGATCTGGCACGGACGTCGCCTTCGCTCGAAATGGTCCAGGCGTTCGGCGGACCCGGCGGCGGCGGCCAGATCCGCGGCATCGGCACGAACTCGTTCACGCGTTCGGCGGAAGGCGCGGTCGGTATCGTCGTGGACGGCGTGCCGCAGGGCAACGTCAACGTCTCGAATATCTTCGACATGCAGCGTGTGGAAGTCCTGCGCGGCCCGCAGGGCACGCTGTTCGGACTCACTTCGTCGGCAGGCGTCATCAACATGACGACCGTTGCGCCCGATCCCGACGCCTTCGAGACCAAGTGGCGTCTCGAGTATTCGGGGGACGGCGATCTGGGCTCGAAGTTCGGCGAGAAGGTGGCGCGCGGTGTCGTGAATCTTCCGCTCGGCGAAACCCAGGCGATCCGGATCAGCGGAACGTACCAGCAGACTGAAGGCATCCAGCGCAACAATTTCACCGGCGAGGACAGCGACCAGAAGGACGCGAGCGTACGCGCGCGTTACCGGTTCGCGCCGTCGGGGGATTTCGAGATGAACCTGATCGCGGATTACGCGCATACGGACCGAAATTTCAGCGATCCGTCGTTCAACTATGTGTATGCGAACCCGGCGCTGACCGCTGCGCTCGCAGCGTGCGGAATCACGCCGGGATTCGAAAACAACCAGCGCTGCGGCAGCCAGGTGAACCAGTTCGAATCGAAGAACTACGGCGCCTCCGCGCAGTTTGACGTCGGCATCGGCGATGTGGTGCTCACATCGATCACCGGCTATCGCAAGGTGGAGTCGGAGCCGGGCGGCTTCGACATCAAGGGGCTGGCGAGCGAGCCGACGCAGATCTTTCAGGTCGGCCAGATCCGCGAGGCGAGCCAGTTCAGCCAGGAGTTGCGCGTCGCCTCGCTGGGCACGAACAAGCTCGACTATGTCGCGGGCGTCTTCTATTCGAACTACGAAGATGAAGGGGGTTTCGCGCCCGGCGGCGCGTTCCACGTCCGGGTCACGCTGCCGTTTCCGCCGTTCGACATCCTCAATCCGGTGGACTCGCGCAACTTCACCGATACGACGAATGAATCCTACGCGGCGTTCGGCCAGGCGACGTACAACGTGTCGGAGCAGTTTGCCGTGATCGCGGGACTGCGTTACACCCACCAGGAGATCGAAGACAGCTCGACTGGAGATCTCAATACTCCGAATCCGATACCGACGTTCGGCTCGGTCGAAGAGGATGACGTGTCCGGTCGCTTCGGCCTGCAGTACCGCTTCAACTCGGATCTGACGAGCTATGTGACGTATACGCGCGGCTACAAAGGTCCGCAGGTGTCACCTGCAGAGCAGGGTTCGCCGCCAACGATCATCGAGGCTGAAAAGCCCACCGCGTACGAACTCGGCATCAAGGGCGGGTTGCTCGGCGGCCAGCTTGGTTTCGATGCGAGCCTGTTCCTGACGGACGTCAAGAACTTCCAGGGCCAGCGATGCGCGATCAATCCCGCGGGCGTGCTCGCATGCATGGGCGAATCGGTGCCGTCGGTAAAGACAAAGGGCGTCGAACTCGCGCTGTACGGGCGTCCTGCCGACAATCTCACGCTGTCAGGCGGATACATCTACAACATCGCCGAATACCCGTCGAACTGGACGGGCTACGATCCGGCGAATCTGAACGGCGGCACGACGGACCTGGGCAACAAGCAACTCGTGGGCGTACCGAAGCAGAAATTCTCGCTGGCGGGTGACTACTCGCATTCATTCGGTGCTGTCGAAGGCTTCCTCGCGGCCGACACGGTGTATCGCTCCGAAATCCGCATGGGGCCGACGGCCGATCAGCGCTTCGTCTATCCGTCGTACTGGGATGTCGGTGCGCGACTGGGCGTGCGCGGAGCCGACGGCAAGTGGAGCGTCGCGCTGTTCGGTCGCAATCTTACCGATGAGCCCGTGCCCATCACGCTGTTCGGTGGGCCGTCGTTTACCGGGCCGGGCATGAATCCGAGTGCGCCGAACGGATACGTAAACGGCGTCTCGGGTTGGGTGACTGCGGCATCGATGCGCCAGGTCGGCGTGAGCCTCGATGTGAAGTTCTAGGCGGCAACCAGCACCGTGTGGACGAACGCGAGAAGGATCCGACTTCGCTTCGTTCATGCGGTGCGCTTTGTTTTTTGAGAATCACCGGAACGGGATGATGGCCATATGACCTTCGATCGTGATCTGGACATTCAAGCGGACGGGGGCGCGTTGCGCGAAGGATTGACACGACGTCAGCTACTTGGAGCCGCCGGCATCGGTTCGCTGGCGATCGGGATGAGCAGCACTGCCGACGCGGCCACCTCGAGTCGCGTCGCGGCGGCGGGTCGAGCGGGTGTGTCGACACCGACGGAGGCGATCGTCGCCACGCGCGCGGGGAAAGTCCGCGGTTTCAAGCGCGGCGATATCTACATCTACAAGGGCATTCCCTATGGTGCGGACACGAGCGGCGCCAACCGCTTCATGCCGCCGCGCCCCGTCAAGCCGTGGGACGATGTCCGGCTCGCGCTGCTCTTCGGTCCCATCTGTCCGCAGCAGAGCTCGGTGGCAACGACGCCTGACTATCAGCGCTTCGCCATGGACGAACTCTTCGTCCACCAGGGCGAGGATTGCCTGCGATTGAACGTCTGGAGCGCACAGCTCGGCGCCAAGGCAAATCTGCCCGTCATGGTGTGGCTGCATGGTGGTGGCTTCACGTCGGGATCGGGACATGAAACGCCGGCGTATGACGGCGAGAATCTCGCGCGGCAGGGCGTCGTGGTCGTGACCGTCAACCATCGCCTCGGTCCCTTCGGATTTCTGAACCTCTCGAAGTTCGGCGCCGCGGCCAATGAGGCATCGCCAAACGCAGGCATGCTGGACCTGGTGGCTGCACTCGAGTGGGTGCGCGACAACATCGCGGCGTTCGGCGGCGATCCGTCGCGCGTCACGATCTTCGGACAGTCGGGCGGCGGCGGGAAAGTGTCGACCTTGATGGCGATGCCGGCCGCCAAGGGACTGTTTCACCGTGCGATCGTCATGAGCGGTTCGTTCCCATCCGGGTCGCGCAGAAGCGAGGAACTCGCGGCGACGACCGTGAGCGAGCTGGGTATCGCCGCAGGGGATCTGCAGGCGCTGCAGGCCGTGGACCCGGCACGATTGCTCGCCGCGAGCGAGGCGGCCGCGCGTCGTCTTTCGCCGCCCGGCGGCGAAATGTTCGGTGCACCGCGCTTCTCTCCGCTTGTGGACGGGCAGGTGCTGCCCGAGGCCTGGGAGACCGCCGCGCCGCGCATCTCGGCGCATGTGCCCATGATCATCGGCAATGTGCGCGACGAGTTCCGGCGCATTCCGCTCTCCTTCGACGAAGAAACCATCGTCAATGCCATCCCGCCGCCGCGGCGTGACCAGGCCCAGGAGATCGTCGCGGCCCTGCGCGCCGACTATCCCGACCTGTCGCTGATCGACATCGGCGCCATCATCGGCGGGATGGGCATGCGCAACCTGGCGGTCGAACAGGCACGCAAGCAGGAAGCGCTCAAGGGTGCGCCCGTGTACATGTACTGGTACACCTGGGCGACACCGTTGCTCGACGGCCAGATCGGCGTGCCGCACGGGGCGGACATTCCCGGCGCATTCGATAGCGCCGATCGCGCGGATACACTCACCGGCAACACACCGGCGGTGCGGGGCATCGCGAAGACGATGAGCGGTGCCTTCGTCAACTTCGCCCGGACCGGCGCGCCCAGCCAGGCCAATCTCAAATGGCCGGCCTTCGATTCGACCAGCGTGCAGACGATGGTGTTCGACACGAAGGTGCGGGTGGAAAACGATCCTGCGGGCAAGGCGCGACGCCTGCTCGCCGGCTAGTTCCATTCTGAGTGCGTCCCGACGATGACATTCTCCGTGCTGACTTCGCGCTGCATTCCACTGTTGGCGCTCGGCATGCTGCTCGTGGGAACCGCGCTCGCCGCATCGCCGGTCGTCACGGTGAATACAGGAGAGTTGCGCGGTACCGCCGTCGGTGAGCAGGGCGCCGCGTTCCTTGGCATCCCCTATGCAGCCGCTCCCGTAGGTGCGTTGCGCTGGCGCGCGCCCGAGCCCGCATCCTCGTGGCACGGCACGCGTGAAGCGACAGGCTACGGCAGTGCCTGCGCGCAGGCCGCGCAAGGGTGGAATGCATCGATCGTTGCGACGGCGAGCGAAGACTGTCTGTATCTCAACGTGTGGACACCGCAACTCGGCAAGACGGCGAAAATGCCCGTCATGGTCTGGATTCACGGCGGTGCATTCACGGGTGGCTCGGGCACCGACCGGGTCTTCGCGGGCGACCGGCTCGCGGCGAAAGGCGTGGTGGTCGTCACGATCAACTATCGCCTTGGCGTCTTCGGTTTTCTCGCGCAGCCGGCGTTGACTGACGAGGCGCCGTACAAGGCATCTGGAAATTACGGACTGCTTGATCAACAGGCGGCCCTGCGCTGGGTGCAGACCAACATCGGGCAGTTCGGCGGCGACCCGGCCAAGGTCACCGTCTTCGGACAGTCGGCCGGTGGCATGAGTGTCACCGCGGCGCTGACATCGCCGCTCTCGAAAGGGCTGTTGCGTAGCGCGATCATCCAGAGCGGTTCCGTCATCTGGCCGGTGCGCGTCTCTTCACTGCAGGATGCCGAGGCGATCGGTCAGCGGTTTGCCGGCGAACTCGATGCCGCAGCGCTTCGCAATCTATCGGCGGAGGCGCTGTTGCAGCGCTGGACTCGATTCGCGTCCGACTCGCCCGGCGCCTTCCTGGGGCCGATCGTCGACGGCCACGTCCTGCTCGCGGATCCCTCGGCGACATTCGCGCGGCACGAAGAGCATCGGGTGCCGTTGATGATCGGCAACAATGCGCGTGAGGGCCTCGGTCGAGTCAGCGACGAGCAACTGCCGAAAGCGATCGAGGAGTTCTACGGTGAACTCGCACCGCAGGCATCGAAGCTCTATCTCGGCGCAGCATCCGATCCCGTGACGGGTACGCCGGCCGCGCAGTGGGTGACAGACACGAGCCTGCGGTGCGGCGCCGTCATCACGGCAGCGAGACACGCCGCCACCGGTCTGCCGGTATTTTCATACCAGTTCGAACAATCGCTGCCGGGTCGCGAACGCGACGGCGCGGCGCATTCCTATGAGCTTCCATACGTGTTCGGCAATCTGCTCGAGCAGGGCGCGTTCGGTGGTCACTTCACTCCGGCGGATCGCGCGCTGTCGGACGTGATGGTTTCCTACTGGACGAACTTCGCCAGGAACGGCGATCCCAATGGACCCGGACTGCCGCGATGGCCGCAACTCACTCAGAACGAGCGTTCGTATGTGCGACTGTCGAGCGCGGTTCCAGGCAATGTCCTGTCGGGCAGGGATCTCAGACGCGATGCCTGCGATCTGCTGGAAAAGAAAGCGACCCAGGCGAGCGGATCGTGATCGACGAATCGATGATGCATGAAATGTGCAGAGGAACTTACGTATGACGAATCGTTCGCTATTGCTCGCCGTCGTGACGGCCATGGTGGTTGGCTCCGTCGCAAATGCAGCAGAGGCTGCTGCGCCGGCATTCGATCCCGCCGCGGTGCGCGCCGAGTTGGAAGCTTTCGCGAAGCTGCCCGATACTCCCGGCACCGGGTCCTATCCCGCGATCAAGGAAGAAGTGCCGTCGCTGCCCGACCACGTCGTGTATCGACCGGCCGACCTGTCGCAGCTCGGTAGCCGCAAGCTCGGTGTGCTGGCCTGGGGCAACGGCGGTTGTGCCGCCGATGGCGCGGGCGCGCGTTTTCATCTTTCCGAGATTGCATCGCACGGCTATCTCGCCATCGCGAGCGGCAAAATTCTGAGCGGCCCGGGCGCACCGCCGAATGCGGCGCCGCCGATGCCGCCGCCGCCCGCGGCCGGCATGCCGCGCACATTGCCGCCGCCGGCAACACAGGCATCGCAGCTGCGCGATGCGATCGACTGGGCGCTTGCCGAGAACGCGCGCGAAGGCAGCCCGTACTTCGGGCGGATCGATCCAGGGCAAGTCGCAGTCTCGGGCTGGAGTTGCGGGGGATTGCAGGCGCTGCAGATCGCCGCCGATCCGCGGGTGCGCACCGCGATCATTCACAACAGCGGCATTTTCAAGCAGGGTTTTGCGGGTCAACCCGGTATGGATATCGGCAAGGACACGCTGAAGAAGCTGCACACGCCGGTGCTCTACATTCTCGGAGGGCCGACGGACATCGCCTATGAGAATGGCATGGACGACTACAATCAGATCGAGCACGTGCCCGCGATGGTCGCGAACCTTCCGGTGGGACATGGCGGCACGTTCCTCAAGCCCAATGGCGGTCCTGCCGCGACGGTCGCCGTGAAGTGGCTCGACTGGCAACTCAAGGGTGACGCCGAAGCGTCGAAATATTTCACGGGCAAGGAGTGCGGACTTTGCGGCGACCCTGCGTGGACGGTGCAGAGCAAGCGGCTCTGAACAATGACGTCATGACGAATCACTGTCGACAAGTTATGAGAAAGAGCATGAAGAACCATCCGGCCTGCGTGCTGTTCGCGGCACTGTTGTCGATTGCCGTTTCCGTTGACGCGTGGGCACAGGCTGCGCCAGGGCCGGTGCTTCCGGTTCCCCGTCTGACTGACCCGATACACAAGCCGGGCGAGATTCCCCTGTACGCCTCGGGTGCGCCGAAGCTCGAGGGCGGCGCAAAGGCCGAGCGCTGGAACCTGATGGGCGATGACATCGTCGTGCGCAACGTCATCGAGCCGACGATCCTGCCCTACATTCCCGATCCTGCCCGGGCCACGGGTGCGGCGGTGCTGGTGGCCCCTGGCGGCGGTTTCATGATGCTGTCGATCAGGAACGAGGGCTGGGACGTCGCGCAATGGCTTGCCGACCACGGTGTTGCGGCATTCGTCCTGAAGTACCGCATCATCCCGACACCCGGTGACGAGGCGGAGTTCGACCGGTTCGGTCGCGAGCGGATCGGTGCTGCCTTCCGCAGCGGGCCGGGCGCGAGCGCACCTCCCGCCTTTCAGCCGGCGATCGACGATGGCATCGCTGCACTCAAGCTCATCCGCTCGCGGGCGGCAGAGTGGAAGATCGATCCGGATCGCCTGGGAATGATTGGATTCTCGGCGGGCGCCAGGAACACGCTGTCGGTGGCACTGGCGCAGCACGAGGGCGCACATCCGGCGTTCATCGGCCTGATCTACGGACCGATGGCCGCAACGAGCGTGCCGGCGGATGCACCGCCGCTGTTTGCTGCACTGGCCGCCGACGATCCTCTGTTCGGGCGCTCGGGGATCGGGCTGCTGGACAGCTGGCGCCAGTCCGGCAAGCCCGTGGAGTTTCATCTCTACCAGCAGGGCGGGCATGGATTCGGCATGCGTGCCACCGGAACCGCGCAGCTCTGGTCGGAACAATTCCTCGCCTGGCTGCGCATGAACGGCTTCCTGAAAGCTACCTGATCCTGAGAACGTAGAACCACGCGACATCGCCCGCAGAATGTCGAGGAGAACTGTCTTGAAGAATCCTCCATCGCTGATCGCGATCCTGGGTGTACTGGCCCTGAATGCATCCGCTGCGAGCGCAGCCGAACCCGCACCTGCGCCGCGCATGATCGATGATCCCTGTCCCGCCACCCGGGAAGCGCCGCCGCCGGGCCTGCTGGAAGCCTTGCTGAAACCCGGCGCCAAGCCGGCCGCCATGCCGCAGTTCAACGATGAGCAGCGCGCTGCCTACATGAAGAAACGCGCCGAGGAGCAGGCGCGGGATTTTGCGAATCTCTGCCGCTACAAGGCCGACAGCGCCGCCATCTCCCAAGGTCCACGTCCTCGTGTGGTCTTCATGGGCGACTCCATCACGGAAGGCTGGAGCGTCGGCGATGCATCGCTGTTCGCCGCGGGCGTCGTGAACCGCGGGATCGGCGGTCAGACCAGCCCGCAGATGCTGCTGCGTTTCTACCAGGACGTGATCGCTCTGCGCCCGAGCGTGGTCCACATCATGGCCGGCACCAACGATCTTGCTGCCAACACCGGTCCCAGCAGCCCGGAGGACTACAAGAACAACATCCGGGCGATGGTGGATCTTGCGCAGGCGAACAAGATCAAGGTGATCCTCGCGAGCATCCCGCCAGCGGATCGCTTCATGTGGCGACCTGATCTTCAGCCTGCCGAGCAGGTCCGGCAGCTCAATGACTGGCTTCGACAGTTCGCGAAGGAGCGCAAGCTGGTGTTCGCCGACTATTACACGCAACTTGCCACGCCCGACGGTGCAATGATTCCCGCGCTCGGCAATGACGGCGTGCATCCGAATACCGACGGCTATGCCGCCATGCGGCCCATTGCCGACGCCGCCATTCGCCAGGCCACGCGCAGTCGCTGAACCACGGTCTGGATGTCTGGACTGTCTGTCCTCAAGGGGGATGACATGAACAAGCTTTCGAGGTGCCTCACGGCAGCCATGATTTTCTGTGCTGTCGGTGCGCTCGGCACGGCGCACAGTGCCGCGGGCACGAATGTCATTCTGGATGTCTGGCCGGCAGCGCAGACAGACACGCCCGCGCCGGTGCAGAAAGAGGGGTCGGTCGATGTGATCGATCCGCGCTTCGACAAACCCGACACGATCGTCTGGAATGTGACGCATCCAACGCTGGAGGTCGTGCGGCCGACAGGCAAGCCGAACGGCGCCGCAATCATCATCGCGCCCGGCGGGGGATTCCGGGTTCTGAGCTACGCGAATGAAGGCACTGGCGTGGCGAACTGGCTGGCGGCGAAAGGTTTCACCGCGTTCATCCTCAAGTACCACCTGCATGCATTGCCCAATGATCCGCAGGAGGTCAAGCGGATGGCGGAGTCGATCGGCAGACTGCCCGGCGTCGGACAAGGCGGCCCACCAGTGCCGCCGCGGATGGAGTTCGGTGAAGTAGAGAAGAGTGCCATCGCAGATGGCGTGCAGGCCGTGAAGCGTGTACGCAGCCTTGCCGGAAACTATGGCATCGATCCGGCGCGCGTCGGCATCATCGGTTTCTCCGCGGGCGGTGCGGTGTCCGGGAATACTGCGATCACCCCTGTCGCAGCGGATCGTCCCGATTTCGTCGGCGTCATCTATTCAGACGTACGCGATCCGATTCCTCCCGGTGCACCGCCCGCGTTCTTTGCGGCCGCAGCCGACGATCCGTTGGCCATTGGCTTGCCGGAGGTATTCGCGCGCTGGCTCAAGGCCGGATCGCCGGCGGAGATCCACGTCTACGCCAGGGGCCAGCACGGCTTTGGCACCCGCACACAGGGGTTGCCGGTCGACGGCTGGCTGGACGCCTTCTACGCATGGATCGTGCAGCAGGGATTCGTGAAGCAGGGTTCTTGAGCAAGAGCGGAGTTGCAGATGATCATGACCGTCCGGGACATTCGTGTTTTTGGCTGCGCCGTCTTTCTCTTAGGCGGTGTGGCCCATGCAGGCGGGGAAAGCAGCGACGCGACGGACGTCGGCAGCGCTGCGCAACGCTGCGCCGCGCTCGCGACACAGGCCGGTGCCGCGCTTGGCGAACCCACGGCGCGCATCGTGACGGCGCAACTCAATGCGGCTTCCGCACCGACCGTTGATCCGAAAGCGCCGCCCTGGGCCGCGACCATTCCGGCCATGCCGGAACACTGCGAGGTCGTGGGCGTCATGCGCGAGCGTACCGGCAAGGACGGCCAGCACTACGCCGTCAAGTATCGCCTGCGACTGCCCGTCGTGTGGAATGGCAGATTCCTGTTTCAGGGCGGCGGCGGCACGAATGGCCTGGTCGGCACCGCCACCGGCACATTGCAACCCGGTATGCCGACCGCGCTCGAACAGGGCTACGCGGTGGTGAGCACGGATACGGGTCACGACAACGCGACCAACAGCGATCCTGCGAAGCAGGGCACTGTGGCGTTCGGCCACGACTACGAGGCGCGCCTGGAGTACTCGGAGAAAGCCCTCGACAGTGTCGCCACGACTGCAAAACGTATCGTGCAGAGCTTCTACGATCGTGCGGCGGATCGCAGCTACTTCGCCGGATGTTCGAACGGCGGACGCGAAGGCATGGTGTTCGCCCAGCGCTTCCCGACACAGTTCGACGGCATCGTCGCGGCCGCACCGGCCTTCGCCGTGCCGAAGGCGGCGATCGCCGAGGCGTGGGACACGCAGGCGTTCGCAGCGCTGGCAGCGCAGGAAGGATTTATCCGCAAGGACGGGTTGCCGGACATGACGCGCGCGTTCACGGATGCCGATCTCGATATCGTTGCCGACACGGTGGCGAAGGTCTGCGATGCCGACGACGGTGTGGTCGACGGTATGCTGCAGAACGTAGTGGGCTGCACGACCGCACGCGTGCGTCCCGCGCTCGAAGCACGCATCTGCGCGGACAAGAAGGAAGCGACGTGCCTCGGTCGCGGCCAGGTGGAAGCGCTGGTGCGTTCCTTCTCCGGGCCGCGCAATTCCAGGGGGGAGGCGTTGTATGCGGATTGGCCGTGGGATCTCGGTGTCGGCGACATGGGTTGGCGCGTGTGGAAACTCGGCATACCGGGCGCCATGGACGCCATCAATGTCGCGCTGGGATCGCCGGCGCTCTCGGGGCTGTTCGTCACGCCGCCTGCACCGGTCGCTGCGACGACCGACGCCAATCTGCGCTATCAGATGGAATTCGACTTCGACCGGGATGCACCGAAGATCTTCGGCACGGACACCGAGTTTCCCCGGTCCGGCTGGGATCTGGTGGGTGCGCAATCGACGGATCTCGCACAGTTCCGGGATCGCGGGGGCAGGATTCTCGTGCCGCACGGCGGCTCCGATCCCATCTTCTCCATCAATGACACCATCTCCTGGTGGCACAAGGTCGACGAGGCGAATCAGGGCAAGGCGAGCACCTTTGTGCGCGTGTACCCGGTGCCGGGAATGGCGCACTGCACGGGCGGACCTGCCACCGACCAGTACGATGCCCTTGCTGCACTGGTGGCGTGGGTGGAGAACGGCCGGGCGCCCGAGCGCATCGAAGCGAAGGCCGGCGCGACATCGCCATGGCCCGGGCGCACGCGCCCGCTGTGTGCGTATCCGACGGTTGCGCGCTACACGTCCGGCGATGTGAATCGGGCGGAGAGTTTCGTTTGCGACGCGCCGCGCCCCTGATGCAGCGCGGCCAATCATGAACGTACTGATCATCCTGCCGGCTGCCGAGAATCCCGATCTCGTCTACCAGCGGCAGCTCGAGGCGCGCTTCCCGCAGCTCGCGATCCAGTGCGTCGAGCACCATGAACAGGTCGGCCCGCACATCGCGGCTGCGGACATCCTCATGACGTTCAGTCCGTTCATGGCGGATCACGTCGCGCGCGATGCCGCGTCTCTCAAGTGGATTCAGGTGCTGGGCTCCGGTGTCGATGGCATCGTGAATCTGCCTTCGCTACATGCGGATGTGCTGGTGACCAGCGGACGGGGCGTGCAGGCAACGCCCGTTTCCGAAGCAGCCTTCTCGCTGATGCTCGCACTCAGTCGCCAGATGCCGCGCATGCTCCGCAACCAGGCAACGCGGATCTGGGAACGCTGGCCGTCGCAGGTCCTGGACGGGCGCACGTTGGGTATCCTCGGCGTCGGACAGATTGGCGAGGCCCTTGCGCATAAAGCGAAGGCTTTCGGCATGACCGTCGTCGGCATCAGTTCGTCTGAGCGTCCGGCCCCCGGTTTCGACCGGATGGTATCGCGCGAACGGCTGACCGATGCGGTCCGCGATCTCGACTATCTCGTATTGCTGACTCCCTATTCGGCGCAGACGCATCACATTGTCGATGCGGCAGTGCTCGCGTCGATGAAACCGACCGCTTTCCTCATCAATGTGGCTCGCGGCGGCGTGCTGAACGAGACGGATCTCATTGCAGCCTTGAGAAAGGGAACGATCATGGGAGCCGCACTGGATGTGTTCAGCGAAGAGCCGCTGCCGCCGGCGAGCGAACTGTGGTCGCTGCCGAACGTCATCGTTTCTCCGCACCTCGGTGGGCTCAACAGTTCGTATCCGGACAGCATCATGCCGCTGGTGATGGAGAACATCTCCTGCTTCCTGGCTGGCCAGTACGATGCAATGCGCAATATCGTCAGAGCGGGCGGCGGGAGTTCCTCATGAATAAATTTTCGCGTCCGTTCCTGGCGTGCCTGGTGGCTGCTCTCGTGAATACCGCACCACCGCTTGCCGCGCCTGCGGGCCAGACCCTGGAACAGGGGTTTCTTCAGCCGCCGCCGCAGGCGTATCCGGGTGGCGACCTTCATATCTCGACTGACGAAAAAGCAGTGAAAGCGCAGCTCGAAGCGCAGCGTACACTCGGTCTGAATAAGCTTGCCGTCGGCTCCAACGGCGCACCGGGCATCTATCTGTCCGAGCAGTGGAGGGACTCCATCGCTGCCACCTTGCGCGCCGCCAGTGCGCTCGACTTCGACGTGACCTTTCTTTCGTCACCGGGATTCAGTCACACCGGCGATTCGCACGTGCAACCGCAGGAGGCGATGAAGAAGCTGGTGTGGAGCGAGACGCTGGTTCAGGGCGGCAAGCAGTTCAAAGGACGGCTGGCGCCCCCGCCGCACAACTCCGGTCCCTACCAGAACATTCCGTATTTCAACGAGTCGCCCTGGACCATCGCGATCGACCGCGACTTCTATCGCGACATCGCAGTCATGGCGTTTCCCGTCAAGAGTGAGGTCATCGCGGCGCCGCGCGTGACGTCGAGCAACGGTCCCATCGACGCTGCCCGGTTTGCGGCCAACGATCCGCGCGATCCGCTCACTTTGGAGAGCAAGGATGGCGACGCGCCATGGCTGCAGCTCGAGTTCGATGCGCCGCAGACGGTGCGCAGCGCCGTTCTGACGACCCCGGAAACGTTGTTCGAAGGATCGGTACTCGCGGAGTTGTCGGCGAAGACAGCGGAGGGTTCGTATCAGAAGGTGGCGACATTCGACATGCGCAGCACTGCGCAGGTCACACGGTCCTTTGCGCCCGTTCGCTCGACCAGCTTCCGCATGACCTTCAGTCGTCTCCCCATGAATGTCGAGCCGCTCATTCCCAAGGGCGGCAGCGATATCGTCGCGAACATGAAGGGTCTGCCGTTCGGCCCCAAGCGTCCGCTCACGATGTTTGCGATCAGTGCGTTCTCCCTGGGCGCAGACGCGCGGGTCAACGAAGCAGAGCGCAAGGCAGGATTTTTCACCTTCGTGAACGACTACTATGCGCTGGCCACGGATCCGCAAGCCGTAGCGACCGCCGTTCCGCAGTCCGCCGTCATCGATCTGACTGCGCACATGCGCGACGACGGCACGCTGGACTGGAAGCCGCCGGCGGGACAGTGGCGGGTATTGCGCCTGGGCTATTCGCTGACGGGCAAGATCAACCATCCGGCACCGCCCGATGCGACCGGACTGGAAGTCGACAAGCTGGATGCGAAAGCCATGACCGGCTACCTGAACCGGTATCTCGACGGCATCCTGCCGGCAGGAGAAGAACGCAAGGCTGTCACCATCCTGTTCGCCGACAGCATCGAGTCAGGACCGCAGAACTGGACGGACAACCTGTTCGCCGAGTTCCAGAAGCGACGCGGGTATGACATGCGTCCCTTTCTGCCGGCGATCACAGGCACCGTTATCGGCAGCGCTGTGGAGACTGACAAGTTCCTCTGGGACTTCCGACAGACGATTGCGGATCTCATTCATGAAAATACCTATGCGAAGCTGAGCGAGCTGACGCACGCGCGGGGTGTCAAGGTTCGCGTCCAGGCGCTGGAGCAGGCACGTCATCAGCTGGGTGACGATCTTGAAATGCGCCGCTATGCCGACGAGCCGATGGGCGCGCTCTGGGCGTCGGCCGATCCGGTGTCGGACTATCTGCGTGAGTATCCGAATCAGGTGGCCGACCTGCGTGGCGCCGCTTCGGCAGCGCACCTGTACGGACGGCGTGTTGCCGCATCCGAGTCCGGGACCACGCTGTCGTATCCGGGCGCGCTCTCGCCGCGCGTACTGAAGCAGATCGTCGACATGCAGTTCGCGCAGGGCATCAACTGGCTTTCCCGCGCGGCGCCCGGGCCCGGCGATCTCTGGGCGCCGTATGCCGGCGACTGGATCCGCTATCTCGCAAGAACGTCCTGGCTGTTGCAGCAGGGCCGTTACGTTGCCGATGTCGCCTATTTCTACGGACAGGAGGCGCCGCTGGTCACGCTGCGCGAACGCCTGCACGACGTACCGGCTCAGTACGGTTTCGATTTCATCAACGCGCCGGCGCTGCTCGATCTGGTCAGTATGCGCGACGGTCGCCTGGTGACTGCCTCGGGGATGGAATACCGCGTGCTGCAGCTCGGCGGCAACAGCAGCATGATGACCTTGAGCGTGCTGCGACGCCTGCACGAGCTGGTCGAGTCAGGACTCATCGTTGCGGGCGCCGCGCCAGTGGATTCGCCGAGTCTGGCTGATGATCCGGCCGAGTTCCGACGGCTGCGCGATCAACTCTGGGGCTCCGATGGCACGGGCAGCAAGCTGGGCAAGGGCCGTGTCTACGGCACGGGATCGGTGGCACAGGCGCTCGCAGCGGAAGGTATCGCTCCGGATATCCAGGCGCATCATATCCATGTGTATCAGGGCACGATCGGCGACACGCTCCTGTTCCAGCATCGCAGAACCGACGAAGGCGACTTCTATTTCATCATCAATCGCTCCGGCCGGGCAGAGCCGATCGAGTTCTCGTTTCGTCAGGTGGGGCGTGCGCCGGAGTTGTGGCGTGCAGATACGGGCGAGAGACAACCGCTCTCGTACCGGATTGAAAATGGGCGGACCCATGTGATCGTCGATACGCGCATCAACGATGCCATGTTCATCGTCTTTCGTAACGCCGCGTCGGGCAGCCAGCATTCGATACCGGCACCGAAAGCGAAGACGATCGCGACGCTCGATGACTGGACAGTGACTCTCAACAGCAAGCAGGCCGCTGCGCCGGCGTCGATGACGATGAAGACAGGATCGTGGAGCGAGAGCACCGATCCTCACGTCCGGTATTTCTCCGGCACGGCCGACTACTCGCGGACGATCGATCTGCCGGCAGCGGCCAGAAACAAAAACGCTCGCACGGTGCTGAGGCTCGGCGAGGTGCAGGACATTGCGCAGGTCAGCGTCAACGGCACGGTCGTGGGCGTGCGCTGGACGCCGCCCTATGACTTCGATGTCACGCAGGCGCTGAAGCCGGGGACAAATCGCATCGACGTCAAGGTCACCAACCGACCCGTCAACAGCCTGATCGGTGCGGCGCATACGAAGGCTGTCTCTCCGAATCCGTTCGCCAGCTATCGCTCGGATGCGGCGCTGCGCCCTTCGGGGTTGATCGGACCTGTGACTCTCGTGCGCGAGGAGTAGCTGACTCGCGTACGACAGACGACCGTACGCTCGCACGAAATCTATACGTCCTGAAAACCGCATTCTCGTGGCGTGATTGCAGGCCTATCCTCTGAATCACAACGAAGTTCGGGGGAAAAGAAATTGGTGAAGCGCATTCTGTTCGCACTGGTGCACTGCCTCTGTGGCGTCGCCGGCATCGATGCCGTGGCGTCCGACGCATTGCCGTCCGGCGCCAGTGCCGTCGTCGATCTCTGGCCGGGCGTCGTGCCGGGCTCGGAAGGATGGACACGCAAGGAGACAGTGACCTCATTCGTATTCGCCGGTCGGACGGTCGCGGTGACGCGCAATGTCGTGAAACCCACCGTCACGGTGTTTCTGCCGGCGCCAGGCAAGTCGAACGGCGCGGCGGCCGTCATCGCGCCCGGCGGCGCATTTCGTCACGTGACCATGGACTCGGAAGGGTATGACGTCGCGCGTTGGCTGGCGGCGCGCGGTGTCGCAGGGCTGGTGCTCAAGTATCGCGTGATCGAAACACCCGCGGACGATGCGGGATACGCGCGGGCGATGGATGAGCTGACGGCGCGCATCCGTGCCCCCGATGCGCCGCCCATGAAGATGAGAACCGAAGAAGCACTGCATGCCGTTGCCGACGGCCTGCGGGCGTTGGCGCTGGTGCGCGAACATGCAAAGCAATGGCAGATCGATCCCGACCGCGTCGGCATGATCGGATTCTCGGCCGGTGCGGCGCTGACGATCGAGGTGATGGTTGCGCCGGACTCGCCGGGCCTCGCATTCGCTGCGCCGATCTACGGCAGTCCGCTGGATCCCGATGCACCGTTGCCGGCGAAGCTGCCGCCGGTCTTTCTCGCAGTCGCACAGGATGATTTCGTACGCACGAATGTCCTGCGTTTCAGCGATGCCCTCCATGCCGCGAAGCACGATGCCGAACTGCATCTGTATGCATCCGGCGGCCATGGTTTCGGTGCGATCCCGCAGGGAACGACCAGCGATCGCTGGATCGATGAGTTCCACTGGTGGCTGCAGGCCAAGGGCATCGTGCCGCGCTGAGATCTCTCCTGAAAGTCCGTTCCGACACTTCGCATGAAGGACATGACGATGAGAACATTCGGGTCGTTGCTGCTCTCGATGACTGGGGTGGTCGCCATCACGGTGGTTGCGCACGGGGCAGCACCTGCGTTTGATCCCGCAGTGATGCGCGCTGAAATGGCTGCATATCACAAGAAGCCGGATACACCGGGAAGCGGCAAGTATCCTGCGCTCAAGGAGGAGGTGGCTTCGCTGCCCGATCATGTTGTCTACCGGCCCGCGGATCTGTCGAAGTTCGGCAAGGAAAAGCTGGGCGTTCTTGCCTTCGGCAATGGCGGATGCGCTGCAGATGGAGCGGGTGCGAGATTTCACCTGTCGGAGATCGCATCGCATGGCTAGGTTGCGATTGCCAGCGGCAGGATTCTCAGCGGACCCGGCGTGCCGGCTGCGGCAATGCCGACTCCCCCTGCGCTGCCCGCCCCCGGCGAGCCGCGCACCTTGCCGCCGCCAGCCACAAGCGCGGAACAACTGCGCGAAGCGATCGACTGGGCGCTCGCAGAGAATGTGCGTGAGGGCAGCGCCCTGTTCGGCCGGATCAATCCCGAATGGATCGCGGTATCCGGCTGGAGCTGTGGCGGCCTGCAGGCGTTGCAGATTGCCGCCGCCGACTCACGCGTCAGGACATCGATCATTCACAACAGCGGCATCTGGCCCGCAGCGAATACGGAATCCAGGCGTCTGCCGCCACAGATGGACATCGGCAAGGCCACGCTGGGCAAGCTGCATGGTTCGGTGCTCTATGTGCTCGGCGGACCAACCGATATCGCCTACGAGAATGGCATGGACGACTTCCAGCGCATCGCCGACCGCCCCGTGATGGTGGCCAACGCGGAAGTGGGCCATGGGGGAACGTTCCTGCAGGCCAATGGCGGCACGGCCGCAGCGCTCGCGGTCAAGTGGCTGGACTGGCAGCTCAGGCAGGATGTGGCCGCAGCAAGTTATTTTTCAGGACCAGACTGCGAACTCTGCAAGGATTCGGTCTGGAAAGTGGAGCGCAAGAATCTGTGAGCATGAATATGAATCGACGTGCCTTCATGGCGGCCGCAGGTAGCATGGCAGCGCTGCCGGCATTCGGTGCGGACAAACGCAACCGCGCTTTTCCACCCGGGTTTCTCTGGGGCACGGCAACGGCCGGACACCAGGTCGAGGGCAACAATGTCGCGAGCGATCTGTGGCTCCTCGAACATCTGCAGCCGACGTTGTTCGCAGAGCCTTCCGGCGATGCAGTCAACAGCTTCGAACGGTGGCCGCAGGATCTGGACATCGTGAAGGGACTCGGACTCAACACCTACCGGTTCTCGCTCGAATGGGCCCGGATCGAACCCGAGCCCGGACTGATCTCCGTGGCGATGCTCGACCACTACAAGGCGATGATCGAGGGCTGTCGGGCGCGCGGCTTGACTCCCTTCGTCACCTACAACCATTTCACGGTGCCGCGCTGGTTTGCGGCGCGCGGCGGCTGGACGAATCGCGAATCGATCGGCTGGTTCGCGAAGTTCTGCGAGCGGGCCACCCGCCACCTCGGCGCCGGTATCGGCTATGCGATCACGCTCAACGAACCGCAGCTCTTTCGCATGCTGCGCTGGCACGGTCTGCCGCCGCAGTTCTACGACGGCCAGCGGGCGATGCTCGAGGCCGCGGCGCGTGCAGTGGGCACGCCGAAGTTCGTGTCAGCCAATGTGATCAACAAGGAAGATCTCGATGTCGCGCTGCCGATCCTGCTGGAAGCCCACAAGGCAGCGCGGACAGCCATCAAGTCGGTGCGACCCGATCTGCCTGTCGGTGTGTCGCTCTGTGTGACGGACGATCAGGCCGTCGGCAGGAACAGCCAGCGCGATGCGAAGCGTGCCGATGCTTATGGTGCATGGCTCGAAGCGGCAAAGGGGGACGACTTCATCGGTGTCCAGAACTATGAGCGAAGCCGGCTGGATGCCCAGGGAATGATCGCGCCACCCAAAGATGCGCTGCGCAATCAACTCGGTGGGGAAATCTACGCGCCGTCGCTGGAAGGCGCCGTCCGCTATGTGCATGACGTCACGGGCGCCCCGATCATCGTCACCGAGCACGGTGTGTCGACGACCGATGACGCCGTGCGTGCGCAGTTCATTCCGGCAGCGCTCGAGGGGCTCAAGGCTGCGATGGACGATGGTGTGCCCGTCGGCGGCTACATCCATTGGTCACTGCTCGACAATTTCGAATGGTCGTTCGGATTTCGTCCACGGTTCGGCCTGGTCGCTGTGGATCGTGAGACGTTTGCACGCATGCCAAAGCCCAGCGCCCATATTCTGGGCGCCATCGCGCGACGCAACTCTCTCTAGGAAGGCGAGGTATATGCGACAGCCGTAGTCGCCATCGGATCGTCTACGCTCCTGCCACCTTGCGCAGCAACGTCGTCAGGATCTGCGCGAACGGTATCGCCCGCTTTGCCAGCGCCGCGTGCTTGTAGGAAGTGGTGGCGAGCTCCAGCGCGGCGAAGACACCCAGTGTATTCTTGAAATTCTCCGCTGAGATGCGATCAATGGCGCGCGTAGCCACGTCGATCGCTTCATGCAGGCTTCGGTAGGCCGACTCGACGGTATCCTCCTTCAGACCCATGCGGATCTGCAGCGTTTCGCCGTCCGCGTCCAGCAGGAAGATCAGCAGGCACGGCAGGTCCTCCTGCGCATCGAGACCGAAATCCTTCAGCAGGGGCAGGTTCTCCCGCGGCGACTTGTCGACCCCCGACAGCTTGAAGTACGCCACATGGTCGGTGTTTTCGGTGGCTGCCACGGTCGCGAAGATGTGCCAGCGATCGCCGGAGACTTCATCGAGTGCCGCCCAGTAGTCGCTGTCGTGGAGCGCCTTGACGACATTCGCGTGGCGCAGCTGGAACAGCACGATGCCGAACGCATTCACGGTCGAGCGTGCGGCCAGCTTGTTTGCGTGTTCGATTGCCCAGTTCATGGCTCAGCTCCTCGAATAGACGCCCTTGATCACCGGCAGGATCGCGGCCATCGTGATACGCATTTCGTGATCGTCCAGCGCTTCGACGAGTTTGTCCGAGGCCCCTGCTCGCCGCACCAGGTCCTGTGCGTTGCTCACGCTGCCCGGACCGATCATGACGAAGCGCGGACCCTGGACCCTGCCCACCACCAGGACGTGCAAAGCCGATGGTTGATCGACCGATATCCCCAGGATATGGATGTAGTCGGGAGTGCGCACCGAACGCAATGCGCTGCGCAGCGCGTTGTCCCCGTAGTGGCGCAGGTACACCACGCCCGGCATCGGCACCAGATCGACCTGGGGCACGAAGAATTCACCGTTGATTTCGCCGGCCACCAGCAGGCAGACGCAATGCTGCGGTCTGGCTTGTGCCACGAGCTGAAGATAGGACAGACACTCCTTGTCGGTGACGTAGGCGAGATGATCGTCGACTGGCTCGGTTCGATACACCTGTGGCGGGCTATCCGGATTGCGGCGAATGCGCGTCACTTCGAGCGAGTATTTCATCTGGCCGCTCTTGAAACGGGCCGCCCCGCTTTCCAGTGCGTAGCTTTCCATCTCCTGGCGCAGTTGATCGGACATCAATACCAGGAGATTGGGGTCGAAGAGCGTCAGGGAACCGCAGGAGCAGACCCAGGTGTGCTCCTCGTTCGCCGCCTCGGCGGCAACCAGGTGCGTGAGTTGCTCCAGCGTCACTTCGATCCGAGGTGTCGTGATCGGCGCATCGGGGCTGTTCTGCACGATGACGGAATCCAGGAGCACCGACTGCGAGAGCTTGAGCCGTTCCTCCGGACTCGACTCCCGGTACGAATCGCCGAACAGCCGCGCCAAGCATTGTCTCATCCCGGTCATAGTGAGCAGTGCGGGATCTCCTTCGATCTTCAGCGCGGCGCGATCGGCGACATGGATACGCCGCTTCAGTTCTTCGACGCTGCCCCTGAAGAGGGCGAGATTCCGGGCCCGATCCTCGGACGATGTCTCCTCGGTATAGCTGAGAACAGCGGACTCTACGACGAGCCAGGTCCGATCATGCTGCGTCATCGCGGTGGCCAAGGCGCGCAGTTGTTTCAGGTCCTCATCTGGCGCGACCTCGAGTTTATCGAGATCTCGAATCAAATCCTCGATGGTGGCGGCCCGCGCGGCGATCTGCATCAGTTGCCGGTCGGCCGCATACTCGGCCAGCGCGAAGATCAGCGCAGCCTGGACGTAATAAAGATTCGTCCTCAACAACGCCGTGTCGGCAAAGCTGCACACGGCCCGGCGATAGGCGCGTGGCAGTCTCTTGTAGGAATCGAAGGCGGCCTTCTCGCCACGCCATTGCCGCAGGGCCGCGAGTTCCATCCACGTCGCATGCCCTTCGAAAACCGTCCACGCCCGCCCCAGCATTCGCTCTGCGATCTGCTGCGGCTGTTCCAGCGACCGGCCTTCGGGAGACAGCAAAACCTGAACCGCCCAGCCGTAAAGCGTATTTCGGGCCAGATCCCGATGCGCCTGCTCATGCACACTGATGATCTCGGGGCTCTCGTCCGCATGGATATAGACCACCGGAACACCCCCTGGCTTGTACGAGCCGAGAATGGTCGAGACCTCTTTGGAGAGCGTGGCGGTCTTTCGTCGACGGAGAAAGCCAAACATTCCGCGAACCCCGATGCTTGTCCTTGCCGGCGCAGTCTTAATCTTTCTGCAGTGGCAACTCAAGGGGATAGCGGTTCTGATATCCCTACGGGTTCACACGCAGCAGGTCAGCGACGTCCGGAAGCAGATCGACGCTGCCGCGCAATGATCACCTTGATGCCCGCCTTCCTCAGCATGGCCACATCCTGTTTCCTCACACCCGAATCGGTCACGACGACGTCGATCTGATCCAGGTCGCAGACGACATTGCCGGAACCCTGGAACTTCGAGCTGTCCACCAGCAGGATCACCTGCTCGGCGCGCTCGATCAGTCGTCGCTCGGCGGCAACGAGCACGACATCGGCCTGCATGACGCCCTGCGGGCCGACGGCGGCTGCACCCATGAAGAGCTGTGGCGCATGAAAGCGCGGCAGGGCGTCGTCGCCTGCGGCCGTAAGGATGATGTTCTGTTCCCGGAAGACGGCGCCACCCGGTACCCAGACGCGCGTTCCGCGCTGAGGCAACAGGGCGCTGACGATGTGCAGCGAATTGGTGAGCACCTGCAGGTCGAGTCCTTCGAGATGCGGGCACATCTGGAGGGTGGTCGAGCCGCCGTCGATCATGACGGCACTACGGGGTTCGCATAAACCTGCGGCGGCCTGACCGATCAGTTCCTTCTGCTCGCGCTGGCGGGCGATGTTCTCGTGAAAAGGCGTGCCGAGGAGGGAAGGCGGCGCGGGATTCGAGGCGGGTTGCTGGATACCGCCGTGCACCCGGCTCAGGCGGCCCTCGCTGTTCATTCTTTCCAGGTCGCGACGCAACGTGACCTGGGACGCATCGATCCTGTCGGCCAGCTCGCGAAATGAAATGAAGCCGCGCTGCTTCAGCAGATCCAGAATTATTTTCTCGCGCTCTGTGGCATGCATCCTGCTACTTCTCCGACAGTCTCGTCAGCGTCAGTCTACGCGCCCCAGCCTGCCTGGGTCCCTCCCGTGCGTTCCCGGGCGATCTGCTGCGCATAGCCGCTGGCGGCATAAGCCTTCATGGGGTCGCGCGGCAGGCCGCGCGACTCCCGCCACGCGGCGAGTGAAGGGCGAACGTCCGTGTAGAAGGCGTCCATCAGAATGTCGTTCGCAGCCAGCACATCGCCTGCCGTCTGCGCGGCCGTGAGTGCCTGACGGTCGACCAGCAAGGCGCGGGCCGTCATCTCCTGCACGTTCAATACCGAGCGAATCTGGCCGGGAATCTTGGCTTCGATGTTGTGACATTGATCGAGCATGAACGCGACGCCGGAATTCGCTCCGTAACCGCCACCGCGGATGACCTCGAGCAGAATCCGGAACAACTGGAACGGATCGGCAGCGCCGACGATCAGGTCATCGTCCGCATAGAAGCGTGAGTTGAAGTCGAACGATCCCAGCTTTCCCAGCCGCAGCAGCTGCGTCACGATGAACTCGATGTTGGTACCCGGCGCATGATGGCCGGTGTCCAGGCAGACGACGGCGCGCTCGCCGAGTGCGGCGACGTGCGCATACGCCGTGCCCCAGTCGGGCACATCCGTGTGATAGAAGGCCGGCTCGAAGAACTTGTACTCCAGCACCAGCCGCTGCTGCGGCCCGATGCGCTCATATATATGGCGCAGTGACTCCGCCAGGCGATCCTGGCGGCTGCGCATATCGTCCTGACCCGGGTAGTTGGTGCCATCGGCGAGCCAGATCTTCAGATCGCGCGAACCGGTCTGGTCCATGATCTCGATGCACGCGAAGTGATGGTCGATGGCCTTCTGGCGGACTGCGGGATCGGCGTGTGCCAGGCTGCCGAGCTTGTAGTCGTCGTCCTGAAAGGTGTTGGAGTTGATCGTGCCCAGCGCGATGCCAAGGTCCTCGGCATGACGGCGCAGCGCGGCGTAGCTGTCGACCTTGTCCCAGGGAATATGCAGCGCGACGCTGGGAGCCAGCCCGGTGTACTTGTGCACCTGTGCGGCATCCGCAATCTTCTCGAACGGGTTGCGCGGGACGCCGGGCTGCGCAAAGACCTTGAAGCGCGTCCCCGAATTGCCGAAGGCCCACGACGGCAGCTCGATTTTCTGTTCGGCAAGCAGCGGTGCGATATCAGCGAAGGTTGGCATCGGAGGCTCTCCGGATTCTCAGCGGGTGAATGCCTGGGCGTTGCCGGCGTCGACGTTCAGGATGTTGCCAGTCGATTTGGCGGACACGGAGGAGGCGAAGTACCAGACCGCTTCCGCGATGTCTTCCGGCAGGACGCTCAGTTTCAGCATCGAACGTTTCCGGTAGAACTCTTCCAGCTCTTCGCCCGGATCGATGCCGTACGCGCCCGCCCGTTCCTTGCGCCAGTCGCCATCCCAGATTCGGGAGCCGCGGATGACGGCGTCAGGATTCACGACGTTGACGCGAATGCCATGATCTGCGCCCTCCAGCGCCAGGCAACGGGCGAGATGCACGGCGGCGGCCTTCGCCGAGGCGTAGGCGGAGGCATTGGGTGTTGCGGCGAGGGCGTTCTTCGAGCCGATGAAGACGATGGAGCCAGCGCGTTGTTGCTTCATCAGCGAAAAGGCGGCGCGTGCCGAAAGGAAATAACCTTCGGCCAGCACTTCGTAGTTCTTGCGCCAGAGTGCGAGCGTGGTTTTCTCCAGCGGTGCAGAGGAGGCCAGACCGGCATTCGCAACCAGGATATCCAGACCGCCGAACTCGCGTGCGCAGGCAGCGAAAGCGGCCTCGATCTGCATCTCGCTGGTGACATCGCAGACCGACGCGCGCACGACATCCTTGCCATGGCGCTGCGCCATCGAGCTGGCTGTGCGGCCGAGTGCTTCTGAATCGCGATCGGTGAGCATGACGCACGCGCCATCGGCCAGCAGCCGCTCCACGCACGCGGCGCCGATGCCGCCGGCAGCGCCGGTGACCAGCGCGATCTTTCCGGCCAGGGGCCTGGGTTTGGGCATGCGCTGCAATTTCGCTTCTTCGAGCGACCAGTACTCGATGTCGAAGGCTTCCTGTTCATCGAGCCCCACGTACGCGCCGATGGCTTCGGCGCCGCGCATGACGTTGATCGCATTGCCGTAGAACTCACCAGCCAGGCGCGCGGTGGTCTTGTCGGCCGCGAATGTCATGCGGCCCACGCCCGGTGCGAGCACGACCACGGGATTGGGGTCGCGCATCTTCGGATCCTGCGGCCCGGCGCAGCGCTCATAGTAGGCGCGATAGCGGTCGCGATAATCGCTGAGCGCGCGCGCCAGAAATTCCGGACTGTCCAGATGCGCGGGATCCAGCGTCAGCGGCGCGATCTTGGTCCGCAGAAAATGATCCGGACACGAGGTGCCGATGCG
>CAYWHG010000016.1:37408-49451 GCA_964457865.1 uncultured Steroidobacter sp.
GGCAACCAGCCAACGGCGCCGCCCCAGATCTCGCGTGTCGCCGACTCGCCGGCCGACGAGGCGGCCAGTGCGATGATGGCGTCAGGGTGTACGTGATCGATATGCGCGAAGGGCAGATAGCCGTGCAGGGGCGTGTCGATGGAGGCGGCGCGCGGATTCAGATTGAAGGTGCAGTGCGGCAGGTAACCGACCATCTCGTCTTCGAACTGCACACCGCGGTAGAGCTTTTCCAGACTGAGCAGCTTGTCCAGGTAGAGCGTCGAGAAGCCGTCCAGCTTCATCGACCCGATGTCGCCGCCGGAGCCCTTCACCCACAGGACGCGGGCAGGCTGTCCCGTCAGGGGATCCTTTTCCTCGATCTTGGCGGAGGTATTGCCGCCGCCGAAGTTGGTGACCGTCAGGTCCGATCCCAGCAGATTGGAGCGGTAGAGCAGCAGTTCGGCCGCAGTCAGCCCGGAGGCGTGCGCATCCGACCAGCGGCTCTCCGTGACCGCGAAGCGAAGGGCGGGTGAGTCTGGAGAAGGAGGGCGAGTGTTCATGAACCGGTACCGTAAGCAGGCATCGAAGGGTGGCAAGCAGCCGGGCGAGTCAGTATCATAAATGATCGAAATTGATCATAAACGATCATTGCAATCATAAACGATCAAGAGGGTCCGGTGGGGAACGACTGCACGATCGTGGTGGACATCGGCAAAACCCATTCCAAGGCGAGCCTCTGGGATGGCGACGGGCGGCTGATCGACCGGCGCACGCGGGCGAACTGTCCGCAGCAGGCCGGCTACCAGGCGCTGGATGTCGCCGGCATCGATGCGTGGCTGCTGCAGTCGCTGCGCGAGCTGGCCGGCAGGCATCAGGTCGGACAGATCGTTCCGGTCGGTCACGGCGCGGCGGCGGCGTTGCTGCGCGGCGGCGAACTCTACGCAGCCCCGCTGGACTACGAACACGAGATTCCCGCGAGCGATCGTGCCGACTACGAGCTGAAGCGCGACTCGTTCGAACTGACGGGCTCGCCCTCGTTGCCGTGCGGGTTGAATCTCGGCAGGCAGTTGCACTTCCTGGAGAGACAGCTCGGTGCATTGCCGGCGAATGTCGTCATTGTCCCCTGGGCGCAGTACTGGGCGTGGCGGTTGTGCGGCGTCGCAGCCAGCGAAGTCACGAGCCTGGGCTGTCACACCGATCTGTGGCAACCGGGCCTGCGCGATTTCAGCGCGATGGCAATCCGGCGCAAGTGGGCGGCGCGATTCGCTCCGGTTCGCGCTGCGGCGGAGCGGCTCGGCAGGATCACACCCGAGGTAGTGCATCAGACCGGATTGCCGGCGAGCTGCGAAGTGTTTTGCGGCTTGCACGACAGTAACGCCGCGCTGCTGGCAGCGCGGGGTCATGCCGAGATCGCCGGCGGCGATGCGACGGTGCTGTCGACGGGCACCTGGTTCGTCGCGATGCGTTCGGTCGGGGAAAATGCCGTGGCCGACATCGGTGCGCTGGATCCGAAGCGGGATTGTCTGGTGAACGTCGACATCGGCGGGCGCCCCGTACCGTCGGCTCGTTTCATGGGAGGGCGCGAAGCCGCGTTGATCGGCGGTGTCGATTCGTTCGCGCTGACCGACAACTATTCTCCGGACCGCTTGCTGGCGCGACTGCCCAACCTCGTGGCGAACGCTGCGAGCGTCGATCCGGGTTTCGTTCCCGGGGTAGGACCGTTCCCTCGCGCCACGGGGCAATGGCGCAACAAGCCCGCGACTGCAGACGAGCAGCGTGCGGTCGTGGCGTTGTATCTGGCGCTGATGGCAGATGCCGCCCTCGATCTCATCGGTTCTCGCGACCGACTGGTGATCGAAGGGCGCTTCGCGGAAGAAGTCGTTTTCGCGCGCGCATTGGCGACGCTGCGTCCGCAACAGACGATCTTCGTTGCCAATGCGCATCAGGATGTCGCCTGTGGCGCCTTGCGACTGGTCAACCCGGATCTGTCGCCGCCCGGCGATCTGACGCGGGTACGCCCGCTCGATATGGACCTGACAGCCTACGCCGCGGAATGGCGGGCACGGGCGAGTGCCGCCCAGGTGGCTGCATGAAAGCTGCATCGACGCTCGACTTTCGCGAGCTGGCACGGCGCAGGCTCCCCAGGTTCCTGTTCGAGTACATCGATGGTGGTTCCTACGCGGAGCTGACGCTGCGCCGGAACATCGCGGATCTGGAACAGATCGCCTTGCGCCAACGGGTGCTGCGCGATGTGTCGTCGATCGATCCGTCGACGACACTGTTTGGTCAGAAGCTGGGCCTGCCGATCGCGCTGGGACCGATTGGTCTTGCCGGGATGAACGCTCGTCGCGGTGAAGTACAGGCCGCGCGTGCGGCGGCACGCCACTCGGTACCTTTCTGTCTGTCGACCGTTTCCGCCTGTTCGCTGGAAGAAGTGGCCGGGGGCTGCGCGCATCCCTTCTGGTTCCAGCTCTACATGATCCGCGACCGCGGCTTCATGCGCGAGTTGCTGCAGACGGCGCGTAACACGAATTGCTCTGCACTGGTTTTCACGGTGGACATGCCGGTGCCCGGTTCGCGCTATCGGGACTATCGATCCGGACTGGCGGGTGCGCCAGGACTGCGCGGTTCGCTGCGACGTCTGTGGCAAGGTGCGCTGCGTCCGCGCTGGGCCTGGGACGTGGGCATCCGTGGTCGTCCGCACAGCCTCGGCAATGTCGCGCCGGTGCTCGGCAACAGCACGGGCATGGAAGATTTCTTCGCCTGGATGAGAGGCAATTTCGATCCGACCGTCACCTGGCGGGATCTCGAATCCATTCGCGCCGAGTGGAGCGGCCCGCTCATCGTGAAGGGCATTCTGGATGTCGAAGACGCAGTTGCAGCGCAGGCGCTCGGCGCCGACGGCATCGTCGTGTCGAATCACGGCGGCCGGCAGCTCGATGGCGTTCTCTCTTCGGTGCGCGCGTTGCCGCCCATCGTCGACAAGATCGGTTCATCGCTGCCGGTGCTCGTCGATGGTGGCATCCGTTCCGGCCTCGATGTCGTTCGCATGCTGGCGCTCGGTGCCCGCGGCGTGCTGTTGGGTCGCGCCTGGGCGTATGCGCTTGCGGCCGAGGGAGAGCAGGGAGTGACGCGCCTGCTGCAGCTCATGGAAGCGGAAATGCGCGTCGCGATGGCGCTGACAGGCGGCACGAATATCGCGGCCATCGATCGGACCACCCTGGTTACCGATCTTTAAAAGAAGAATCATCAATTCGAGGGGGGATCATGAATCCATTGCTGGGCGTGTTGTTCCATTGGCTGGGCGGACTGTCGTCGGCGAGCTTCTACGTTCCTTACAAACGTATCCGCCGCTGGTCCTGGGAAATCTTCTGGCTCACCGGCGGTGTGTTCTCATGGCTCATCGCGCCCTGGGTGTTTGCGAGCCTGCGCACGCATGACCTGCCTGGTGTGCTGGGCAACACACCGGGCAACGTCTGGTTCTGGTGCTACTTCTGGGGATTGATGTGGGGTCTCGGCGGGCTCACGTTCGGCCTGACCATGCGTTATCTCGGCCTGTCATTGGGCATGGCCGTGGCGCTTGGCCTGACAACCGTCATCGGTACGCTCGGGCCACCGATCTTTCACGGCGACCTCGGCGCCATCGGCGCGACGACCGGCGGCAAGGTGACGTTCCTGGGCATCGCACTCACATTGATCGGCGTGGCGATCGTGGCGCGGGCGGGGCACGCAAAAGAGTTGGAGCTGGGCGGCGGCGGCGCGAATGCGGGCGTCATCGAGTTCAATCTCAGGAAAGGACTGCTCATCGCGGTGTTCTCCGGCGTCATGAGCGGCTGTTTCGCCTGGGGCCTGGACGCCGGTCAGCCGATTCGCGAACTCACCCTGGCGGCAGGAACCGATCCCTTGTCGCAGGGACTGCCCGTGCTGTGTGTCGTACTGCTCGGAGGGTTCACGTCGAATTTCATCTGGTGCTCATGGCTGATCCATCGCAATCGCTCCGGCGGAGAATTCATCGGCCGCCCCGGTCCTGCCGCCGATGCCGATGGCCAGCCACCGAAGCTGTTGCGCAACTACCTGCTGGCGGCACTCGGCGGCACGCTTTGGTACTTCCAGTTCTTCTTCTACACCATGGGCGAGAGCCAGATGGGACGCTACGCCTTCTCCAGTTGGACCCTGCACATGGCGTCCATCATCCTGTTCTCGACACTGTGGGGCTTTGTGCTGAAGGAGTGGACTGGCGCGAGCAGGAGCACTCGCGCGCTGGTCTGGGTCGGTATCGCGGTGTTGATCGCGTCGACGGTCGTGATCGGTGCTGGCAATCGCCTGGGATGAGCAAGAGCGGCGCTACTCCACCGTCACCGACTTCGCCAGATTGCGCGGTTGATCGATGTTGCGGTCGCGTGCCAGCGCGACGTGATAGGCGAGCAGTTGCAGCGGAATGTTCAGCAGCAGCGGATCGAGCGCGGGTTCCGACTTCGGCACTTCGATGACGGCATCGACCGTCATCGGCAGCGGATCGCCGGGCTGCGTGATGACGAACGTCGGACCGCTGCGCGCGCGGATCTCTTCGATGGTCGACAGGTTCTTGGCGTACAGATCGTCGCGTGGCATCACGATGACGGTCGGCGTCTGGGGGCTGATCAGGGCGAGCGGGCCATGTTTCAGCTCGGAGGCCGGATAAGCTTCGGCATGCAGGTAGCTGATTTCCTTGAGTTTCAGTGCGCCTTCCATCGCCACCGGATAACCGGCGGCGCGGCCCACGAAGTAGGCGTTTTCGTGCCTGGCGAATCGTTGTGCCAGCGTGGCGATGCGCGCTTCCTGATTGAGAATGGTCGCAACCTGATCCGGCAGTGCCTGCAATGCCGTCAGCAGTCGCGCGCCCTGTGCGGCCGACAGATCCTTGAGCCGACCGAGATGGATGGCGAGCAGCGCGAACGCCACGGCGGTGCACGTGAATGTCTTGGTCGACACGACGGCGATCTCCGGTCCCGCATGCAGATAGATGCCGCGACCGCATTCGCGCGCGATGCTGCTGCCGACCACGTTGACGATGCCGAGGACGCGGCCGCCCTTGCGCTTCACTTCCTGCACGGCCGCCAGCGTGTCGAAGGTTTCGCCGGACTGGCTGACGGCGATGTACAGCGTGTCCTGCTCGATGACGGGATTGCGATAGCGGAACTCGGAGGCCGGCTCGGCGCTCGCAGGCAGTCGCGCCAGCTGCTCAATCAGATGCGCGCCGAGGCTGCCGGCGATGAAAGCCGAGCCGCAGCCGAGGATCTTGATGCGCTTCACTTCGAGCAGTTCGCGCGCCGCCATTTCGAGGCCGCCGATATGCGTCGTCTGGAAGCGCGACTCGATGCGTCCGCTCAAGGTGCGACGGATCGCCTCGGGCTGCTCGGCGATCTCCTTGAGCATGTAGTGCGAGTACTCGCCCTTGTCGAAGGATTCGTCGGTCCACGCAATCGTGAGCGGTGTCTTGGCCGTGGCGCCGCCTTCGAGCGTCGAGGTTTCGTAGCCATCGGCGCGCACCACGGCCAGCTCGCCGTCGTCGAGATGCACGACGCTCTGGGTATGACGCACCAGTGCCGCCGCATCCGACGCTACGAACATTTCCCGCTCGCCGATACCGATCACGACTGGACTGCCGTTACGTGCGATCACGATGGACTCTGGATGCTGTGCATCGAGCACGGCTATGCCGTAGGTCCCCGTCACCACGCGCAGCACCGAGCGCAGCGAATCTGCGAGGTTGTCGGCCGGAGAGGCGGCGAGCAGATGCGCGATGACTTCGGAGTCGGTTTCCGAGCGGAACGTCACGCCGGAGGCTGCCAGCTTCGTGCGCAGCGAGGCCGCGTTCTCGATGATGCCGTTGTGCACGATGGCGAAGCGTCCGGACGCATCAGTGTGCGGATGCGCGTTGCGATCGCTCGGCTCGCCGTGCGTGGCCCAGCGCGTGTGCGCGATGCCCGTCGTGCCCTTCAATCGTTCCGGCAGGATGCGTTCGAGATCGCGCACCTTGCCCTGGGTCTTGACGACCTGCAGCTTGTCATTGCGCGCGACGGCGAGCCCGGCAGAGTCATAGCCGCGGTACTCCAGTCGATGCAGTCCTTCCATGAGGATGGGTGCTGCGTCGCGCTTGCCGATGTATCCGACGATTCCGCACATGGGGCCTCCGGCGGCCAGCTATCCGTAAATCACTCGCCGGATCTGTCGCTCGCTGTACCCGGACGCGCGGAATCGCCACTGCGACAGTTCGGTTGCGAGACGGATGAAGATCTCGGTGTTGGAGCAACCGGCGCTCTGCAGTGCCCGATGACGCCGGCGGATGAAGTCATCGGGCGTTTCGTCCAGGAAGTTCAGCACTTCATGCACGACACGCCGGGCTTCGGCAGGCGTCAGTCGGGTCGTCCGGCTCAGGTACGCGATGAGTTCATCGAGGTCGGTCTGATCCGGCATGGGCGCGCACTCTGCCTGCGGAGGGATGCATTCTCCAAGCAGTTTGCCCGAATCCGGGCAGGTGAGTGCTGTTCTAGCTGCCGTTGCGGCTGAGATAGAGGTAGATGTAGCCGGTCATGAACAGGATGGTCACGCCGCAGGTGAACAGGATGCCGGCCCCGGCGGCCATCACCGAGAGAATCCCGGGTGCCTGCATTGAGCGCGAATCGAGCAATGCCGTGAGTCCGAAGGCCAGGACACAATTGCACGACCACTTGAGGAGATAGCCGGGCAGGTAGATGCGCATCTGGCGGTTGTGGCTGTATGCCGCAGCGCGCGCCAAGCGGTCGCCGGTGGATGCATTCCTGAAGAGCCAGAACGGCCACAGATACCGGAACAGGATCTGCGAGAACGGCATGTCGTCGTAGGCCGAATGCTGCGCCGCTGTCGTGCGTGTGGAAGAAACTGCGCGGTGCGTCATGACCTCATCCTCAACCATCGCCCGCCGGACGATGTACTGACGATAGATGGATGAGTTGGCGAGTTGGTTCCGTAGATATCCGTACGTCAGACCGAAGAGGGAAAGTTTCACACGGAGATCACGGAGAGCACGGAGGTTCAGAACGGAAAATCTTTCTCTTCTCCGTGATTTCCGTGTGAAATCTCCTCTCCGGACCTAGAGCGCGATCGAGCCGCGGCCGATCTCGATCACGTCGCCGCCGACGAGAATGCGACGGTCGGCGGTGACTTCGAGCCGCAGTGTCGAAGGACGGCCGGCGTATTCGCCCTGGGAAATCGTGAATTGCTGCGGCAGCGTGCGGTCGGTGGCGAGCATCCAGCCGCCCAGATTTGCGGTGGCCGAGCCGGTGGCCGGATCTTCCAGCAGTGCGCCGCCGCCGGAAAAGAAGAATCGCGACAGCAGGCGGCCCGGTGCCATTTCGGCGAATACATAGGCATGCGCGTGACCGTCCTCGTTGCGGATGCCGGACAACCGTTCGACGTGCGGGCGTACGCGTCGCACAGCCGCTTCGCTGCGCAGGGGAATGATGAGTTGCTCCTTGCCCGCCTTGACCCACAGCGGCCGGTCGCCGATGTCCGCTTCGGTGAGCTGCAATGCGTCCGCAATCGTACTGCGCGATGCCGTCACTTCGCGCCAGGTCGGTGAGTTGGCCTGCAGCGTCCAGCGATCGCCCGACGCCGTGACCGGAATGATGCCGGCCTGCATTTCGAGCGCCAGCGAATCGCCGCCGCGCTGCAGCGCGCGACAGACGAACGCTGTGCCGAGCGTCGGATGTCCGGCGAAGGGCATCTCGTAGTCCGGCGTGAAGATGCGCACGCGTGCATTCGCGCGGTCCGACGGCAGGATGAACGTGGTCTCCGACAGATTGAACTGCCGCGCCAGCGCCTGCATCGTCGCGTCGTCGAGCCCCGCCCCATCCTCGAAGACACACAGCGGATTGCCCGTCAGCCTGCCGCCATCCTGCGTGAAGACATTGACGATCCGGAATGCGAGTGCGGCCATGCGACACCTGTGGGCGAGGGAGCTGCAGTGTCGTGGATCCCGCAACAGTGCGTAAATGCACAGTGTGGCGGTGGCGGGGCCATTACAGGACCCGGAAGAAGAGGTTTCACACGGAGTTCACGGAGAGCACGGAGTGGAAATAGAGAAGTCTCTCGCCTCCGATCTCCGTGTTCTCCGTGAACTCCGTGTGAAATTCCTATCCCGCAATCGGCGGCAGTCGTCGCTCGATGAGTTGTGCCGCCAGTGCGAAGTCGACCTGATCCAGCGTCGCGGCGGATTCGGTCAGCCGATTGAGGATGTCCTGCTGGATGCGGCCGCGTTCGAAGGCCACGGCGTAGGGGATGTCGTCGTGGAACATGACCATGGAATACCGCGGCACGAAGCGGTCGGGGAAGCGGCGTTCGAGTTCCAGTGACAGTGTTTTCTGCAGCTGGAATTTGGGGTGGCGCACCGTGTCGCGCATCTCTTCGTAGTTCTCGAAAGCCATGTCGGCGATCGCATTCGTGTTCGGGTGCCGCGAGCGGTCGAAGGCAGCGAAGGCGTCGGACCAGTCGGTGTGCTGCTGCAGCAGTCGATCGAGTTCGCGGCAATCCTCGAACGCGCAATTCATGCCCTGGCCGTGGAAGGGCAGGATGGCGTGTGCTGCATCGCCGATCAGCAGCAGTCGATCCTCGAAATTCCAGCGATCGCAGCGCACGGTTCCCATGACGCCGGTCGGATGTGCGAGGAATTCGCTGGCGAGTTTCGGCATGAGCAGTGCGGCGTCCGGGAAATGCCGCTGGAAGAATTCGTTGATGGCAGTTTCGTTCGTCAGTGTCGCGAAGCTTTCCGGTCCCGACTGCGGCAGGAACAGCGTCACGGTGAAACTGCCGTCGAGATTCGGCAGCGCGATCAGCATGAAGCCGCCGCGCGGCCAGATGTGCAGGGCGTTCTTGTGGATGCGATGGTTGCCGAACGTGTCGGTCGGCAGCGTCAGCTCCTTGTAGCCATGCTCCAGCAGGTCTTCGCTGAAGCGGGTTTCCAGTCCATGCGCCAGCGCGCGCCGCAGGGGCGAACCCGCGCCGTCCGCGGCAATGACTCTGTGAAGCGGCAGTTCCCACGGATTGCCGTTGGCTTCGTCGCGCATCATGAGCTGATGCGCGTGCAGGTTGGCATCGAGCGAGCTCTGGCGGAAATGCAGTTCGACCCCGGCGGCCTCCGCAGCATCGAGCAGGATGCGATTCAGGCCGGGACGCGACACGGAATAGATCACTTCGTGTTCGCGCTGCCCGTAGGGCACGAAGGACTGCGAGCCGTCCGGCAGGTGCAGCAGCCGGCCCGGCATCGGAATCAGCAGGGGCAGGATCTGCGGCATCACATCCGCCAGTTCGAGTGCCGCGATGCCGCGCGCGGCCAGCGCAAGATTGATCGAGCGTCCTGCAGGGATGGTTTCGCGACGCTGATCCGGCAGTCGCTCGTAGATACGCACGCGATGTCCGCGGCGCGCCAGCAGGATGGAGAGCAGCGTTCCGGCGAGGCCGGCGCCGACGAGGGTGATGGGGCTGTCCGTCATGGGGTCGATACCGGCGCCGCGAGCGCAGTCGTCAATGCGTCAACGAAGTCCCACACCTCGGAGAAGGTGTTGTACAGCGGCACGGGTGCGACGCGAATGACATCGGGTTCGCGCCAGTCGCCGAGATAACCGTTCTCGGACAGCGAGCGATGCACCGCGCGGGCCTGTGCGGGGGGGCGGTTCAATCGCAGCGAAAGCTGGCAACCGCGGGCGGCATGACTCGCGGGCGTGAGGAGGGTGACGTCCGCGGACAGACGTTGCTGCAACAGATCTTCCAGGAAGCCGGTGAGGGCAATCGACTTGGCGCGCAGCCGCGGCATGCCTGCGGCCTCGAACAGCGCCAGCGAGGCGAGCAACGGCGCGGCAGCGAAGATGGATGGATTGGACACCTGCCAGCCTTCGGCGCCGGGGATCGGACGGAACGGCTCGGGCATATCGAATCGCGACGTCTTGTCGTGGCCCCACCAGCCGGCGAAGCGTGGCAGATCGAATGCGTGCGCATGACGTTCGTGCACGAAGCAGCCGCCAATCGCACCGGGACCGCTGTTCAGATACTTGTAGCTGCACCACACGGCGAAGTCGGTGTTCCAGTCGTGCAGTTGCAGCGGCACGTTGCCGATGGCATGCGCCAGATCGAAGCCGACCGTGGCTCCCTGCCGGTGGGCGCACTCGGTGATGAGGGCCATGTCGAGGCATTGCCCGCTCAGGTACTGCACTCCCGGCAGCAGCACGGTGGCGATGCTGTGGCCTTCGCGATCCAGCAGTGCGCAGATGTCTTCCTCGCGCAGCGTGGTCTCGCCGGGGCGCGGCGTCACTTCGAGCAACTGCTCGGCCGGCACCAATCCGCGCTGGGCAATCTGCGAGACAACGGCGTATCGATCGGAAGGGAAGGCGCTCTTTTCGATGAGGATCCGCGTGCGTCCGGCGGTCGGCCGATAGAAGCTCGTCAGCATCAGATGCAGGTTCGCCGTGAGCGAATTCATCGCGACGACTTCCGATTCGAGCGCGCCGGCCAGCATGGCCAGCCCATGGGTGAACTGTTCGTGATACGACAGCCAGGGACGCGCCGCGTCGAAATGGCCCTCGACGCCGAGCGTGGCCCAGACGGCGAGTTCTTCATTCAGGATCTTCGCCGCATCTTTCGGCGCGAGCCCGAGGGAGTGTCCGCAGAAATAGACGGCGGGCGAGCCGTCGCGACGCGTCGGCAGATGAAACTGGTGGCGGAATGCCGCGAGTTCGTCGTGCGTGTCGAGGCTGCGGGCCGTGTCGCGATCGGCGGTAGTCATGCAGGGTTCAGCGGGCGGGTGCCACAGTGCCGCAGGCCTGACAGGTGCGGTGCTGCAGCGAACCGTGGAAGCGTTCGAAGATCGGCGGCAGCTGCTGCACGATGTCGCTGATGTGCTGGTACTCGGCGTACAGCGGGTACTGGCAGTAGTTGCAGTACCAGAGGAAGCCGTCCTGCTCTTCGGGGCGTCGCTGCCGTTCGATGACGAGCCCGACGGTGTTGGCGAAGCGTTGCGGCGAATGCGGTACCCGCGCCGGCAACAGCAGGATCTCGCCTTCGTTGATCGGAATATCGACGCGCGCGCCTTCCTGCATGGTTCGCAGAACCATGTTGCCTTCGAGCTGGTAGAAGAATTCCTCGCCGGGATCGTCGTGATAGTCGTCGCGATCGTTCGGACCGCCGACCACCATGATGATGAATTCGGACTGACGGAAAACCTGGCGGTTGCACACGGGGGGCTTCAGGTATTCGCGGTGGGCATCGATCCAGGCGCGAAAATTGAAGGCTTTGAGTGCATTCATGCAGCGTCTCCGGCGGAAGGCTAGAGTATAGCCGCCTCATCCCGGAGTCGGGGTGGGATGACGGACCGCGGAGCGCTTCGCGCGTCCGGGAATACATCGATCGCGTAAGGAGAATCCGTGACCACGAAGTCGGGAAAACTGTACCGGATCTCGCCGCTGCCGGCGTTCGTGCTGGGGCTCGCGCTGTGTACCCATGCCTTCGCCGCCGAGACGCCGGCGGATGCTCCCGCGGAGCAGGTGCAGGCCATCTGGAAGACCCAGGACATCAGTTTCTTTTTCCAGAGCTTCACGACGTTCTATGCCTGTCGCAGTCTGGAAGACCGGGTGCGCACGTTGCTCATCGAGCTGGGCGCGAACGAGAACATCAAGGTGCGGGCGACGAGCTGCTTCGGTAACGAGATCGCGCGCCTCCCGCATCTCAAAATCAATGTCACGACGCCGGTCGAAGCGACTCCCGAGGCGCTGGCCGAACTGGAGAAGACGCGCAGCACCCGCGAACTCACGGCGCGGGTCCGCGGCGAACGGGCGGTCGAAGCGACGGAGCAGTTTCCTGCGTACTGGAAGCCGGTATCGCTGTCGCGCGGCAATCTTCGTCTGGAATCCGGTGACTGCGACCTGATCGATCAACTCAAGCGCAATGTGTTGCCGAAGCTGTCGATCCGCGTCGTCAAGGATGGCATGGCGTGCACGCCGAACCAGAATTCGCTCGGTCAGCCGCGGCTGGAAGTCGAGGCGCTGACGGTGATTCC
>CAYWHG010000017.1:0-8086 GCA_964457865.1 uncultured Steroidobacter sp.
CCGCCGTTCGTGTTCACGGCGATGGCCGTGCCCTGGCGGGTCAGCAGGTCGGTGACCGTGCCGATGTTGTTCAGCGCCACCAGTTCCACGCTGGCCGCGCTGACCGTTGCAGCGGACGGATCGGCTGCGTCATCGATGATCGAACCGCTGGTCGCTTCGAGTCGTGCTGCACCCGCGGCCGTCACCTGGCGCAGGTTCAGGTCGCCCATGCCCTGCGTGATGGAGACGCCACCCGCGCCGGTCGCGCTGACGGAGCCGAACTGGTTCGCACCATTCAGCGCGATGTGGCTGCCGCCATTCAATGTGCGGAAATCGGCATCGCCTGCAACGATGAGCGTTGCCGATTGCGTCAACGAGCCGCCCGTCGTGACCGCGAGATCGCCTGCGATATCGAGTCCCTGCAGATCCAGGCTGGACGCTGCGGCCAGCGAGACATTGTCGAGCTGCCCACTGCTTGCGAGGCGCACGCCGCCGAAGATGTTGGTTGCGTCGGTCAGCAGGATCGACTGCCCATCCGCCGCCGTGAAGGTCGAGTTGCCTGTGACGTTCAGCGCGCCGGACTGCGTGATGGTGCCGGCGACGGCGGTGACGGCGAGATCGCCGCTCACCGTGCTTGCGCGCAGATCGATCGAATCGGCATCGACGAGGGTGACGTTCGCGCCGGTGACGGCAACGCCGCCGCCGAACGTGTTCGCGGTGTCGCCGAGCGTGATGTTCTGGCCAGCCGCGGCGAGCGTAGTGGTGCCGCCGACATTCAGTGCGCCGGACTGCGTGAGCGCCCCGGTCGAGTTCACGGTCAGGTTGCCAGTAAGCGTGCTGGCCTGCAGGGTCGTTGCGGTCGAGTTGCTCAGCGACGCTGTCGCGGCGGTCAGCGCAACGCCGCCGCCCAGCGAGTTGCCGGCGGCGGTGAGCGCCACGTCCTGACCGGCGGCATTGAACGTCGAATTGCCTGCGACGCTGATGGCGCCGGTCTGGCCGACTGCGGCGCTCGAGTTCACCGTCAGTGTGCCGGCGCTGAGAGCGCCCAGCATGACGCCGGCGCCCGTGAGCATGGCATCGCTGCCGACGCTCACCGGTGCCGACTGGTTGAGGGCGCCCGTCGAAACGACGGTCAGATCGTTGGCAATCGTGCTCGCGCCGAGCGTGGTGACCGCGTTGTTGGTGAGCTCTGCGTTGGCCGCGGTGACCGCAACGCTGCCGCCGAATGTGTTCGCAGCATTCAGGGTCACGTTCTGTCCAGATGCGGTGATAGTGGAATTGCCGGTGACGTTCAGTGCACCGCCCGACTGGGTGACGGCGCCGCCAGCGCCGACCGTCAGCGTGCCGGTGTTGATTGCTGCCAGCGTTACGCCGGCATCCGAAGTCAGGCTCGTATTGCCGCCGACCACGTTGATTGCGCCGGTCTGATTGATTGCGCCCGCGGAGTCGACGATGAGACTGCTGCCGAGCGTGCTCGCAGCAAGCGTCGTGGCGACGGAGTTGGTCAGCGACGCGGTCGAGGCGGTGACGGCGATGCTGCCGCCAAAGGCGTTGTTGCTCCTGTCCAGCGTGACATTCTGGCCGCCGGCATTGATGGTCGTGGTGTTCGCGATACTCAGATCACCCACCTGGGTGATCGCGCCGCCGGCATTGAGGATCAGCGCATTGGCGCTCGTCGTGTTCAATGCGATATCGGTGCCCGAGGTCAGCGTCGCCGTGCCGCCGACCGACAGTGCGCCGGACTGCGTGAGGCTGGACGCGGATGCGGTGAGATCGCCGCCGATCGCGAGTGCCTGCAGGTCGAGGGCGGTGGTGTCGGTGATCGAGACGTCCTGCAGCGTGCCGCTGCGGGCTGCGAAGCCGACCATGCCGGTGAACGTATTGCCGGGATTGTCGAGATCGATCGATTGACCGCCCGACGCGGTGAACGTCGAGCCGCCGCCGATGACCAGCGTGCCCGACTGCGCGATCGAATCCGCGTTCACGCTCAGGTTGCCGCTGAGGGTCAGTCCGCCGAGCGTCAGTGCGCTGGTATCGCGCACCGAGACGTCTGCGAGATTGCCACCGCTGCCGAGGAAGGTGACGATGCCGGTGAAGTCGTTGTCAGGGTCGACGAGCGAGATGGACTGGCCGGTCGCCGCCGTGAAGGTCGATGTACCGCCGATCTCGATCGCACCCGACTGCGTGATCGCACCGCTGGTCGTCGTGACGTTCAGATCGCCATCGAGCGCCAGCGCCTGCAGGTTGATCGCGTCGGAATCCGTCAACGCAACGTCGTTCAGATTGCCGCCGTTGCCGACGAAGGTAACCGTTCCGGTAAACGTGTTGGCCTGCCCGAGCAGGATGGATTGGCCTGCATCGGCCGTGAACGTCGAGTTGCCCGTGACGTTCATCGCCGCTGTCTGGGTGATGTCGCCGGCGGTCGCTGTGAGGTTCAGATCGCCGCCGATGATCAGTGCCTGCGCCTCGATGCTCGCCGCCGTGGCGGTGAGATCGTTGCTGACACTCAGCGACTGCAGCGTCAATGCATCCGAATCGCGGATCGTGACGTTGGCGAGATTGCCGCCGTTGCCGGCGAAGCCGACGCTGCCGGTGAAAGTGTTCGCCTGACCGAGCGTGATCGACTGGCCCGTGGCCGCGGTGAAGGTCGAGTTGCCGGTGATGTTCATCGCGGCCGTCTGCGAAATGCTGCCGGCAGTCGCGGTCAGTGCGAGATTGCCGCCGACCGACAGCTCGCCAGACTGAGTGATGTTTCCGGTGGTTGCCGTCGCGCTGAAATCTCCGCCGACCGTGCTGGCGCCGAGGTTGGTCGCGATGGAATTCTGCAGCGTGACTGCCTGCAGTGCGCCTGGTCCGTTCGACGCGAAGCTCACCGCGCCCTGCAATGCATTGTCAGGACGGTTGAACAGGAGGGTCGAGCCTTGGTCCGCAGTGAACGTAGCCGTGCCGCCGACGCTCAGTCCGCCGCTTTGCGAAAGCGACGCGCCGGTCGCGACCAGGTCGCCGCTGATCGTCAATGCGGACAGATCGAGCGCCGTGGTGTCGCGCACGGTTACATCGTCCAGGTTGCCGCCGTTGCCGACGAAGCTGACGCTGCCGCCGAAGGTGTTGGCCTCGCCGAGCGTGATGGACTCGCCGTCACCGGCCGTGAACGTGGCATTCGCCGCGGTCGTCAATGCACCGGTCTGCGTAATGCTGCCCGAAGAAGTGACCGCCACGGCGGCACCCGTGCCGGCACGCAGGGTGCCGCTCAGTACGGTGTCGCCGGTTTCGTTGAGGGCGATTGCCGCGACTGCATCTGCAGTGCCGGCGGCGTTGAGTACGGACGCACCGACGGAACCGAAGCTGTTCGCCGCACCGAGCGTGATTGCGGCGCCGGCGTCGTTTCGCGTCGTGAAGTTCGCAGCACCGCTGACACTGAGCGTGCCGGTCTGCGTGATGGCGCCGGCCGAGGTGACGTTCAGTCCGCCGGTGATCGTGCTCGCGCCCAGAACCGTCGGCGCAGCGTTCCTCAGGTTCGTATCGCCTGCCGCAGTCACGCGGACAGTGCCGCCGAAATCATTGGCGGCGTTGTCGAGGGTGATGGTGCCGGTACCGGTATTGAGCGTGACGTCGCCATCCACATTCAACGCGCCCGACTGGGCGAGGCTGCCTGCCGAGCTGATCCCGAGCGCGCCCGTCAGGCTGCTGGCGCCAAGGATGATGGCGTTGCTGTCCGAAAGCTGCGCACTGGCAGCGGTGATGCCGACGCTGCCGGCGAAATCGTTGCCCGCGTTCGTCAGCGTGATCGCCTGACCGGTGGCGCTCAACATCGTGGTGCCATCCACCGTGAGCGCGCCCGTCTGCGAGATGCCGCCTGCCGTGGTCGTCAGCGAAGCGTTGCCGCCCACGTTCACCGCGCCGGATACGTCGATGCTCGCCGCGTTGACGGTGAGATTGCCGGTGGTATCGAGGGCTTGCAGCTGGAGGGTTGTCGTATCCGAGACGGAAACGCTTTGCAGCGTGCCGCTGGCAGCATTGAAATCGATAGCGCCATCGAAGAGGTTGGTCGCCTGGGCAACGTTGATGGAACTGCCGCCGGCGGCGGTGAAGGTGGCATCGCCGGCGACAGCGATCGCGCCTGCAATCTGGTTGATGCCGGCGCCAGCGGTCACAGTCAACGCGCCGGTCGTTGTTGCATCGGCGCCGAGCGTGACGGCGCCGTCGGAGACGAATGTCAGTGAACCTGCCGAGACAGCGCCCGATTGCGTCAGTGCGCCGGTGCTGGTGAAACTGAGGTCGCCGCCTACTTCCAGTGCCGCAGTCGTGATCCCTGCCGCCATGAGCGTCAGGTTGCCGTCGATGGTCAATGGATCGAGCGTCAGAGCGGTCGTGTCGTAAAGCGTGACATCGTCCAGGTTGCCGCTGACGGCGGCCAATGTGACCGCGCCGCCGAAGGAATTGCCGGGATTGCCCAAGAGGATCGAACTGCCTGCGGCGGTGGTCAGCGATGTCGTGCCGCCGACTTCGATGGCAGCAGCCTGAGTGATGTCCGCGCCGGCGGTGACGGAGAGATTGCCCGCCAGATCGAGCGTGCCGGCGAAATCGACGCCAGCGCCGGAGCTGACCACAAGGGATCCGTCGCTGTCAGTGCTGCGCACGATACTGCCAGCCTCGAACGAGATCGCTGAGCCAGCGATCAGTTCAAGTGTACTGGCTGTACTCCAGGTGATCTCGGCACCGCTGTCGACCGTCAGGGTCGACGGCGAGCCATCGCCGTAAACGGCAGTGGAAATCGTCAGCGTACCCGGCGTACCCAGCTGCGCGATGATCCATTCGTCGCCGATTTCGTTGTCCGCGGCGGACGCTGCATCGTTGCCATCCACGATGTTGATCATGCCCGGGTCGAGCAGCATTGAACCCGCCGTGCCGTTTTCGCTCGTCAGCGTTGCGTGACCGCCGATCCGCAAATTCTGCCGGCCTGATACCTCGGCGAAGCCGCCATTGCCGCTCGCGCCGCCGGCGCGCGCCAGGATGTCGCCATTGAATGTTGTTCTTCCTTCGGACCAGACGGCTACGCGCCCCGCATCACCGCTCTGCGTGGAATCCGCGCGAATGACGGCGCCTGCATCGACGGTCGTGTTCTGTGCATTGAGCAACGCAGGATCTGCACCGGCAAAACCACCGCCAACGAATGCCGTGCCGCCGCCGTGCGTGCCGCTGACATCGACAACAGCCGTGCCCGTCAACGTAACGTTCTCACCGAGAACTGCAATTTCACCGCCGGTCCCGTTGCTGCCGGTCGCATCGAGCGTCCCGCTGTTCACGACCGTACCGCCGCTGCCGACCAGACGAATCACGCCGCCGGTATTCTCGACGCGCGATGCGCGGATCACGCCATCATTGTTGACGGCACGTGCCACGACATCGCCAGCCTGCTGCGCTGTCAGAAGAACCTGTCCACCATCCGCCGTGATCTGGCCGCTGTTGTCGACCGCCGCCTGCGCGCCGCTCGAATCCGTCAGCAGGCCGGCGTCGATCTGGAATCGCATCAGGCCATCGCCGTCGAACGACAGCGTCGCGGCGCGTCCGGCGCCGAGATTGACGGTGCCGTAGTCGGCGACGATCAGGCCGGTGTTGAGTACCGAGGCGCCGAGCAGTGTGATCGTGCCGCCGTTTGCTGCCGTCAGCGTGCCGTTGTTGATGATGGCGCCGCTCTGCGTGGCCGACGTGCCGAACGAGTAGCGGCCGGCCGTAGCGTCGACGTCGGTGAGATCCAGCGAACTCGCGACGAGCGAACCTACGTTCACGCGCGCCGAGGCACCGAAGATGATGCCGTTCGGATTCAGCAGGAAGACGCGGCCGTTGGCGTTGATGCTGCCGAGGATCTGGCTCGGGTCCTGCGTCAGGATGCGGTTCATCGCCACCGAGCTGGCCGAGGGCTGATTGAAGTTGACGCTTTCGTTGGCGGCAACGTCGAACGATTGCCAGTCGATGCTGACGCTGTTGGTCGTCTGATCGATCTGCGTGATGTTGGTTGCGGGCGTGCTGATCGTTGCTGCGCCTTGCGTCACCGTGCCGTTCTGCGGTCCGGCCTGCGTCGCCGCCGCCGCCAGCGACAGCACCGCCGAAACCGTAGCCGAGAGATAGCGTGAGCGCTTCGTGTTCATGTTCTTGTCCCTGCGCGCTTACAGCGTGAAGCCGAAGCGAAAGAAATACTGTGGATCGCGACCGTTCGACGCTTCCTGCTCGCTGAGTGGCGTGGCGACGTCGATGCGGGCGAAGTAGCGGTTCGGCAGATTGAACTGGATCGAGCCGCCCCAGCCGTAGAGATCGATTTCGTCTTCTTCGCCCGGCAGCGCGAGGTTCAGCCTGCCGGTGGCGTAGTCGGCGAACAGCGAGACCTGCAGGATCTGGCCCCAGGTTCGGCCGCCGAACGCGGGCCGTGCGGCGAAGCCAGGTGCGTTGACGATCCATTCGATGGAAGCGAAGCCGCCGGTATCGGCCAGGAACTCGGCGGTCGGATAGGCGCGCACCGTGTCTGGTCCGCCGATGGAGAATTGTTCGAGCGAGACCAGGATGTCGTCGGAGTACTGGCCCGACGCGCGCACGAGCAGAGCATTGTTCTGACTGATGCGCTGGTAGCGCTGTACCTGGCCCGTCACCTTGTCGAAGGCGCCGCTGGCATCGAGACGGCTGGCCTTGATGCCCTGCTGCGCGTCGTAGTCGGCGAGCGAGCCCAGCAGGTCGCTGAAGCCGTGACTGTAGTTGAGAGAGAGCTGTGTGATGCCGCGCGTGCGCAGGCCGATGTTGCTCCACTGGAAGCCGAGGCTGGCGACCGAGAGCACGTCGTTGGCGGTGACGGCGCCCTGCTGTTCGAACTCGGCATCCTTGTGTGCAAACGTGAACTGCGCCGAGGCATTCGTCAGTCGCGTCTTGGCGAGCGATTGCGTGTATGACATCTGCGCGATATCGGTCGTGCCCTGGATGCCGAGCTGACGCAGCAGCTTGCCGACCTCGAACGAGTTGTGCGAATAGCCGGCGCCGAGCTGGTGGCGCGGTCCGAACAGCGGCAGGCGATAGTCCAGGCCGCCGTACACGCCTTTCGAGTCGCTGTCGTCCGGGTCGAAGGCGTACAGGCCGTAGACGTTGAGCTTGTCGGCCTGACCGAATGGATTGTTGATGGTGAGCCCGACGTTCGCGCGATATTCGCCGCTGTACTGCGAGCCCTGGTTGTCGATCGTGGTGTCGAGCGCGAAGCGTTCTTCGCGCTGGGTCTTGATCAGCAGATCGGTGGTGCCGACGCGATCGCCCGCCTGGAACATGGCGAACGCGGAGAGGCCGGGATACTCGGTGAGATGGAGCAGAGCGCTTTCCATGTCGTCCTTGTGCACGGGCCGCGACAGCAGGTTCTTGAACGGCCGCGTCAGCGTGCGCTCCGAGTACATCTGCTGGCCTTCGAAGTGCAGCTCATTGAGCGAGCCTTCGAGCACCAGGATGTTCACGACACCGCGTTGCACTTCCTGCGCCGGGATCACGGCCTGTGCCAGCAGCAGTCCACGCGATCGGTATTGCTCGGCGACGCGGTTCGCGACTTCCTGCAACTGGTTGACCGTGAATCCTTCAGCGGGCTGATTGGCAATCGCATCGGCGAGTACGCCGTCGACAGCGGCCTTGGGTACATCGGGCTGGGTCGCCGCACCCATGAGTTCGAAACGCGTGACGTGCACGCGCGGGCCTTCATCGATGCCGAGGGGCCGCTCGGGAACGCGCGGCACATCGAACGGCGCGAGCTGCGACGGATCGAGAAATTCCTGTGCCGGCCGCGGCTGTGCGCCGCCGGGCGTGGCGGCCGGGGGAATGGCCTGCTGCGCCCCGGCAACGGGCGCGAAACAGGGGCTCAACAAGAAAAGGCAGCACAAGGCTTTCCCAGCCGTGCGACCAGAAACGGCGCTCACTGATTTTTCTCCCTGGGCCCCGGATCGGAGCCGCCCGCTGATACTGGATGCGTGATTGTTTTGCCCGCGCGAGGCTAGTCCCCGCCTTAGGGGATTTCAATCACGCGGGCTACAGCTTTGCACTGCACGAGGCAGCAGGCGGCGACGGGGCTCACGGAACCGGAGTTTCA
>CAYWHG010000017.1:8186-13156 GCA_964457865.1 uncultured Steroidobacter sp.
TTCTTATCCGATCTCCCGCACCACCCGGAAGCCGGTCGCCGCATCGGCCGCGCCCGAGGACGCACGGCTGAGTGCCGGCCCGCACTGGGAGATCGGATCGCTGAAGGCGCCGCCGCGGGCGGCCCAGCCGTCGCCGGTCTTCACCCATTCCTGGGCGTTGCCGGCGAGGTTGTAGAGGCCCCAGCCGTTGGGACGGCCGGAGCGTACGTTGCCGAGGCCGAAGCCGCGGATCTTCTGGCCGTTGAGTTCGACGACGCAGTTGAAGTCGCGTTCGGCGCTGCCGCCCGGTGCACCGGCGACGTAGGTCCACTCGGCGTCGGTCGGCAGTCGATAGGTGTTGCCGCTGGCATTGCTCAGCCACGCGACGTACTGCTGCGCGTCGGTCACGGGAATGGAGGTGGCAGGCAGATCGGCCTGACCGCCGGTGGCGGTGCACTTGCCCGACTCCTTGCAGAACGTCGCGAACTCGCCGGCCGAGATTTCGAAGCGGCTGATGGCGAAGGGCTGCGCCGCGCCGCTGCCTGCGGGTACGACGACGAGGTCCGGACCGCGACCGCCGCTGAAGGCATCGAAACAGACACCGCGGCTGCGCGTGCCGTAACCGGCGAGCGATACAGTGCAGCCGCTGCCGGTACTCGGTGCGGATTGCGCTGCCGCTGGCGGCGTTGCGACCGCAGCCGTGGTCTGAGTCGGTGTCGTCGTTGCTGGTGGCGCAGTGGCCTGCTTCGGCGGCTCTTCCTTTGCTGGCGCGGGCGCCGCGCGCGATGCCGCGGCGAGTTGCTGCGCGTACTGCTCGCGCAGCGTCGTGACCTGCGCATCCGAGCGATCGAGTTCAAGCGATCGGTCGATCAGCGACACGGCCGTGTCGAATCGCGAGTTGCGTGCAGCGATGGCGGCGAGACGTACGTACGCGGCGGCGATCGACTTCGGTGCGCTCGTCAGGAACGGATCGTCGGTCGGCAGCTTCGTGCGCAGATCGCGCAGCGTCGCCATCGCTTCGTTCACTTCGTTCGCGGTGGCCTGGTCCTGCAGTTTCTGTTTCAGCGCCGCGAGTTCCGCGAGGCGCTTCTGTTCGCGATCGCGCGCATCCTGTTCCGCGCGCATGCGGGTCAGTAGCTGCCGTTCCTGGGCGATGGCGGGCAGCGCCGGTGCAAAGGCGACGGCCCGCTGCAGCGACAGGTCGGCCTCGCTCAGGCGTCCCTGCGAACGCAGCGCGGCGGCGGCACCGACATGAATCTGCGCGGCCTGCGATTGCAGCGTCGCGAGATCGGTATCGGTGGGCGGCAGGTAGGCGGCGAGACGTGCCAGTTGCGAATGCACCTGGATGTCCCAGGCGTCGTCGCCCGCGGCCTTCTGCAGCAGCTCGTTCAGTGCCGTGCGGATCGTGGCCGGCGCCTGCGCGTCTTCCGCGATGCCTGCAGCGCGGCGCGCGGCTTGCAGTTCGGCGCGTTTCCTTTCCACGTACTGGGGCTGCGCGACGTCGGCATAGCGGGCGAGCAGCGCCTGCGCCTCGTCGTACGACTGTCGCGCGACCAGCGCCTGCATTTCGCGATCGAGCAGCGACTGGATCTGTCGGCGTGCGCTGCCGAGTGCGGTGTCGTTCGGCGCGGTCGACTGCAACAGCAGCAGATCGTCGTGCAGGGGATCGAATGCGCTCAGCGAGGCCGCGCCCGCCAGTTCGCCGGCAAGTTGGCTGCGCAGTTGCGCCATGCGCGCATTGCGCCGCTGCGTTTCCAGTTCGCGCGCGACGGTGTCGTCGAGATCCTTCAACGTGCGGTCCTGCGGCGCGACGATCAGGCCGGCCTGCGTCAGCGACTGGGCGAGCGCGATGTCCGGCTTGCGCAATGCGAGCTGTGCCTGTTCTGCGTAGGCCGAAGGCAGGCGCGGATCGATGAGCAGCGGATGCTTCGGGTCGATCTGCGCAATGATCCGCAGCACGCCGGCCGCACTCTCGGGGTTCTGGGCGTCGACCAGCCAGCCCTGGCGCAGGAATTCGTCGAGCCGATCGCTCTGGCGCTTGATCTCGTCGTTCTTGCGCGAGGTGAGCTGGTCGCCGATCTGGGACACGGCCTGCGAATCGGGGAACAGCTTGCGCAGTTCCGCCATCGAGCTTTCGGCCCGCGGATAGTCGTATCGCTGCTCGCTCGCGTCGGTCAACGACTCGATCTGTGCACTGAAATGACCGATGAGGGCGGCGCGCAGATCTTCATTCAGCAGCAGACGAGCGCGTGCATCCGGCGCCAGCGATTCGATCTGCGGCAGCGCCTGCTCGATGGATTGAGCGTTGCCGCTGAGTGCGAGCGCGCTGATCGCTTCGCTGCGACGACGCTGCAGATAGTCGGGCACCAGCAGTGCGGCGGTGGCGCCGAGCACCAGGATCGCCGCGGCGATGCCGCCCCACAGCGCCGGCGAGCGCTGCTCGGGCGAAATCTCTTCCAGGAACTTTGCGATGCTCGGTGAGCGTGCATCGCGATCGAAGGCCAGCGCACGGCGCAGCGCGCGCCACTGGCGGCTGGTCAGTCCGCGGATCGGCTTCGGCTTGAGCTTCGCATCGCGCGCCTGCACAGCTGTCTTGCGTTCGAACGGATGCTGGCAGGTGAGCAGTTCATAGACGACGCAGCCGAGCGCGTAGATGTCGTCGCGCGGATCCGGTTCGCCGCCTTCCAGCATTTCGCAGCTCGCGTAGGCGGGCGTGAGGGCGCCAAGCGTGCCGGCGTCGAACAGCGTCTTGCCGCTGGTGTCGTCTTCGGCATCGGGCCGCTTGGCGGCGCGTGCGATACCGAAGTCGAAGACCTTGATGGCGCCGGTCCTGGTGATGAAGGCATTCGCGGGTTTGAAGTCCGAGTGCACCACCTGGTGTTCGTGCGCGTAGCCGAGCGCGCCGCAGAGACCGCGAATGATGGGCAGGGCTTTCGCGATCGTGAGGCCCGTGCCTTCGAGTCCCTTGATGTAGTGATCGAGCGGCTGGCCTTCGAGCAGTTCCATGACGATGTAGACGTTCGCGCCGTCGCGATCGAAGTCGTACACCGTGACGATGTTCGGATGCGCGAGGTTCTGCGCCTTGCGCGCTTCGCGTTGCAGGGCCTTGAGCGATTCGGGATGACGCTTGAAGTCTTCGCCCAGCACCTTGAGTGCGGCGTAGGGATGGCGGTCCTGCGCTTCTTCCTTGCGCAGGTCGCGCACGCGGAAGACGATGCCCATGCCGCCTTTGCCGATCACGTCTTCGAGAACGAAGCGTTCCTTGACCGTGTCGCCGGGACGCAGGGGACGCAATTGCGAACCGGCAGCCTGCAGGGCGTTCCAGCCGCTGGAGTTGCCCGAGCCCGTGGATGTATTGGTGCGCGGCTGAGACTGCGCGGGCGCCAGTTTCGTCGCTGCATCGTCGGCGATCACCTGCGGCGAGAGCCGGGTGGCCTCGTCTTCGCCGAGCGGCTGCGCGGCGGGTCGATAGCGCGTGGCTTCTTCGTCGTCGGCCGGCGGGATCACCTGATCGGCGGGGCGATAACGGGTCTCGGCATCATCGGCGGGCGCGCCGACCGGTGTTGCCGGCGGCGTCGTGGCGCGCACGATCTCCATCAGGTCGAGATACGCCGGTCCGTTGATCCTGCCGTCGCGATAACTGGTTTCGATCAGCGCGCCGAGCACGGGCGCGAGCGAAGGTTCGCGCGTCAGATCGGCCTTGAGATCGGACTGCAGGCCCGGCAGGTCGGTCTGTCCTTCGACATACGCTTCCAGTGCGGGGCGGAACTGACTCATAGGCGGCTGACGGCTGAGGCTCTTGTGGGCGGCGGTGCACCGCCGTTATTGGCGCCGAATCATATGCCTGCGAGCGACCTCGGACCATCGACCATGTCTCGACCGCCGACGCAGGGTCCGAATCGTCGCACACTGCCGCAGGGCACTTCGGCCGGGTCCGCGCGTTGCGGATGTGACGCAGGTCGAATGCGAGCAACAGGAGATGTGTCATGGCCAATTCGCAGAATCCCCAACCGCCCACTTATCGTCCTTCGAAACGCGAGCCCGGAAAGTTCGTGCCGAATCAGGATGAGACGCAGCGGCAGGGCCAGGGAACGCAACCGGATCCGGATCGGCGCGACGATGCAAGCAAGGGCGCGGAGCGCAATGCCGACAAGGTCGAGATCGGCGAGCCGGTTCCCGAGAAGGACCGCACGCCGCGCGCGTCGGAGCGTGCCGATGTTCGCGACGGTCAGGTTCGCCGCGGTCAGGGTGAAACCGGCGAGGATGAAGATCTGCCCGATGACGATTCGGGTGTCGAAGGGTCGCGCAGCGAGAGGCACTGACGCGGCTTGGTTCGTCATTCCCGCGCAGGCGGGAATCCCGTCGGAAAATCCGTCCGGATCCGGATGGGCCCCCGCCTGCGCGGGGGTGACGGAGAAAGCAGCAGTGGTGACAGATCCCAGGACGGCAGGTCCGCTACGCATCCGACATTTCTATTGCGACGGTTCCTCCATCGACGCGAGCCACATGCCGGCGAACGCAATCAGTCCGCCGATGATCTGTCCCGTCTGCAGGATTTCGCCGAACAGCAGTACGGCGATGACGACGCCGACGATCGGATCCAGGTTGGTGTAGATGCCGACGACGCTGGCATCGAGTTCGCGCAGTGCGAAGCCATAGATGAGATAGGCGAGGGCGGATGCGACGATTCCCATGAACAGCAGGCTGGTCCACGCGGCGGCTGAAGGCGTCGTGGTTCCGACCTGGAGGAATTCGCCCACGGCGAAGGGCAGCAGCATCGCGGTGCCCAGCGTAGACACGACGGCGATGACGACGATGCTGTCGGCATGGGCGAGACGTTTGGCGAAGACCGTGTAGGCCGTCCAGGCCACGACCGCGCCGATCATCCAGAGCGCACCCGACAATGGCGCGGGCGAACCCGTATCAGGTTCGCCGGCAGCGATCAGCAGCGTGACTCCGACGATCGACAGCACGATCCCGGCCAGCCGGCG
>CAYWHG010000017.1:13256-49058 GCA_964457865.1 uncultured Steroidobacter sp.
TCGGCCGCGATCTTGGTGATCACGAAGGTGCTGCCCCACATGATCATGAGCAGGATGAGCAGGAACAGCGCGAGCGCACGTCGGGATTGCATGGGCGGCGAGTATGTCGTGCGCCGGCAGAAACTGCAGTTGACGTTCCATCCGACGTAGTGGAAATCTCGTCCAGCGGGAGGAATAGCAGCGATGACCACGATCCGACGACTCGATGTGCTGGGTGAGGCGGAAATCCGCGGACTGGGCGATGTGCTCATCGACTGCGTCGAGGGCGGCGCCTCGGTCAATTTCATGTGGCCCATGACCCGGGCAAAGGCGGATGCGTTCTGGCGCGCCACGGCGGCGAGCGTCGCGCGCGGCGAACGCGCCGTGTTTGCCGCCTGTGATGCGCAAGGTGCGATCGTCGGCACGGCGCAAGTGGTCTGGGCGACGCAGGAGAACCAGCCGCATCGCGGCGATGTTGCCAAGATGCTGGTGCATCGAAGTGCGCGCAAAACAGGAGTCGGCGCTGCATTGCTCGAGGCCGCGGAGCGGTGTGCCATGGAGGCCGGCAAGACGCTGCTGGTGCTCGATACCGCAAGCGCGGATGCCGAGCGACTCTATGCGCGGCAGGGATGGCAGCGCTGCGGCGTCATTCCCGACTATGCGTTGCTGCCGGATGGTGCGTTGTGCGCCACGGTTGTGTTTTACAAGTCGTTGCGCGGATCCTCACCCGCGCCGCACGCGACCTGAGGAGAACTTCTTTCCCTCTCCCTTGAGGGAGAGGGCAGGGTGAGGGTCGACTGCACTTACGCAAGCGAACGAACATCAGCTCGCCGCCACGGCTTCCTCCTCGTCGACCTCCGGCAGCCAGCGGCGTCCAGGTGTCATCCGGATTGAACTGCGTGATGTCCGCAGCCGACTTCGTCGTGTCTTCGCCGAGATCGCGCTGCCAGACGACGCCGTCCTGACTCACCAGGAACGTCATGATGCCGCTCGCGCCGTAGTCAGCGGGCCAGGCGATGAGCGCATAGCCGCCGGTGAGTTTGCCGTCGACGACATAGTCTTTCGCGCCGCCGCTGGCCGCGGCGCCCTGCGACAGCAGGATGCGATACAGGTAGCCGTGATACGGCTCACCCTTCGTCGCGCCGTAATTCTCGCTGCCCGCCTCGGCGAGCAGCGGTCCGGCCGGGCTTTCGGGTTCGCCGGCGGCCGCTTCCCAGTACAGCCCGTTGCGCTTGCCCGTATCGCTGCGCAGCTTCTGTGCGTAGGTGCCGGCGTTGCCGTCGTCGTGCGCGACGGCCGCGTAGTCTTCCTGTGCCTCGACATAGCCGCGCATCACGTCGATGGTGCGCAGCTCGTTGGCGCCGATGCGGCGGGTCACGATTTCGTCGGCGCCGGCCTCGCCGTCGAAGTGCCAGCCGTCGTTGCCGCGCACGACCGGAATCGGCAATGGCCAGTGGTCATCGCCCACCTGCAGCACGAGTCGATCCGGCGTACCGCCGAGTTGGTGCTGTTCGCGATAGCGTGCGACGAAGGCTTCGCGTTCGGCGCGATCTTCGACTTCATCGCCGGATGACAGCAGTTCGTCGGTGCCCGGGCCGAGGATTTCCTTCAGCGCCGCGACGTCGTTCTTCTCGACGGCGGCGACCAGGGCGTCCACTGCGGCCTCGGGCGTGTCGAATGACCTGGCTGGGGCGGGTGCGGGCGGTGTGACGGTGGCAGGTATTGCACCCTCCTGGCGATTGCAGCCGGAGACTGCGATCAGCGAGAGCGCCGCGGCGAACGCGATAAGGGAATGGTTCATTGTTCTTCTCCTAGCGGCGGCGGGCCGCGTGGGCCGGGTGCGGACGCGATCCCGCGCTGGCGTGACCGCGCGCGCTCGCGGCGCGGTCGAATGAACCGCTGTTGGGCGTTCGCGCGCCGGAGAATGCCTTGTCCGGTTTCGAGGCAGGCCGGCTGACCGGGTTCGTTGCCGGTCGCGGCGTCGCCTTCTGGACGGGCCGCGCCTGGGTCGCGATGTCCTTCGAGGGCGAGCGCGTCGAGCCGCCGTAACCGCGATCGACATGCTGCGAGCCGAGCGACGGATTGCGTGTGCCGCCCGAGCCGCCGACCTGTCGTTGCGGCTGTCGATTCTGTGCCGTCGTCGCCTTGCCGGCGGCCTCGTTCAGTCGCGCCTGGGTCGCAGGATTCTTCGCGCCCGCATAGGTCGACTGACCCTTCCATGCTTCACCCCGATTGCCTGCGGTCTGTCCGGCGCGCTGCGTGCCGCCGACTCCATGCTTCGTGCCCGCGAGCGGACTGTTGGACTTGCCGCCGCGCAGGTTCTGGTTGTTGTCGAAGCGGTTGAAGTAGTTGTTGTTCACATTCACGTTGACGTTCCTGTTCACGTTCACGTGGGTGTAGTTGTAGCGATAGCCCGGCGGCGATGTGTAGCGATACGCGGGCCGGAAGGCCGGGCCGTACACTGGTCGATACACATAGGCGGGCGGATAGAACGGCCGCGGCCCGAAGTAGACGGAGCCGTAGCCCCAGTGCGGGTAGTAGTAATCGTCATGGAAGGCGTTGCCCACCATGATGCCGACGCCGAATGCCAGCAGCGCGCCGGCGACCGCGGCGCCCGTGCTGACGCCGCTGCTCTGCGTGGTCGTAGTCGTCGTCGCCGGCGGCGTGGTGTAGACGACCTGCGGGTCGTACTGCGGCACGTAGATGACCTGCGGATCGGCGGGCTTCACTTCGACAATGACCTTGTTGTTCTCGGTCTTGGTCTCGACCGTCTGTTGCGGCGTCGACTTCAGGTTGCCGACTTCCTTCGCCTGCGCGCGCAGGCGCTGCACGGCGTCCAGCACGCTGGCCTGATCGGAGCTGAATGCCGAACCGATCTGCTTCGTCCAGTCGATCTGCTGACACATCATGTCGACGACGGTCGGGAACTGGACGAGTGCGCGCATCGCCGGGCCAAAGCCCGCCTTTTCTGCCGCCTTGTCCAGTGCATCGCCCTGGAGGTTCTCGTTCTCCAGCAGCCAGTTGCCGCCATCGAGAACTTCCTGCGAGTTCACCGAGGCCGCAAGGATCTGCGACAGCAACGCGTCCGGATAAAGCGCGATGGGCGCCAGCAGTTCTTCCAGTGCATCCGGTGCCCAGGAAGCCTGGGTCACGGCGGTGGTGGGCGCAGCAGTTGTCGGTGCGGCGGCTGCGCTCATGGCCGCGGCCGGCAGGGCCGTGTCGGCGGTGGCTGTCGGCGTCGAGCCCTTGTCGGAGCCGCAACCGGCGATGGTGGCGGCGAATGCCCAGGCCGCGACGAGCAGGCGCCGTGCCGACCGTCGATCGGAACGAAGGGGATCGGCCATGGCGCTCTCCGGGGTATGCAACGAACGGGCAGGCACTGTGCCGTCCGGCACGAAGCGCGGAAATACGGGTTATGGGCAAGGCAAGCGGTTTCGCAGCCCGGTACGGGTTCACCCAAGGAAATGCCGATTCAGCTCTCGTCATCCCCGCGCAGGCGGGGATCCATCTTTCTGATTCGGATGGATCCCCGCCTGCGCGGGGATGACCACTTACACGCGCTACACCGCCCGCCTGCGGCGCTTGCTGAACCGTTCGAGCAACTGCGCATACGTCGCTTCGTCGGTGGGGCCGGCATCGAGCCATTCGAGTGCCAGGGTGTCGAGCTGGTCCTGCGCGGCCGTGGCGCCCTGGCCCATGTTTTCCATCAGGCGTCGCAGTTGATATTCGCGGCGTAGCGCCTGGTCTTCGGTGGGTGTGGCTGTGTCCGTGAGGATTTCTGCGCGGATGCAGAGTGTTCTGAGTGTCAGTTCGTTCGCAGCTAGATCGCTGCTGGCAGCCTGCGCAAGCGCCTGCTTCAGCTTCGCGACGCCGGCCTTGGGTGATTGAGCAAGGTCGGCGACATGCGTCTCCGCGGCCTGCTTCAACGCATCGAGTTCTGGTGCGTCGGCCTGGCGAACCGTCGCCAGTCGATATGCGCGCACCTGGTTCGCGGCATCGAACAGCGCCAGCCAGCCGCGTTCCGCCTCCTGCGCCTGCTGGCGGGCAACCGCCTGCCTGCAGCGATCGACGGCGCGCTCGAATCGCGTGTGCAACTGTCGTGCATCCGGTTTCGGCAGTTCTTCGATCGATTCGAAGGCGAGCCGCAGTTCGGGGAGTTTCCTCGCGTTCTCGATCAGCGCCTGATCGGTCAGCTCGGTGATCTTCTCCAACTCCTCGCACAGCTCGATGGCGCGGGAGCGGTTGGTTTCCAGCGCGGCGTTGCGGCTGGAGAATTCCTGCTGGCGCCGCTCGAACAGCGCATCGCATTGCTGGCGAAACGCCTCCCACAACTTGCGATCCTCGTCGCGCGGCACCGGGCCGACCGACTTCCACTGCTCCTGCAGCCGCTTCACCTCGTCGATGGCTGTGCGGCTGTCCGTTGATGCCAGCAGTCCGCGTGCGCGTTCGATGAGCGCTTGCTTCGCCTTGACGTTGCGGGCGTGCTCGGCATCGATACGGCCCTGCAGCGCCGCGGTGAGTTCATTGAACTTGCGCTGCAGCTCTTCGCCTTCGGTGACATCGACCGGGGAGTGCTGGCGCCACAGTTGTCTCGCTTCGCGCACGGCGGTGATCACGGTGCGCCAGTCGGGCTCGTCCCAGTTCTGTCGTGCTTCGAAGGCATGCAGGCGCTCGAACAGCAGGCCGCGCTGCTGCAGGTTCTCGCGCTTTGCCGCGTCCTGGGCTGCGAAGAATTCGCGGCAGGGTTGAAACGCCTTTTGCGCCGCCTCGTGGAAGCGCTGCCATTCGGCCTCCGCGTCCGCGGCCTCGCCGGCACCCTTGCTCAGGGTGCGCCACTGTTCCTGCAGATCCTTGATGTGGCCGGCGAGTGCCGTGGGATGCAGCGTCGCGCCGATCAGCGATTCCATCTGCTCGATGAGTTCGATGCGTTTCGGAGCCACCGAGAAACTCTTCCAGTCCTTCAGCTCCTGGAGCTTCTCGTCGAGGTGGTGCAGCTGAGCAGCGAGAGCGGGCGGCAGCGGCGGCGCGGTCACCATCTTCTCGTCGATGGCGCGACGCAATCCCGCGGCGGTCTTGCTGCTGCCTGCGTTCAGTGCGCCGAGCGCCTTGCGCAGCAATCCGCCGATCTGATTCAGTGCGCGCGTCTCCGCCTCGCGCTTCTCGGTCCGGGCCCGCCGTTCTTCTTCCAGTGCCTGCGTCCGCTCGGCCGCGGCTGCGGCGGCGGCCTGTGCTTCCTCCTCGCGCTTTGCCTTCGCTACGGCGGCCGCATTGGCTGCGGCCAGTTCGCGCGATGCCTGCACGGCAATCTGTCGCAGGTGCTGTGCGATGACTTCACGCGCGCGGTCGATCGCCTGCTGCGTGGTCTCGGCGATCGCGGGCTCGGCGCCTGCGGCAACGGCCTTCCAGCGAATTTCGAGTTGTTCCAGCGTCGGCGTGAAGAGCGGGTCGTAGGCGCGCCGGCTGTGCCGTTCGATTTCTGCAGACAGGGCGGTGATCTGTGCCTGTTGCTGTTCGATCTCGCGCTCGTGGGCCAGCAGGGCATCGCGCTTGCGCGTCAGGATCTTGTAGACGTTCTTGTCGTTGCCGCCGCGGGCATGGCGGATCAGTTTGCGGATCTGTTCGGGATCGTCGATGGCTTCCGCGGCCAGCTGTCTGATGCGCGTCGAGGTGCCGTCGATGACGGCCGTCGCAATCGCCTGCAGGTCCCCGGCGGCAATAGCGGCTCGCAGTTTTTCTTCTTCCTGCGCGGCCAGCACGGCAGGATCCGGCGCTGCTGGTGCGGGTGCGGCGACTTTCTCAGGTGGTTTCGCCGCGGCCGGGGGAGGGGGCGCTTTGCGAAAGCGCGAGAAGAGCGACATCGATCGGTCCCTGGGTGAAACGCGGGGCCCGCATTCTACGGCCTTCCCGGCGGAAACGCGTTTCAGCTCAATGGTTCTGACTCAAGGATCCTGGCCGCTTGTGGGGCCGGCTTTCCCGTGGGATTCCCTGCGGTCACAGCCGGCCCAGGAGCGGGCTAAAGCCCGCTCCCACAGGAAGAAAGCGAGTTCAGTGCCGTTGCTGAAGCCGGCTCTACAGACAGAAAGCCTGTTTGATTCAAAGAACGAGGGCAGCAGTGAACACGAGCGAAATGCGTACCAGGACGTCGCCTGCCAGCACGTGCGCCGGCATCTCGATCCATTCGCGCCGCTCGAATCCGCTGAATGCGAATGCGCACAGGCCCGTCGCGCAGAGGACGACGATGGCATCGCCACTGAGCCGGGCCGTCACCAAGCCGACACCGGACATCAGGAGAATCGTGCGCCACAGACGCAGCGGCGACAGGAACCAGCGAACAACATCAGCGTGCATCGTGCAGCGAACCTCCGGTGCAAAGGGCGCGGCATCATTCCTGCCCTGGAGCGGGTTCGCAGCTTGACAGTGGATTATTGCGACTCGTGAAGCACTAGCGGCCGCATCGCATTGACAACGGCATTCGCCTGCGGGTGTGCTCAGTCGCCCTTCGGGGTTTTCCGCACGCGGACCGGACGTGCGGTGCGCATCGCTGCGTTCAGCGCCACCGCGGCGCGAATCAGCGTCTTCAATGCATTCGCGTCGATCTTGTCGCCTTCGTGGAAATCGATGGCGCGTCGCGTATTGCCTTCGAGGCTGGAGTTGAAGAGTCCAGCGGGATCCTCGAGCGCAGCGCCCTTGGCGAAGGTCATCTTCACGGCATTCTTGTAGGTCTCGCCGGTGCAGATGATCCCGTCGTGCGACCACACCGGAACGCCGCGCCACTTCCATTCTTCGACGACGTCGGGATCGGCCTGCCGGATGAGCGCGCGGATCCGCGCGAGCGTGTCGCCGCGCCAGTCGTGCAGTTCCTCGATGCGCGCGTCGATCAGACGGGAGGGCGAGGCGGCGGCCGTTGCTGTTTTCGAGCTGCTTTTCTTCTGCACGGCTACATCCGCTCGCCGGGCAGCCGGCTTGCCTGCTTCACCCACTCGGCGAACTGCGCCTCGTCGAGCGGCGGATCCTCGTGGATGTCGTAGTAGCGCGTGTCGGCGCTCTTTGAGGGTCCGGCGGGAACAGGCCGCAACGACTGACCGCGGAAGAAAGTCACCTTGATGTAGCGGGTGAAGCAATGAAAGCTGAGGAACCAGCAATTGTCTTCCTTGCCATAGAACGGCGAGTTCCATTTCACGGCCTTGTGCACGCCGGGAACGGTGCGTTCGATGATCGCGTCGAGGCGCCGTCCGACCTCGCGCTTCCAGCCCGGCATGGCGGCGAGGTAGGCCTGCACGGGTGCGTCGCCGTAACCCTTCGCGATCTGCGGATTGCCGCCCGAGAGCAGCACAGGTTCTGCGCCGGGCGATGGTTTCGCCGCGCGCGACTTCGGCCTGCCTTTCACGATGGCCTTCGCCGATTTCCTGGAGGATGTCTTCGCCATGGGAGTGCTCACTCAGCCCGCGCTGCGACCTGTTCCAGCTTCGCAAGAAACTGCCGCCATCCAGCCTGCGCGCCGCCGAAGGCCTGCTTCTGGCCGGGGCGGAAGCCCGACTGTTCCATGCGCAGATGAGTACCCTTGCTCGTCGGTGTGAGAGTGAAGGTCACGACACTCTGCAGATTGAACGCCGCATCGTCGTGGGCGAAGTTCCAGGTGTAGGACAGCGTCCGGTTCGGTTCGATGGCGAGCACTTCGCAGTCGATCACGCCGCCCCATTCGCCGCGAAGATTGAACTGGTGGCCGACGATGGGCTGGAAATCGCTTTTCATCAGCCATTCCTCGATCAGGTGTGGCTGGGTGAGCGCGCGCCAGAGTTTTTCCGGCGGAAATGGCATCTCGCGCTCGGCGACGACGGAGAGCGTTTCGGTCGACGTGTCGTTCATTGATCCATCCTTCGCAGCAGGTCTTCAAGGCGGTCGAAGCGGGTTTGCCAGAAGCTGGCCATCTGGCTCGTCCAGTCGACCAGCGGAGCCAGCGCGCCAAGCTGCGCGCTGTAATGCGTCAGGCGGCCTTCATGACGGTCGCGCACCAGCCCGGCCTGCTTCAGCACGCCGAGATGTTTCGACACCGCCGGTTGCGAGACGCCGGCGCGGGCCGTGAGGGCGACGACCGTCTGCTCGCCCTCGCGGCACAACCGCTCGAAGAGGGCGCGCCGGGTGGGATCGGCGAGCGTCCGGAAGAGGATGTCCTGAGCGTTTGTCATTTAATCGAATAACCAGACGGATATGTATTTAATCTCACCACCGGAATGGCAGGGAGTCAATAGGGAGGAAATTGCGTAGATTTCAGGCGAACGATAAGGGGCCGCCGAGACCAGTTAATAACTTTATGGTTATGTAATTAGAGGCGATATCCATGTCCGTTCCTGCTCCAGTGCAGGCGGCCCGTCCGATACCGGCCACCTGCATTGGAATGACGGGCCGGCTAGCGCTTCTTGCGCGCCGTCTTGCGCTTCGTGGCGGTCTTCTTCTTGCTGCTACGTTTCTTGCTGCCGCTCTTCTTGCTGCTGCGCTTCTTCGGCACCTTCGCGCCGCTGCGGCGCGCCTCCGACAACGCTATCGCGATGGCCTGCTTGCGACTCGTGACCTTCTGGCCGGAGCTGCTGCGCAGCGTGCCGCGCTTGCGCTCGCGCATGACCGTCTTGACCTTCTTCGATGCCTTCTTGCTGTAACGCCGTGCCATGGGAACTCCTTCGTTTCATGACCGCACACGACAGTCGAATGGCTGGGCTTGTGGCGCGGTTCCGGTGGTCGCTGCATGCACGGCGCACACAGGCGAAGGCGATCAGACCACGGGCAGCCGATCGATCAGCTTGTCGAGCGTGATCGGATAGTCACGTACCCGCACGCCAGTAGCGTTGAAGATGGCATTGGCGATCGCCGCCGCGATACCGCAGATACCGAGTTCGCCCACACCCTTCGCCTTCATCGGCGAGGCGAGCGCATCCGTTTCTTCGAGGAAGATGCATTCCTGGTGCGGAATATCCGCATGCACCGGCACCTCGTAGGCGGCGAGGTCGTGATTGACGAAGAAGCCGCGGCGCTTGTCGACCACCAGGTCTTCCATCAGCGCCGCGCCCACGCCCATGGTCATCGAACCGATCACCTGGCTGCGCGCCGACTTCGGATTCAGGATCCGGCCGGCCGAACAGACGGCCAGCATGCGCCGGATGCGGACCTCGCCGGTCGCGGCGTCGACGCCCACTTCGACGAAGTGGGAGCCGAAGGTGTACAGCACATTCTTCTTCGACAACTCGCCGAACTCGATCGTGTCCTCCGCCACGAGCCCCCTGGTTCCCGCCACTTCGGCGAGCGGCACGCTGCGATCACCGGCGCGGACATTGCCGTCTTCGAACACGGCGTCGGCAACCTTGAATCCCGCCTTCTGCGCCACCGCTTCGCGCAATTTGACGCAGGCGGCATAGACACCCGACGTCGAACTCGCGGCGCCCCACTGACCCCCCGAACCCGCAGACACCGGGAAGGTGGAGTCGCCCAGTGATACCGCGACCTTGTCGAGCGGCACGCCCATCATCTCCGCCGCCGTCTGCGCAATGATGGTGTAGCTGCCGGTGCCGATGTCGGTCATGTCGGTCTCGACGGTCACGACGCCGCGATTGTCGAGACGGACGCGGGCGGCGGAGTTGGTCACCGGACCGTCGCGATAGGCCGCCGCCATGCCGATACCGACCAGCCAGCGTCCGTCGCGAACGCTGGCGGGCTTCGCCTTGCGTGCGTTCCAGCCGAAGCGATCGGCGCCTGTGCGCAGGCATTCGACGAGATGGCGTTGCGAAAATTTTCGCTCCGGGTTTTCGGGGTCGACCTGCGTATCGTTGAGCACGCGGAACTCGATGGGATCGAGTCCCAGCTTCTCCGCCATTTCGTCGATCGCGATTTCCATGGCCATCAGGCCGGGCGCATCGCCGGGTGCCCGCATGGCATTGGCCTCGGCGAGATCGAGCGTGGCGAGGCGCGTCGCCGTCATCCGGTTCGCGCTGGCATAGATCAGGCGCGACGAACGCACGACTGCTTCCGCCTTGCCGCCTTCGAGATCGCCGCTCCAGCTCTCGTGCGCAATGGCGGTGATCCTGCCGTCCTTGGCGGCGCCGATGCGGATTCGCTGGATGGTCGCGGGACGATGCGTCGTGTTGTTGAACATCTGCGGACGTGCGAGCGCGACTTTCACGGGCCGGTGCACGGCGCGCGCGCCGAGCGCAGCCAGTACCGCATCGGCGCGCACGAACAATTTGCCGCCGAATCCGCCGCCAATGTACGGGGAGATGAGACGCACGTTCGTACGTGGAATGCGCAGCGTCGTCGCCAGGTCCTTCGCGCTCCAGTCGATCATCTGGTTCGAGGTCCAGACCGTGAGCTTGTCGCCGCTCCACGCAGCGATGGTGGCGTGCGGCTCCATCATCGCGTGCGACTGATCGGGCGTCGTGTACGTGGCATCGAGCTGCACCGGCGCCGCCGCGAATGCGCCGTGGAAATCGCCGACGGCGCTGTCGGGCGGACCGCCGGTGATCTTCTCGGGCTTGATTGCGGACTCCTTCGCTGCGGAGAGATCGTACGCACCCGGAGCCGCAACGTACTTGACGCGAATCAATTCCGCTGCGGCGCGCGCCTGCTCGAAGGTTTCCGCGATGACGAGGGCAATCGCCTGGTGGTAGTGCTGAATCTCCGGGCCGCCGAGCAGCTTCGCGACGTTGTACTCGCCCTGGCCAAGTGGGCCGACCGTGTTCGCGGTCAGCACGGCGAGCACGCCGTACGCCGATCGTGCGTCCACGATGTCGATGGAAGCGATGCGGCCTTTCGCGATTGCCGCGCCCACGACATAGCCGTAGGCGGCATTCTTCGCGATGTCGTGGTGCTCGTAGGCGTATGGCGCCGTGCCGGTGGTTTTCAGCGGTCCATCGATGCGGTCGGTGGCCCGGCCGACGATTTTCTGCTGGTCGATGGGATTGCGGGTCGCGGGCGTGTCGAACTTCATGACCGTGCTCCCGCTGCCTGCGCCAGCACGGCGCCCAGCGTCCGCTCGACCAAGGTCAGCTTGAAGGCGTTCTCGGCGGTAGGCTTCGCATCGGCCAGCAATCCGTCAGCAACTGCCTTCGCACCGCGCGGCAGGGCGGATTCCGCCGCCTCGACGCGCCAGGGCTTGTGCGCGATGCCGCCGACCGCGACGCGTCCGCTGCCATCTTTCTGCACGATCACACCGATCGACACCAGTGCAAAGGCATACGACGCCCGGTCGCGGACCTTGTGATAGATGTGTGTGCCGCCGACCGGTTTCGGTAATGTCACCGCCGTGATCAGTTCGCCGGTCTGCAAGGTTGTCTCGATGTGGGGAGTGTCGCCCGGCAGGCGATGGAGCTCGGCGATCGGAATGCGGCGAGTGGTGCCGCCCGGCTGCACGGTTTCGACGCTGGCATCGAGCGCGCGCATGGCCACCGCCATGTCGCTCGGATGGGTCGCGATGCAGGCATCGCTCACACCGACGACACCGAGCGGCCGGCTGTAGCCGTCGATGGCGCTGCAGCCGCTGCCGGGCTGGCGTTTGTTGCAGGGCTGGTCGGTGTCATAGAAATAGGGGCAACGCGTTCGCTGCAGCAGATTGCCCGCCGTCGTCGCCTTGTTGCGCAGCTGACCGGACGCACCGGCAAGCAGCGCGCGAGAGAGCAGCGCATAGTCGCGCCGCACTCGCGCGTCGGCGGCCAGATCGGTGTTGCGTACCAGCGCGCCGATGCGCAACCCGCCGTCCGGCGTGGACTCGATCCTGTCGAGTGCCAGATCGTTCACATCGATGAGATGCGCCGGGGCCTCGATCTCCAGCTTCATGAGGTCGAGGAGGTTCGTGCCGCCGGCGATGAATTTCGTGTCCGGCTGGCGTGCCGCAGCTGCGGCCGCATCGGCGGGTGTCTTCGCACGTTCGTAGGAGAAAGGTTTCATGCGGCGCCTCCTCCAACCTCGGTCATCGCATCGATGATGTTGGAGTAGGCGCCGCAGCGGCAGAGGTTGCCGCTCATGCGTTCGCGCAGCTCCGGCGCGCTCAGTTGCGGCTGTGCCGTCAGGTCAGCGCTGACATGGCTGGGAATGCCCGCCTTGATCTCGCCCAGCACTGCGACGGCCGAACAGATCTGACCGGGGGTGCAGTAGCCGCACTGATAGCCATCGTGCTTCACGAAGGCCGCCTGCATCGGATGCAGTTTCTGCGGCGTGCCGAGTCCTTCGATCGTGGTGATGCTGTCGCCCTCGTGCATCACGGCCAGCGTCAGGCAGGAATTGATGCGACGCCCATCGACGATCACTGTGCACGCGCCGCATTGACCGTGATCGCAGCCTTTCTTCGTGCCGGTAAGTTGCAGTTGTTCACGCAGCGCGTCGAGCAACGTGGTGCGCGTGTCGAGCTGCAGCGCGCGAGGTTTGCCATTCACCTCGAAGGAGACTTTCGCCACCACCGGCGTGGCCGCGGCGGTCGGCTGTCCCTTGGCCACCATTGGGGCCACCATTGGAATCGCAGCAGAAGCCATGGAAACAGCACCGATCCTGAGCAGGTCGCGTCGGGAAATATCGAGGTCTTGCATGGGAACTCCGCCGATCCCGATATATCGGGGATCGCAGAGTTAACCGACCGTGATCGTTGTCGGTTCCGGTGTTCTCGCCGCATGCGACCAGAGATCTCAACAAATCGGTTTGTGGCTGGAATCATGCGTCCCTTCCCCCGCTTGCGGGGGAAGGACAGGATGGGGGCGCTGGCCACACCCAGCCCAGTACGGACTCGTACGTAGGAAACGTGTGCACGCGGCGCAGACCGCGCTAGGTCGCGATTGCCGTCCCGCTGTCAGCGGTCCGTCAGCTTCTGCAGCTTCTCGGGATAACGAGCGCCCTGCACCGGTGTCTGCGAAGTCGCGTTCGCGATTTCGTTCAGATCTGCCGACGTCAGCTCGACGTCGACCGCGCCGAGATTCTCCTCGAGCCGATGCAACTTCGTCGTACCGGGAATCGGGACGATCCACGGCTTCTGCGCCAGCAGCCACGCCAGCGACAGCTGCGCCGGCGTCACCTTCTTCTGTGCGGCGAGTTTTTCGAGCACTGACACCAGCGCCAGGTTGGCCTTGCGGGCTTCGGTGGAGAACCGCGGCAGGCCATTGCGGAAATCGGATTTGTCGAAGGACGTGTTCTCGTCGATCTTGCCGGTCAGAAAACCGCGTCCGAGCGGACTGAAGGGCACGAAGCCGATGCCGAGTTCTTCGAGCGTCGGCAGGATTTCCTGCTCGGGTTCGCGCCACCACAACGAGTATTCGCTCTGCAGTGCCGTGACGGGCTGCACCGCATGCGCGCGACGGATCACCTGCGCACCGGCCTCGGAAAGACCGAAGTGTTTCACCTTGCCGGCGCGAATGAGTTCCTTCACGGTCCCGGCCACTTCTTCGATCGGCACGGCGGGATCGACGCGGTGCTGGTAGAGCAGGTCGATCGACTCGACCTTGAGTCGTCGAAGCGATGCATCGGTGACTTCGCGGATGTGTTCCGGTCGACTGTCGACACCCACCTGCCTGCCATCCTTGTCGAGCCGGAAGCCGAACTTGGTCGCGATGATCACCGCATCCCTGAGCGGTGCGAGTGCTTCGCCGACCAGTTCCTCGTTGGTGAAAGGGCCGTACACTTCGGCGGTATCGAAGAACGTCACGCCGCGTTCGACGGCGGTGCGAATCAGCGCGATGCTCTGCTGCCTGTCGGCCGGTGGACCGTAGGCGAAGCTCATGCCCATGCAGCCCAGGCCCAGCGCCGAGACTTCCAGATTGCTGTGGCCGAGGGTTCGCTGTTTCATGGTCGCTCCGCGGGTCGTGGCTCCTGGGCGTGGCTTCGCCAGGAATCGGAACTTTGCTCTGCCGGGCGGGGTCTGCATAGTGCCCACCGTCTACGTGAGACATTCAATGCCGTTCGATCAGCGTCCACAGCTCAGTCGTCACGCCAGCGTCGGCTCGCGCGCGCAGGGCCTTGTGGTCAAGGTGCTGACGGCCGTGGCTGCGGCGGTCATGCTGGTCGGGGCGATTGCGATGTCGATCGTGGTGTTTGCCGTCGTCGTGGCGGCACTGTTCGTCTTCGGCTTGTACTTCTGGTGGAAGCTGCGCCAGCTGCGGCGTCAGGCGTCGCCGCCGCGATTCGCGCAGGGCGACGTGATCGAGGGCGTCGTGGTCCGTGAAGTCAGGCCTCGCGAGCCGGACGTCGATCGCTAGGGTCGGTCGATCGCTAGCGTCGATCGCTGGCCAGTTCGATCATCACCGTCCGCCGGCCAGCCACGTATCGCGACCCGTCCAGCGGGCCGCATCGGGAACGGATCGCCCGCGGGCACCCTGCGAATTCCCGCCGTGGTCTTCCGTCCTGGCACTCAGCGCGGACTGCAGCTCGCGACCATCGACCTGCTGCAGCTTGTGACCCTTCACCAGGTATTGCTTGCGACGCGAGCGCGAAAAGATCGTTGACATGTCCAATTCATCCGTTGTGAACGCTTTGTGACAACGTTCTGCGTTGTCATCGGTTCCTTGAGGGACTGGCCGCCGCGGGACGCAGCCATGGAATATCGCGTGCTGGAACTCCGGTGCGAATGGTCAGCGAACGCTAGGTCGCGTGTGTGTGAACCAGAGTTCTCATCCTGCCGAGAGTGGTGGGCCCGCCAGGATTCGAACCTGGAACCAAGGGATTCACTCTGCCCATCCGTTTCCGGATGGAGTGGACTATCTCTTCACCCGCGACTCGCATGAGTCGGGTGGGTGCGGGGCGCTTGAACCTGTCATTAAGAGCACTCGGATCGGCGATCCAGCTCTCAGGTAGTCTCTGCACCTTCCGGCGTTGCATCGCCGGCTCGGCTCAGGGTTGGCATGGCTGTGCCGAAGCGTTCCCTGAATTCACCCCGTTCACTTCACGGCTTTCGCCGGGAAGGCACCATTATTTCGATGAGTCCCCTGCACTAACCGTTGTGCTACAGGCCCACTTGCCGCGCGGATTCTAGCAGCGGCCGGCAGCAATCTCGCGGAAACATTCGCGGTGGAGTGGATGAACACATTTGTCCGTGGCTGGCAATAGGTTTGCGAAGAGGTTTCAGAGGCTGCGCGCACCGCGGTTCCGGGTCTCTGTTGAGGATTCACGATCGCGAACGCCTGTGATGCGCGCATGCCACGCACGAATCATGCGGAAAATCCGCGGCTGCATCCGGCCCGCAACGCCGACAAGCGTCGCGGCGTTCGTCGAGGAGCAAGATCGTGACGGGCGGGTCACGGAAAATTTCTTGCCGCGCACCTGACTTCCGCTTGACGACGTAAGCGAAGGAATCCATTCGGTGCGATACAGATATCCACAGAATCGGTGGACAACTTCGGGATAAGACCGGCTTGACTTCGCGTATCTGCGGCGGATCATTGCACCCGCGTTGCGTTGGTCGTTCTGTGAACAACGGGCACACGCGAGACTGGCAGTCCGACGCACGAACTCATGTCAAGTACGGCGCGCGACAATTTCTGTCGACGAGGGAGATAAAGCGATGGCAGCAACGATTCGTCCGGCAGGCGCCGGGACTCACGCTCGTGCCGCAACTGCCGAGGCCATCGCCAAGGAAACCGATACGGATGTCGAAGTCGTGAAGATGATCTATGACGAAGAACTCACGACGCTCGCCAACGACGCGAAGATCACCCAGTACCTCGGCGTGCTGACCAGTCGCCGGGTCAAGATGCGTCTGCGCAAACACTGATCGTTCGGTTCCGGGCTCGTCGCGGTCGAGCCTGCCGAAAATTTTCCAGTCACTATCTTCCCGGCGGTTCGCCGCCCACGCCGTGAATCGGCGCGCAATCCCTGTGTAACTTCGTATTGTCCGGTGGCGCCTGACACGTAGGCTCGTCAACGGTTGTCGGGATAGTTGTCCCGATCCGGGGCGGAACCAGCGTATGGCACGCGGCATTGACCCCGCGTTGCAGCGAGTCCTTGCAAGGGAGCTGGTCATGCGATTCGAGTCGGATAGCCCCGCCGGAAAACACTTCGAACCGGTGGCGCGTCTGCGTCCACCGCCGCAGGAACGCGCGCTGATCCTCACCTCCGGTCTCGGCTTCGGTCACGTACGCGCAGCACAGGCCATCGAAGCCGCGCTGCTGCAGCGGCAGGTGCATGCGCGTGTGGTCGATCTGTGGTCGCTGATCAATCCGGGCGCCGTCAGCATCATTCACCAGACGTATCTGAAACTCGTGCAGGAGTATCCGGCGCTGTACGAGCGCCTGTACCAGCTCGATGAGCGGACCTGGCGACAGATCCTGCAAAGCGAAGACGGACCGCCGGCCGATGTGATGGAAGTGCTGGAGCTGATCTCCGACATCGCCTCGAAGTCGGTGGCCCAGACCAGCGGCGTGCAGTACGCGACGGATCGACTGCTGCTGTCCATGCTCTACACCTCGCTGCCCTACGATCGCGCCAGTCTCGGCGGCAATGGCATCCGCGCCCGGCTCGCGCTGATCAAGTGGTCGTGGTTGCGGATGCGCAAGCGGCTGAGTGCGATGGCCGCGACTTTCTCGCCCGACCTGATCGTCAGTACCCAGATGATTCCCGCGGCGATGATTGCGTCATTGCGTGGCCGGCGCATCGATGTGCCGCATGTCGGCGTGCTGACGGATTTCGGGCTGCACGATTTCTGGCGCCAGCCGGGCATCGATCGCTATTGCATTGCCGACGACAGCCTCGTGGCGGACGACGATCCCGACGACTCGCGGCTCGCCGCGACCGGCGTGCCTCTGATGCCCGGATTCTCGCAGCCGCTGTCGCAGCGCGAGGCGCGTCTGCAACTGCAACTCGATCCCGATCGCAGGATTGTCCTGGTGCTGGGCGGCGGCCTGGGCCTGAGTGTCGATGCCATCGCGTCGCGCCTGCTGCAGGCCTTTCCGGACGTGATGGTGCTGGTCATGCCGGGACGCAACGCCGGCGTGCAGTCCATGCTCGTCGGTGCGGATCCGTCGCAGCTGCGTATCTGCGGCTGGACCGATCGCATGGACATCTATATCCGCGCCGCCGATATCGTCGTCGGCAAACCCGGTGGCATCTCGGTGGCCGAAGTGCTGGCCTGCGGTCGGCCGTTGTTCGCGACCCGTTCGCTCGGCGGGCAGGAAGGATTCAACGTGCGTTTCCTGGAGCGGCATCGCGTCGGCGCGCTGATCCGCGACGACGATCTCGCCGTCCGTCTCGCCGCGATTCTGGCGCAGCCGCAGGAACTGGCCGAGATGCAGCAGCGCGCCTGGCAGCTCGGCAAGCGCGATGGCGCGGCGCGGATCGCCGATCTCGCGCTCAATCTGCTGGTCGGGCAGCGCCGTGCGGTGCGGGAGCTGCAATGAAGTTCCTGCATCGAACGGCGCAACGTGTTCTCGGCTCGGTCGATGCCTGGTATTCCCGGCGCTATCAGTTGCGTGCGCTAGGTCCCGTCCTGTTGCTCGGCAAGGATCGCTACCACGGCCCAGAACTGCGCTTCGAGGACGGCACGCTGCTGCGCGACAACGATGCGATCGGCAAGCTGCATTTCAACAACGCGAACATCGCGGCGCTGGGCGAGGGCTCGATGCATCGCGTCGGCTTCCGGTTTGCCCGGCTCATGCGTGAATCGCTGCGCCAGCTCGAACAGATGGCGCGGATCGATCCGGCGCTGCAGGACGTGCGCGTCTTTCAGGGTGTCACCTGGATTCCCGCGCATGGTTCGGTCGTGGGATTCACCAGCACGCCGCTGCCCAAGGGCTGGCGTTCGCGCTGGCTGACGCTGCATTTCCGTCTGCTGTCCTGGGTCTTTGCGCCGGCGAAGAAAATTCGCGAACGGGGCGATACCGAGCCGCGGCTTTACTGGCTGACGCGCGAGGCGCTGGCGAAGAACGTCGGCAAGCTCAAGGAGGAGGGCGCGGGTCACGCAACGCGGGGTGCGGGTTGGAAAGCGGAGGCCGTGCGATGAACACTGCGTCACCGGTTTTCCTGACGTTTGACGACGGCCCCGACCGTGAATGGACGCCGCGCATCCTCGATGAACTCGCGCGTGCGCAGGTGCAGGCCACGTTCTTCATGATAGGGACGGCCGCCGTGCGCGAACCGGCGCTGGTCCGGCGCATCGCCTCGGAAGGGCATGCCATCGGCAATCACACGGCCAGTCATCGTCATCCGTGGGCGATGCGCACGTCCGCGGCGCGACAGGAAGTGCAGGAAGGCAGCCGCATGATTGCCGGCATCCTGGGGCAACCGCCGCGCTTCTTTCGCGCACCGCACGGCCGCGAGCGTGCCTGCATGACCGACGAGGCCACGCGTTGCGGACAGCAACTGGTGCGCTGGGATCTGAGCGCCGTCGACTGGGGGCCGCTCGGTCGCGCGGACCGCATTGCTGCACGACTGCAGCGCACGGCGGCCGACGATATCGTCCTGATGCACGACGGGCGCAATCGTCACAACCGGCCGGACGAACTACTGCGCGTGCTGCCGTCGTTTCTCCAGGAACTCGCGAACCGCGGGCTGCGTGCCCGGCCTCTCTGTGAACGCGAGTCGCACGCCATGGCGGCCTGACTGCCGCTGTTTCCTTCTCAACATCCCATCCCTGTGTGACACTCGCGGCCGATCCGCGCACGCACAACAATTCGACACAACTCGACACGGGACTTCGCATGGGGATTGCAGCAGCTGCGCCGACGGCCGGGGGCGTCGACAAGCGTCATCGACGCGTCATCTTCGCCTCCTCGCTCGGCACCATGTTCGAGTGGTACGACTTCTACCTGTATGGGTCGCTGTCCGTAGTCATCACCAGGCAGTTCTTTTCGGGCGTCAACGAGACGACCGGCTTCATCTTCGCGTTGCTGGCGTTCGCTGCCGGATTCTTCGTGCGGCCGTTCGGTGCGCTGCTGTTCGGCCGCTTCGGCGACACGATCGGCCGCAAGTACACGTTCCTGGTGACCATCGTCATCATGGGCCTGTCGACGGCGCTGGTCGGGTTGTTGCCCAGCTACGAGGCCATCGGCGTGGCTGCGCCGATCATCCTCATCTGCCTGCGATTGCTGCAGGGGCTGGCGCTCGGCGGCGAATACGGCGGCGCGGCCACCTATGTCGCCGAGCATGCGCCCGAGGGCAAGCGCGGCCTGTACACGAGCTGGATCCAGACGACGGCGACGCTCGGGCTGTTCCTGTCGCTGCTGGTGATCCTGCTCTGCCGCGTCACGCTCGGCGATGCCTTCGATGTGTGGGGCTGGCGCATTCCCTTCCTGCTGTCGATCCTGCTGCTGGCGATCTCCGTCTATATCCGCCTGCAGCTGCAGGAATCGCCCGTCTTCCTGGAAATGAAGGCTGAGGGCACGGTGTCGAAGGCGCCGCTCACCGAAGCCTTCGGTCAGTGGAGCAATCTGAAGATCGTCCTGCTGGCATTGTTCGGTGCAACGGCGGGGCAGGCGGTCGTCTGGTACGGCGGCCAGTTCTATGCGCTGTTCTTTCTGGAAAAGATCCTGCAGGTCGATGCCAAGGCGGCCAATCTGATCATTGCCGCCGCGCTGCTGATCGGCACGCCGTTCTTCGTGGTGTTCGGCGCGCTGTCGGATCGCATCGGCCGCAAGAAAATCATCATGGCCGGCTGTGTGCTGGCGGCGCTGACCTACTTCCCCGTCTTCAAGGGACTGACGCATTTCGCCAATCCGGCGCTCGAGCACGCGGTCGCCACCGCGCCGGTGATGGTCGTCGCCGATCCGGCGGACTGCTCGTTCCAGTTCGATCCGGTCGGCAAGCAGGCATTCACCCGTTCCTGCGACGTCGCGAAGTCATATCTGGCCAAGGCCGGCATCCCGTATCAAAACGAAGTCGCACCCGCCGGCAGCGTGACGCGCGTGCGCATCGGTGCGGCCGGTGCCGGCGTAGTCGTCGATTCGTTCGCCGGCAACACGCTGTCGAAGGACGATTTCAGGCCGGCGTCGGAAGCGTTCGGCGCGAAAATGAAGACAGCACTGCATGCGGCCGGCTATCCACCGAAGGCCGACATGAGCCAGCTCAACTATCCGATGGTGATCGTGCTGTGCACGTACCTCGTCATTCTGGTCACGATGGTCTACGGCCCGATCGCGGCGTGGCTGGTCGAGCTGTTCCCGACCCGCATCCGCTATACGTCGATGTCGCTGCCGTATCACATCGGCAATGGCTGGTTCGGCGGCTTCCTGCCGGTGACGTCGTTCGCGATCGTTGCGGCGACGGGCGATATCTACAACGGACTGTGGTACCCGATCGCCGTAGCGGTGATGACGGCGGTCATCGGCACGCTGTTCCTGCGCGAGACGAATCGGGAGCCATTGCTCAAGTAGCGGCGGACGCTCCGCACTCTGAAGGTGCACTCGACGGCCACTGTGCCGAAGACTGCACCAGCACACTGGCAGCGATCGCACGCGCAGTGCCCTGTCTGCGCGCGTCGCCCGCCTCATCGTGAAGCCCGGCGTTCGATCCTGGCCCGTCGCGCCTGCGGGGCCTCCTGCAAAGCACTGAGAAGTCAGCGCCTTATGCGCTCCGCTGGGCGAACGCGCTGCTGCCTGGCGTGATCGCAGACAGGCTGGCCAGCTTATTGCAAAGCAGTCAGTCGCATATCAACTGCGACCGGCGTTGCACAAACAACAAGACTCTCCGACGGCAATGCAGCCCGAAACGAAGGGATGACTGGCGTCCGGTCCGCAGCCTGGCCATCAAACAGTTACAGAGAAGGGAGAGTGTAGTGAGCATCCAACTTCGAAGATCGCTGCTGCTGGCGATGGGACTGACCTCCGCTGCGATTCCCGGGCTGATCCCCGCCGTTCATGCGGCCGAAACCGTGGAAGAACTCATTGTGACCGGCGTGCGCGGCCAGGCTCGTTCGCTGACCGATTCGACCGTACCCGTCGATGTGCTGTCCGGCGCGGAGTTCACGAATCAGGGCGATACCGACCTGAGCAACCTGCTGCGCAATGTCGTGCCCTCGTACAACGTGAACACCCAGCCCATCAGCGATGCCGCGACCATCGTGCGCCCGGCGAACATGCGCGGTCTGGCGCCCGACCACACGCTGGTGCTCATCAATGGCAAGCGCCGGCATCGCGCGTCGGTGATCTACTGGCTCGGCAACGGAGTATCGGATGGTGCGCAGGGGCCGGACATCTCTGCGATTCCTTCGAGCGCGCTCAAGCAGGTGGAAGTACTGCGCGACGGTGCAGCCGCGCAGTACGGCTCCGACGCGATTGCAGGCGTGATGAATTTCATCCTCAGTGACGCGAACGAGGGTGCAAATATCGAGGCGCGCTACGGTGGCTTCTACGCAGGCGACGGCAATCAGTACGCCATCAGCGGCAACCTGGGTCTGCCGCTCACACAGAATGGCTTCCTGAACTTCAGCTTCGAGTACGGCGAATCCGATGCGACCAGCCGCAGCGTACAGCGCGACGATGCTGCGGCGCTGATTGCCGCAGGCAACACTGCCGTTCTTGATCCTGCCCAGGTCTGGGGTTCGCCTGAGCTGCAGGACGACATCAAGACCTTCGTCAACATGGGCATCGACCTCGGCAGCAACATGCAGCTCTATGGGCACGGCAACTATGCGTCGAAGACCGCGATCGGCGGGTTCTTCTATCGCAATCCGAACACACGATCCGCGGTGTACAGCAACGATGGGGGCGAGACGCTGCTGATAGGCGATCTGACGCCTGGCACGACACCCTGCCCGACTGTCGCAATCACCGACAATGCCCCCGATGCAGCTGCCCTTGCACAGGTATTCGCCGATCCAAACTGTTTCTCCTTTCAGGAAGTCTTTCCCGGGGGGTTCACACCGAGCTTCGGCGGAGACCTGACGGATTACTCCGCGGTAGCGGGCCTGCGCGGAGGTGACCGCCTAAAATGGGACGTGAGCGCGGGCTATGGGTACAACAAGGTCGACTTCTTCATCTCCAACACGGTCAATGCCTCCCTGGGCCCCGACTCGCCGACGAGCTTCAATGCCGGCGCGTACATCCAGGAGGAACTGAATCTGAATGTCGACTTCTCCTATGCGCTCAACGACGCCGTGACGCTCTCCGCGGGTGCGGAGCATCGCGAGGAAACCTTCGAGATCGGGACCGGCGAGGAGGCCTCGTGGGCGATTGGCCCGCTCGAAGCGCAGGGATTCAGTTCGTTCTCGAACGGCTTTCCAGGATTCAGCCCGGAAATTTCCGGTGATTGGAGTCGCTCCAACTACGCGGTCTACGGCGGCGTCGAATGGCGAGTGTTCGAGCCATGGCAGGTCGACCTCGCAGTGCGCTGGGAAGATTTCGATGACTTCGGTACCACCACGAACGGCAAGGTGGCCACGAACTATCGGTTCAGCGAAGCCTTCGCCGTCCGCGGCAGCTGGAGCACAGGCTTCCGTGCCCCGACACCTGGACAATCGAATGCCGGAAATGTGTCCACCCAGTTCGACACGACTCTGGGCGAACTCGTCAACAATGCCACGATTCCGCCGACCAACCCGGTCGCACTGCTGCGCGGAGGCGAGCCGCTCGATGCGGAGGAATCGGAGAACTTCAGCATCGGTGCGATTCTCGAAGTCGGAGGCTTCACCCTCACGGCGGACTTCTACACGATCGACCTGGATAACCGCATCGCCGTGTCGCAGGACTTCGTTCTTACGCCAGCCGAGCGCGCGGCACTGATTGCTGCAGGCGTTCCGGGCGCGGACAGTCTGAATAATTTCCGGTTCTTTACGAACGACTTCGACACGAAGACGGAGGGCGTCGATGTCGTTGCCACATACCGGACAGATCTGTTCGGCGGGCAGACCGGGCTGAGCCTCGCTTTCAACAACAACACCACCGAAGTCAGGAGCTACAACCCCGACACATTGAGCGCGGGCCGCATCAGACAGCTTGAAGAAGGCCTGCCGGAAACGCGCTGGGGTATCACAGGCACCCAGAGCTGGGGGCCGTGGCGTTTTCTGGCTCGCGTGAGCTGGTACGACGGCTGGTATGACAGCGACGACGGTGTCGCCTATGACGGCGGCAACTTCGTCGTCGATGCGGAAGTGGCTTACACGGTCAAAGATGCACTGACGTTCGTGCTGGGCGCCCAGAATGTGTTCGAGGAATATCCGGACGAGAATCCGGGCGCCGCGGCCGTGGGTAACAAATACAGCGCGTACACGCCGTTCGGCTTCAACGGCGGATTCTGGTACGGAAAGATGAGTTACAGCTTCAAGTAGATCGAACGAGGGATCTGCGCGCAGCCGGTGCTGCGCGCAGATCCCCTCAAATCACGTTCTGGCCGCGCAGCGCCGCGCGTTCGACATCGCCGAGTCCCAGCAGATCCTGCAGCACCGCATCCGTGTGTTCGCCGAGCTTCGGCCCCGGCCATTGCGTCGCGCCGGGCGTTTGCGACAGTCGCGGCAGAATCGCGGGAATCTTCAGCGGCCTGCCATCCACGTCGACCTGCTCAAACAGTCCACGCGCGTTGAAGTGCGGATCGGCGGCCATGTCGGCGACGCTGTAGATCGGTCCGCCCGGCACGGAGATGTCGTCGAGAATCCGGCGAATCGTCGCGGAGTCGTTGGCGCGCGTCCATGCGGCGATGACGGCATCGATCTCCGGCTCGTGCTGCACGCGCCCGGCATTGCTGGCAAGGCGTGGATCGTCTGCCATGTCGGGGCGTCCGAGCGCGCGCATCAGGCGCTGGAACAGCGAGTCGCCATTGGCACCGATCACGACGTACTTGTCGTCCGCACATAAATAAGTGTTCGACGGCACGATGCCGGTGAGCGTCGAACCCGACGGGCCGCGCACCACACCCGCGCCGTCGTACTCCGGCACCACGCCTTCGAGCAGGTTGAACACGGATTCATAGATGGCGACGTCGACGGTCTGGCCCGGCGTGCCGCCGCGTCTGGCGAGCAGCGCGAGCAAGATGCCGATCACCGCGTGCAGTCCCGCCAGCGAATCGCCGAGCGACAGATTCGGCCGCACCGGCGGACGATCCTCGAAGCCGTTCACGTAACGCAGTCCGCCGATCGCTTCGCACACCGAGGCGAAGCCGGGCTTCGATGCATAGGGTCCCGTCTGTCCGTAGCCGGAAACGCGCGCATAGATGAGATCGGGCCGCAGCGGTTTCAGGTCGTCCGGCCCCAGTCCCCACTTCTCCATCGTGCCCGGCTTGAAGTTCTCGATCAGCACGTCGCACTGGACGGCGAGTTGCTTCACCAGCGACCGACCCTGTTCCTTCTGCAGATCGACGGTCACGGATTTCTTGTTGCGCGCCAGGCTGTGCCACCACAGCGACGTGCCATCGCGCACCACGCGCCAGTTGCGCAGCGGGTCGCCGCCGGGCGGTTCGATCTTGATGACCTCGGCGCCGAAGTAGCCCAGCAGACAGCCGGCAAACGGGCCGGCGAGGAGCTGGCCGACTTCCAGAACGCGAATGCCGTCGAGGGGTGCCGTCATGGGATGACCTGGTAATGAAACACCCACAGCCTAAGCCGCTGGCCGGGTTCCTGTGAACCAGCGCACATTTCGGCGCGGTCCCTACATACGTCGCCCGACCGGGGGTGGCACATTGCCTGCCCCGATTCGCGGCAATTCGGCTCCGATGAGCGCGCCAGAAGCCAACAACACGGTCACTGCGGCGGCAGCATCCGCTGCCCCCAGGGAGGGCGGCGGATCGCGTTTCCGCCCGAGCATGGCTGCCCGCGTGGCGCTGGGATTTGCGGCCATCGCGATCGCCGTTCTCGCTGCCAACCTCCTTGTCCAGAAGAGCACCAGCGCGGCACGCGAGCGCATGCGCGAACTCGTCGTCAAGCACGAGCCGGAGGTTCACGCCACCGAGTCGCTGGCGAGCGCCATTTCCGTCTATGAACGCGTCGCTATCGATCGCGCCGAGCGCGGCACGGGTTCACTGAAGACCATCGAGATCGCGTCGCAGAACGTGGGCGACGCCGCAGCGGCGTACCTGGCCATCGCCGGCAATGCGTCGCTGCAACCCTTTGCAGCCGAGGTCGAAGCCTTTCGCAAGGCCGGCGCGGAGCTGGTGAACACCGGCGGGCAGCAGCGTGTGCGGTTGCAGTCCTACTGGACGCGGCTGCGCGAACTCGACGACATGCTGAATGCGCAGCAGGCGCAGGCGCGGCGCTTTGCCGGTGGCGTGTTCGCCAGCGAGGCACTGCTGGAACTGTCGCGTGCGTTGGGCGCCGTGCGCGAGAGCGTGGCCGCATCTGTCGGTACGCATCCGGTCGATAATCTGCAGCGCATCGTCGCCAGCGAAGCGGCTTTCGGTCGGCTGTTGCAGCGGTATCGCCCGGCGCTGGTGAAGGCGCAGGGCGAGGACTGGACGAAAGAGGTATCGGCGCGCTTTCGGCGACTGCTGAATGATCGCCGCGGCATCTTCGATGCCGCGGCCGAACTGGAGCAGCGTTCGCTGGCGTTCCGCGACCGCGGCGCGGCGCTGTGGTCGAAGGTGTTGACGCAACTGGCGGCGCCGGCGCGCGACGCACTCGTGCGCGCGGATGAGCTGGCGGCGCAGGCGGCCATCAAGGCCGACCGCGAACTGCGCTGGGGCAGCGTGGTCCTGCTGCTGTTGCTGCTGGTGATTTCGGTCGTGACCGTGTCGGGCGTGGCGGCGCCCGTGCGGCGCCTCACGCAAGCCACCCGACGGCTCGCGAGCGGCGTCACCCATACTCGCGTGCCGCGCGGCGGCGTGCGCGAAATCGACACGCTGGCGGGCGCATTCAACCAGATGGCCGAGCAGCTCGAGCGCGCCGAGTCGGAAGTGCGCAGGCAGCATGCGCAGCTCGAATCGCGGGTCGCGGAGCGCACGCGCGAACTGCAGCACCTGGCACATCACGACTCGCTCACCCAGTTGCCGAACCGCCGTAATCTGACCGGGCACCTGCAGTCCCTGCTGGCCCGGGACAATGCGACGCAGCGCATTGCGCTGCTGTTCATCGATCTCGACAACTTCAAGACCATCAACGACAGCCTGGGGCACGAGTTCGGCGATCGCGTGCTGCAGGCGGTCGGCGAACGGTTGTGCGACGAGGGCGTGTTCGCCGGCAGCTTCTGCGCGCGGCTGGGTGGCGACGAATTCACCGTCGTCTACGAGAATCCCACGCGCAGCATCGAGGAACTCTGCGTCGTGGTACTGGAAGCTTTTCAGCGACCGCTCGCGGTGTTCGGCAGGGAGCTGCGCCTGAACGTGAGCATCGGTGCAAGCCTGGCGCCGGATCATGCGCAGGAAGGATCGGCGTTGCTGCGCGCCGCCGACGTCGCGCTGTTCCATGCGAAGGAGGCGGGTCGCAATCGCTGGAGTCTGTTCGCGCCGGAACTGCTGCAGGTCGCCTCGGCGCGTTTTCGCACCGAGCAGGCGCTGCGACGCGCCATCGAGCGCAACGAATTCGAATTGCTGTACCAGCCGGAAGTCTGTTTCGAGACCTGCACGGTGCCGATCGTCGAAGCGCTGATCCGCTGGCATCGGCCGGACGGGCAGATTATCGGGCCGTCCGATTTCCTGCCCGTGGCCGAACAGTTCGGTCTGCTCGCCGAGATCAACGACTGGGTCCTGCGCACCGCGATCCGCGACGTCGCGCGTCTGCGGCGCGAGTCGTGGCCGGCCGCCCGGGTGGCCGTCAACGTCTCTGCCCATCAGTTGCTGGCGCAGGGCGCCGTGGGGCGGCTGCAGTCGCTGCTGCAGGAGGCGAAGTTGCCCGGTCAGGCGCTGGAGCTCGAACTCACGGAGAACGTGTTCCAGACGGGCGCCACTACGATCGAGATCCTGCTGCAGTTACGCGACCTCGGCATCAGCGTGGCCATCGACGATTTCGGTATCGGCTATTCCTCGATGACCTCGCTGGAGCGCTTGCCGCTGACCCGTGTGAAGATCGATCGCAGTCTGGTCGCGAGCATCGATACGGGTGCGCGCTCGGCGGCGATCGTGCGTTCGATCGTCGGTCTGAGTCGCAGTCTCGGGTTGCAGGTGACGGCGGAAGGCGTCGAACGGCCGGCGCAGCTGGCGCATCTGCTGAACGATCGCGGCGTGCAGATGCAGGGTTATCTGATCTCGCGGCCGCAGGCATTGACGGCCATTCCCGCATTCGTGGCCACGGCGCCGCAGTTCCTGGCGTCGCTGATGCAGCGGCTGCCGGTCGTCAATGCCGATATCGAGAGCAGCGGTACCGTGCGCGCCTTGCGCAGTGCGACGGCCCGCAAGCCGCAATGACGTCATCCCCGCGCAGGCGCGCGTAGCTGTCGCGGACGATTGCTTATTCCGTCGTCATCCCCGCGCAGGCGGGGATTCATCCGGGTCAGCAAAAATGGATCCCCGCCTGCGCGAGGATGACAACGTGATTTATTCCGGGCGGCAATGTGCGCGGGCACCGATACGTCTTTCGCTCAGAGCGTACCGACGCGGGTCGGATCGTCGGGCGAACCGATGCGCGCCAGCCAGCCTTCCGTGCGTTGCCCGTCGCCGCTGCGCAGCCAGGCGAACACGATGCTGTGCCAGAGCACGCGCTGCACATACCCGCGGGTTTCGTTGTAGGGGATGTTCTCGATCCAGATGTCCGGGTCGATGGCCTGCTGCGGCAACCAGCGGTTGGCGGCGCCGGGACCGGCGTTGTAGCCGGCGAGAGCGACGGCGGTCTGTCCGCCGAAGCGATCCAGCAGCATGCGCAACTGGCCCGCGCCGAGCGTCACGCTGGTCGAGGGAACGAGCAGATCGCTGGTGGACGGGAGCGGGCGTTTCCAGCGTTGTGCCGTGCTGCGTGCGGTGGCGGGGATGAGCTGCAGCAGGCCGTAGGCGCCAGCCGAGGACACGGCATCCGCGCGATAGAGGCTTTCCTGGCGCATGACGCCGTAGATCAGGTCAGGATGGACGTCGGTGAGTTTCGCGGCGGAGCGGACTTCCTTGTCGTACGGCTGTGGATAGAGCAGCGTGTAGTCGTTGAAGACGCGCAGTTGCGTGGCGGTGGCGACGGCCTGATCGAACCAGCCCCAGCTCGCGGCCAGATGAATCATCTGCGGCCGCTGCGCGGCGTCGAGCGTGTCGAAGCCGTACTGCCATTCGGCGAAGGCTTCGCGACGCAGGTTGGCGCGCAGCAGTTCGCGCGTGCGAACGAAGTACGGAAGCTGGCCCATCTCCTTCAGCAATACCTTGTCCTCGACGACCCGTTCCGGATGAGGCTTCGCAGGACGGTCGAGCCGTGCGGACGCCATCGCCGAGTAGTAGTTGTCGTCGGCGATGACGGACTCGTAGAGCTGTGCAGCCAGCGCGCGATCATGCTGAGCCTCGGCGGCCCGCGCCGCCCAGTAACGCCATCGCGCCACCTGCCGCTGTTCCGCGGGCATGGCGGCAATCGCGTCGGACACCTGTTGCCAGTCTTCCGCCCACAGCGCGGCGCGGACGTGCCATTCGCGACCGGTCTCATCGAAGTCGCGGTCGCGGACCTTGGCGAAGTAGCTCAGTGCGGCCGGATCGCGATCGAGCGCCAGCGGTACCGCGAGCGCCAGCGCATAGGGGCTGGCAGCATCGTCATCCAGCTTGCGTGCCTTGACGAGCGCATTGAAGCGGCTCATCGCGCCGCTCCGGTCCTTGCGCGCCAGTTGCGACCAGCCCGCCAGCAAGGCGTCGGCATCGACCGGCGTCTGCGGCGAGGCGATCAAGGCATCGATGCTCCGCTGCGGCGTATCGAGCAGTCCCGCCCATTGCTGCAGCGGTGCCGCCTTGCCGGCGGGCAATTGCGCAATGATCTGGCGTGCGAACGACGTCGAACGCTTGCCGAGTGCGGCCCGTGCGCGCTGTTCGATCAGGGCTGGCGTCAATCCGTTCTGTGCACGCAGCCAATCGAAGGCCTTCTCGCATTCGGGCAGGCTCTGCGGCGTCAGCCACTGGGCCGCGATGTCGGGCGCGAGTCCTTCCGTGCGACCGGTGGCGATGCGCGCGTCGAAACTGCGGCAGCGCAAGGCATCGCCGGCCGAGGCGTCGCGATAGTGTTCGAGGAACGGTTCCCAGCGACCGCGATCCGCGAGGCTTTCCAGCCAGGCACGGCGCACAGCGCGCGTCACAGGTTCATTGTCGTAGTAGGCGAGGAATGTTGCGGCGCGTTCGTCGACGGAGTCCAGCCCGGAGGCTTTCAGCGCCTGCCGGATGCGCGCGGCCTGCAGGTACGGATACAGCGGATAGGTGCGCAGCTCCTCGCTGTCGGCCGCACCCGCGCCGCCGGGCTGTGCGACGCGTGCATGGGCCAGCATGAATTCATTGCGGGCATCGCGGAACGGATCATCGGCCGACCGGGCCAATGGCATCAGCGACGGCATCAGTGAAAAGAGTGCGAGGACGGCAACCGCCAGTCGGCGCGTCGGGAATACATCGGGGAGCATGCGCGAAGCGTAGCGTCGGCAGGCGCACGGCGCCATCGTGGATGAACGCCGACGTCGTTGCGGTGATGCAGCGGAACCTGCCGTTGCGCCACGACGTTCGAACGGCAGCCTCAAGGAGTCTTCATGAGCGTTCTCGACTGGCTGGCCGGCGAATCGACCATCATCAAGCCGCTGGATGCGCTGCTGCGGATGCTGGTCGCGATCGTCTTCGGCGCCATCGTCGGTTTTGATCGGGAACTGCGCAACAAGCCGGCCGGGCTGCGTACGCACATTCTGATATCGCTCGCGGCAGCGCTGTTCACGCTCATCACGTTCGAGCTGCACGGAGAGATCATGCAGCAGGGCGGCGACCGCATTACGGCGGATCCGGTGCGCATCATCGAGGCGGTCACGGCGGGCGTCGCATTCCTGGCGGCCGGCGCCATCATCCAGAGTCGCGGCAACGTCCGGGGCCTGACGACGGGCGCAAACATGTGGCTGGCCGGTGCGCTCGGCGTCGCCAGCGGCGCGGGTTATTACGTGCTCGCCACGATCGGCGCCGTATTCGCGCTCATCGTGCTGTCGGTGCTCGGATCACTGGAGGCCAGGTTCGTCTCGCGAGACGACACAACCGACAGAAAGCACAATGATCGACCCGACTGAGCGTCCATCCGCGTCCGATTCCGGCCAGTCGCCGGCGCCCGTGCGGCGGTAAGCTGGCCGCCTCTCGATGATCAGGAGCTGCGTCGTGAACGATCAGGCCTCTGTCCTGGAATCCCTGGGTGTGGCGTTCAATCCCGCCAGCGACGGCGATGCATCGGCCGGCGTCAGCCTCGACTGGATCGAATCGCCGGTCGGTCCGCTGCTGGCCGGCGCGACCCGGGATGCCGTGGTGCTGCTGGAGTTCTCCGAAAGGAAGATCCTGGAGGAGCAGATCGAGACCGTACGCCGGCGTCTGAAGACATCGATCGTCCATGGCAACAATCACTGGCTCGATGCGCTGCGCCGGCAACTCGGCGAATACTTCGGCGGACAACGTCGCGACTTCGACCTGCCGCTGGCCTATCCGGGGACCGTGTTCCAGGAAAAAGTCTGGTCCGCGCTGCTCGCTATTCCTTACGGCGAGACCCGCTCGTACATCGATCTGGCGCGCACCGTTGGCGATGCCAGGGCCTCGCGCGCTGTCGGTACCGCGAACGGCATGAACCGCATCGCCATCGTGATTCCCTGTCATCGCGTGATCAACGCGAACGGCGAACTCGGCGGCTATGGCGGCGGGCTGTGGCGCAAGCGGATTCTGCTGGACCTGGAGTGCGGGCAACGTGAATTGCTGTGACAGGGAGCGAAGTGACAGGCCTTTTCGACGCGTCGTGACTTTCATCACTTTCGTCACTTTCTCCGATTGAACTTGAGTTGGTTGTACGAGGCCCAACTGAAACGTAGCATCGCTGCAATTTCAGGAGACGGTTCCAATGTTCAGCCGACATTCATCCGCAGGCATCGCGTGCATGTTGCTGGGAGTCATGCTGCTCGCCGGCTGTGCCAGCACGACGGCGGTGCCGACGCGTATCGACTATGACAAGAAAGCGGATTTCTCCGTCTACCGCACGTATGGATTCCCCAAAGAAACCGGTACGGATCGCGGCGGCTATTCGACGCTCGTGACGACGTATTTCAAGAGTTCGATTTCCACCGCGATGGAAGCGCGCGGCTACAAGTACAGCGAAGATCACCCGGACCTGCTGGTGAACTTTTACATGAACACCAAGGAACGCACCGAGACGCGGCCGTCGACGCCGATGGTGGGCTATGGCTACTACGGCTACCGCTATGGGCTCTACAACGCCTGGCCCATGTATGACGATGATCGCACCGTGACCTACAAGGTCGGCACGATCAATGTCGACATCGTCGATGCGGAGAAGAAGCAGCTGATCTGGGAAGGCGTTTCGGAAGGGCGCATGTCGGAACAGTCCATGGCAAATCCGAAGGTCACCGTGAACGCGGTGGTGACGGAGTTGATGCGGCAGTATCCGGGCAAGCCGGATCGGAATATGTGAGGGCGGTGTTGTTGTTCCGTTCGCGCTGAGCTTGTCGAAGCGTCTGTGAACGCGCGCCCGTTATTTGCTCAGCAGCTCGTCGATTTCCCCGGGCGTCAGCTCGATTTCGATCAGATCGTATTCGTTCGTCACCGGAGCATGTTTGCGCTGTGTGACCGTCTGTGCGGATACGCCGGAGTCGTGCAGTCCCGCCAGGTCCTGATCGCTCAGTTCAATCGAGAACACCTTGGTGCAATGCATGGGAGACTCCGTCAGCGTCGACGGCAGCATGCTGCCAGAGCGCGCGGGTCGATTCGTGCACCAGTTCACATGAGGGCCGTCATCCTTCTGCCGAATCGCCCGGCGGTTTTCACCCGAACGAACGGCCCGCGGCCGTAATACGTCGCATTGACCGGCGCCGAGTTACCGTAATACGGTCCTGATCGCAGGGAACTGCCTCGGGCGTCCGCTCATTGAGACTCACTGGCACGCAGCGCACAGAGAAGAATTCATGCCCGAGCCCCACGCGATAGCGGCCATGGCGCTGACCGTCATCGCGCTGTATTTCTTCTCGCGCGATTCGATCCCGATCGAGACGTCGAGTCTGCTCATCATCACGCTGCTGACGCTGGGGTTCAGCATCTTTCCGTACCGCAGCGGGCAGGGCGAATTCGATCCATTGCGATTCTTCGCCGGTTTCGGCAACGAAGCGCTGATTGCCATCTGTGCGCTGATGATGGCGAGCCAGGGACTGCTGGCCACGGGCGCGCTCGCTCCCGTCGGGCGACTGATCGCGCGGGCATGGAACTGGAGTCCGCTGCTGGCGATGGCGCTGATGCTCATCGTCACGGGCGTCATCAGCGCCTTCATGAACAACACGCCGCAGGTCGTGCTGATGATTCCGATCCTGACGGCCGTGGCGCTGCGTGCCGGCAGCTCGCCCTCCAAGCTGCTCATGCCGATGACATTCGCATCGCAGGTAGGAGGGATGGGAACGCCGATCGGCACCTCGCTCAACCTGCTCGTCATCGGCACTGCGGCGAGTCTCGGCGTCGAGCGTTTCCACATGTTCGATTTCATCGTGCCCGCCTCGCTCGCGGCCATCGTGGCGTTCTTCTATCTCTGGCTGGTGGCGCCGCGGTTGCTGCCCGACAGCAAGCCGGTGCTCGGCGATGCGGCGCCGCGTCTGTTCGATGCACGCCTGCATCTGCCGCCGCAGAGCGCGGCCGTCGGCAAGACCATGGCGCAGGCGCGCAAGATGCTCGACGGCGAACTGGCGATCCAGTCGATCCTGCGCGAACAGGATCTGTCGATCATGCCGCTGCCGGATGTCGTGCTGCGCGCCGGCGATCAGCTCGGTGTGCGCGATACCAGCGAGCGACTGCGCGAAGCCGCGCGGCTGCTCGGTGCCAAGCTGTATTCCGGCGACCGTCCGGTCGATGCCGAGCATCCGTTGACGGCGCCCGATCAGCAGACAGCCGAACTCGTACTCACGCCCAACTCGGCACTGCGCGATCGTTCGCTCAATCAGGTGAACTTCGACTGGAAATACCAGCTCGTGCCGCTGGCAGTGCATCGGGCCGGTGCCGACGCGGTCGAGTCGGTTCCCAACCTGCGCGACGTGCGACTCGCGGTGGGCGATGTGCTGCTGGTCCAGGGACCGGCCGAGCAGATCGCGGCACTCAAGGCGCGCAACGAGCTGCTGGTGCTCGATGCCACCAGCGATGTACCGCTCACGGCGAAGGCGCCGCTCGCACTGCTCATCATGGCGGGCATCGTCGTCGTGGCCTCGCTGCGCATCGCGCCGGTGGCGATTGCCGCGATCTGCGGCGTGCTGCTGATGGCGCTCACGGGTTGCCTGAAGTGGCGCGATGCGACCCGCGGACTGGATTCTTCGATGATCCTGCTGACGGTGGCGAGTCTCGGATTGAGTCTGGCGCTGGTGGTGACCGGCGGTGCCGCGTTCGTCGCGAAGCTGCTGGTGTTCGCCAGCGGCAGCCTGCCGCCCGCCGCCCTGCTGAGCGCGACGATCCTGTTGCTGGCCGTGCTCAGCAACATCATTTCCAACAGTGCCGCCGCCGTGATCGGCACGCCGATTGCGATCGAGGTGGCCCATCAGCTCGGCTTGCCGCCCCAGCCGTTCGTGCTCGCCGTCCTGTTCGGCGCCAACATGGGGTATGCGACACCCATGGCCGACAATTGCAATCTGCTCGTCTATAGCGCGGGCAACTACCGCTTCAAGGACTTCCTGCGTGTCGGCGTCCCGCTTACCATCCTGATGTGGCTCACCTTGAGCTGGTTGCTGCCGCGCTTCTATCCGCTGCACTGAGGCGCAACGAACAACTGCAGACAGCGCCGATGCCATGCCCGCAACAGCGACTCTGTCGAATGCCGAAGCACGGCGAATCGCGATCGCTGCCCAGCAGTTCGGATCGACCGGCGTACGCACCGCGCGCGACGTGGTCTCGCTCGTACGCCGGCTGGGCGTGGTGCAGATCGACTCCGTCAATGTCCTGGTCCGCTCGCACTACCTGCCGCTGTTTTCGCGCACGGGAAGCTACGCGCGCGATCTGCTCGACCGCGCTGCCTATGACGCGCGGCGCCGGCATCTGTTCGAGTACTGGGGTCACGAAGCCTCGCTGCTGCCCATCGAAACGTATCCGCTGTTTCGCTGGCGCATGGATCGGGCGCTGCGCGGCGAAGGCACATGGGGCCGGCTCAAGCGCTACGCCAATGAGCACAAGGATCTGGTCGACGCCGCCCTCAGGCAGATCCGCGATCGCGGCGCGCTCGGCGCGAGTGAGCTGGAAGCGGCGGGCAAATCGAGTGGCGGCTGGTGGGGCTGGAGCCAGGGCAAGGAAATCCTCGAATGGCTGTTCTGGACCGGCCAGGTGACCACCGCCTCGCGCCGCAATTTCGAGCGGCTCTACGATCTCACCGAACGCGTCCTGCCTGCGAACGTGATATCGGCGCCGATTCCCGCGAAGGATGAGGCACAGCGCGTGCTGATGACGACTGCGGCCCGCGCGCTCGGCGTCGCCACGCTGCGCGACCTTCGCGACTATTTCCGGCTGCCGACCGCGGATGCGGGCGAGCGGCTGCAGGAACTGATCGATGCCGGCGTGTTGCTGCCCGTGACCGTCGACGGCTGGAAGCAGCAGGCGTACCTGTACCGGGACGCGCGCGTGCCTCGCAAGGTCAAGGTCGCGGCGCTGCTGTCGCCCTTCGATTCGCTGATCTGGGAACGCCAGCGTACCGAGCGTCTGTTCGATTTCGTCTACCGGCTGGAGATCTACACGCCGGCACACAAGCGATTGCACGGTTACTACGTGCTGCCGTTCCTGCTGAACGATCGACTGGTCGCACGCGTCGATCTGAAATCCGATCGGGAGCGCAGTCGTCTGCAGGTGAAGGGCGGAAGTGCCGAGAAAGGCATCGATGCCGCAACGATTGCAGCGCCGCTGGCGCGTGAACTGCGATCGCTGGCGCAGTGGCTGGGGCTGGAACGTGTCGAGATCACGTCCCGTCGCGGCGACCTGCTGAAGCGCCTGAAAGCGCAGTTGTCAGCCTGACTTGCGACCGCCCTTGCTGGCCCAGCCGAACGTGCAGGTTGCGATGAACAGCAGCAGATAGAACAGGAAACTCATGACGCTCTCCGTCTGCACTCTCCTGTTTTTATGACGCGCCGGGCGCGGCGTGAGTTCCAGCGCAATGCGTAGGCAGTAAGCGACAGTCGCCAGCCGGCTGTGAGCCCCAAAAAAGAAGGCCGGGCAATGCCCGGCCTTCCTGTCTTTCTCTGGCCAGCAGACCAGTAACCCAGTCGGCCTCTTCTCAATCGTCCACCAGGAAGCTGCGCAGCTGTTCGCTGCGGCTCGGATGACGCAGCTTGCGCAACGCCTTGGCTTCGATCTGCCGGATGCGTTCACGCGTCACGTCGAACTGCTTGCCGACTTCTTCCAGCGTGTGATCGGTATTCATGTCGATACCGAAGCGCATGCGCAGCACCTTGGCTTCGCGCGGCGTCAGGCCGGCAAGCACCGAGTGCGTGGTCTCCCTGAGGGATTCCATCGTTGCGGAATCGATCGGCGAATCCACCGACGTGTCCTCGATGAAATCGCCGAGATGCGAATCCTCGTCGTCGCCGATCGGGGTTTCCATCGAGATCGGTTCCTTCGCGATCTTGAGTACGCGACGGACCTTGTCTTCCGGCATTTCCATGCGCACCGCGAGTTCTTCCGGCGTCGGCTCGCGCCCCATTTCCTGCAGCATCTGGCGGGAAATGCGGTTGAGCTTGTTGATCGTCTCGATCATGTGCACCGGGATGCGGATGGTGCGGGCCTGGTCGGCGATCGAGCGCGTGATCGCCTGACGGATCCACCATGTCGCGTAGGTCGAGAACTTGTAGCCGCGGCGGTACTCGAACTTGTCGACCGCCT